>JBPCSS010000001.1:0-5456 GCA_051006855.1 Candidatus Nanopelagicus sp.
CCACACTTGCCGATGGCACCTTGCTATCGACCTGGTCTTCACCCGGAGCACCCCACCGTGGTGGAGGGTTGCCGCTTAGTTAGCCGGGGCTATGAACTAAGACTCATGACCTATGGATGAAAATACTAGAGATTGTGCGCCTTGGCAACCGCCTCATACATAATCTTTCCCTCACGCACATTTAAACCCTTAGCTAAGTTGGCATCATCAGCTAGCGCCTGCTGCCATCCCTTATTAGCCAGCGCTAAGCCATATTTAATTGTGGCATTAGCTAAGGCGTAGGTTGAGGTAGCCGGAACCGCCCCTGGCATATTTGCCACACAGTAAAAAATTGCATCGTGGACCTTATAGGTTGGATCTTGATGGGTAGTTGCCTTTGAATCCTCAAAGCAGCCACCTTGATCAATTGCCACATCTACTAATACTGCGCCCGGTTTCATCTTTTTAACCAAAGCATTACTTACTAACTTAGGTGCCTTCGCGCCATGAACTAATACTGCGCCAATTACTAAATCAGCTTGGGTCACCTCTTTTTCAATCTCATATCCACTAGAGGCTAATGTCTTAACATTGCCAGCAAAGATCTGATCAATTTGGGCAAGACGTTTTAAATCTAAATCCATAATAGTTACATCAGCTCGCATGCCATGAGCAATAGTTGCAGCCGCAACACCAACAACTCCGCCACCACTTACTACAACCTTGCCAGGGCGCACCCCGGGAACGCCACCAAGTAGTACGCCAGCGCCACCCTTACTTGCCTCAAGCGCGGCTGCTCCAACTTGAATACTCATTCGCCCTGCCACCTCACTCATCGGGGCAAGTAATGGAAGGCCGCCATCAACCTCAACCGTCTCATATGCAATTGCAGTTGTTCCCGATTTCATGACCGCCTCTGTGCAAGCTTTATTGGCGGCCAGATGGAGATAGGTATAAAGAATCTGTCCCTTACGCATTCTTTTATACTCAACCTCGATTGGCTCTTTTACCTTTTGAATTAAATCTGCCCGTTGCCAAACCTCATCTGCTGTTTCAATTATCTGCGCGCCCGCTTTGATGTAATCATCATTTGATATGCCAGAGCCAAGACCAGCATTTTTCTCAACCAATACCTGATGTCCCGCACTTACATATGCATGCACACCAGAGGGGGTAGCAGATACTCGAAACTCATTATTTTTAATCTCTTTTGGAATACCAATAATCACAAAATTTGCCCGATCTACTAAACCACCCTGTTTAGTAATTAAATACTACCCCCAAAAAGTGAGGTGCAAATCTTGGGATGAAGTTGGGCTCGCATGGCAGCAAAGGAGTCAGCTGGCCAATTGGCAAAAAATACCCGCCTAAGCAAAATCGCAAGTGGGTAGGTTAAATCATCAGCAAATGCTTTATCTAGCGCGCAGTGGGCTAACTCAACCTCCCCTGATTCATAAGCGATAGCAGAAAATAAACAAGCAACTGGTGCGATGAAACCGACAGGTGCCAGATTCATTAACCAGTGCCAGAGATTAAATTGTTGATCAATATTTTCCTTAGTACTAAGCCCCATCGCATAATCTCTTACCTGCAAATCCTTAAGCCGGATTAAAACAAATGCGATTAACTCAAAATCCTCCTCATGTTTTAGCAGGGCAAAGTTGGCCACCAGTTGATTGAGTGCAATCGCACCTAATCTTTGCTGTTTTAAAACATCATCGCCTTCATAATTTATTTCACTTAACTTACTTATCTGATCATCTAGTAATAGGTTATTTGTCATTTGATTAGCCTGGCAAAAAGTAGGTAAAGATTTCTCGACCAATTAAAAAAACTGTGGATAGCTTCCTTAGTTAGTAAATCTGCCCACCGCATTCACAACTGATATCTGCTTGGTAATACTTTGGGTAATCCCATCCCCACTTATCGCAGTACTTACCCCATTGACCGACCAGCTGCCGCGCCAAGTGATCTTTAAATTAACTGGGTAATTATCATTTGATTTATAGGTGTGGGTGATTAAACCAACTGGGTATGGCCCTCCTTGATTTTGGGTGGTAATAAATTTGCCATCGCCAAAACTCCAGGTGAAGGTGGAATGCAGATTTACATAAACAACTAAATCAAGAATTGGTACCACCGCTTGAAAATGTTGCGGAGTATGTGTCCAAAAGTAGACCGGCATATTTACCAGCGCATCCTGATCTGGTTGAAAATTAATATCACCAACTGGCAGTAATTTGATTAATCGATCTGACAAGGAGGCGGTTGCTGCCTTTTTTACTGGCAACCTCTTTGGTTTTGCAGCTGCCACCACTTTTTTTGCAACGGGCTTACTACTTGGACTTGGTGTGATCTTCTTACTTACCACCGGCCTTGGTTTTGCCACCGCCTTCTTACTAGGTGCAGCAGTTGGCTTCACGCCATTTTTAGATGCGGTAATTATTAATTGGTTATCCTGGGTAAAAACATCAACGCAGGTTTTATCCAAACATTGATTATCAGCTTTGGCCACGGCGGTAGGAAGAAGTATTAAAAGAGTAAGAATTACTTGGTATCGCTTAATAACCACACCGCTCCTACTCGTTTCACAATAAAGGTATTTTTGATAGTAGAGGCGCTCCAAAGTATTGATTGATGATTTGCCTTATCAATCTTTCTAACATCACTTCGATTAACAACAACTAAAAAACTTTTTTGATTTGCGCCATCCTTTTCTAACTTGATGCTATTTAACTCATAATGGCCACCAATTAATGAGGCGGATTTAAATAAACTCTCTAATCTGTTTGCAATTGCCAAGCAGCCACAGCTTGGCAAGGCAGTTGATCGCAAGTATAAAAACTCACCAGTTAAGGCCAGATTTAGCCCATCAACATAATTAATTATTGGCTCAAGGGCGGCAGGGGTGACATCTGGCAGATATTGATCAGCTGCCTGAGTTACTGGTGGCAAACCCTCACTTTCTCCTGCCACACCAGTTGGCGCTAACGCTCCTTGCGCCCTGGCACAACTTGTTAGTAAAAGCGGTAGCAGTAAAGTGATCATTAATTTATTAATCTTTAACATTGGCTAAAGATAGGTTTTTACGCCATTGCTCTGCTTAGAAAAAACTGTTGGCTGTGAATTAAGAGATTGTGTGTAAAACTTCTCTTATGGCACACCGTGATGGCGATGGTTGGATTGAATGTGATTGTGGTGGCAAACATTGGGGCTTACATGGCGCGGCCGGATTACTTTTAGTAAGAGGAAAAAGTATTTTGATGCAACATCGTGCACCTTGGGTTCACAATGGCGATACCTGGGGTATTCCAGGTGGTGCACGGGACTCACATGAGAGCCCAATTGAGGCGGCCATTAGAGAGGCTCATGAAGAGGTGGGCATAAGTGGTGATCAATTAAGTGCAGGTGAGATTTTTACCGATGATCATGGAGTGTGGGCATATCACACGGTAATTGCTAAAGCACATGATGATTTAGTTGCCCATGAGGCAAATGATGAATCAAAGGAGGTGGCCTGGGTTGATATTGATCAGGTTGCCAATAAAAGCTTGCACCCAAGCTTTGCCAATACCTGGCCGCAATTGCTGGCTAAATTAAAAGCTTAATTACCTAAGTACTGCGCATCTAATCTGCGAAGTGCCTCTTTAATTACTGCGCCATCACTACTTCGCCAAAAAGGTGGCATAGAGTTTAAAAGTATTGAGCCATATCTTTTATTAACAATCCGAGAATCTAATATTGCCACCACCCCACGATCATCTTGGGATCTAATTAATCGCCCAGTTCCTTGGGCAAGAAGTAGGGCAGCTCTAGGAAGTGAGATCTGCATAAATCCTGAGCCGCCTGCTGCATCAGCCTCGGCTGCTCTGGCAGAGAAAACTGGTTCATCTGGTCGTGGAAATGGAATGCGATCTATGACAACTAATGTGCAGGCAGATCCTGGCACATCAATTCCCTGCCAAAGTGAGATGGTGCCAAGCAAAATAGATTTTTCATCCTTTGCAAACTTATCTACTAATGGCCCAACTGAATCACCTCGGCGTTGGGTAATTATGGGAATTTTTAACTCAGCTAAGACATCTCGCAAATGTTCATCAGCTGCTTCCACCCCGCGCCAAGAGGAGAATAGGGCCAAGGTTCTGCCCCCGGCTGCTTGGATTAATTCACCTAACTCAGTTAACGCCTCCTTTGATGGACCATCACGTCCGGGCTCTGGTAAATCCCGTGGCAGATAAAGCATTGCCTGATTAGCAAAATCAAAGGGTGAGCCAACATATAAGATCTGCAGATTTGCTGGATCCATTCCCCCTTTTTTCTTAACCTGCTCATCATTGGTATCTACTTCATCCTCGCTCTCATTTTTGCCACCGATAACAAAGCCAATATTTTTTGCAATCGCATCAAATGATTTACCAACTGTTAGGGTCGCACTGGTTGCAATTACCGGTGTTTGAGTTAGTAAATTCCCACGCAACACATCCGAGACTGCCAAGGGTGCTAAATACAAGGTTGAGTAGGTTGGCTCAAACCAAAGCACATGGGTGTGACCTGGCTTTAATAATTTCGTGGCAGTTTGGCTTATTTCATTTAGCGCACCCTTTACCCGAGCTCGCTCAGCCATTGAGTTTGGATCAATTATCTGCGCATCAGCTGAGATTAATGCGGTAACTGCTGCCACACCCTCCTTAACCGCTCTAAGTGGTGCCTCTAAGCTGGCAGGTAATTTATCTAACCGAGCAGCTCTAGTTGGATCTGCTTTTAAATCATCTGCGTACTCACTAAGTGATTTAGCAAATTTTTCACCAGCTTTATGTAGCGCATCTGCAGCTTTTCCTGGCAGATGTTTTCTTGCCATATTTGCAGCACGTAAGACCCGCACCGCAGTTATCTCCTCCGTCACCGCTTGTGTGGTGCGATCCATAAACTCATGTGCTTCATCTAAAACAATTGCATCTCGCTCGGGCAAGATTGGATGAGAATCAACAATCTCAATGGCCAACAAGCTGTGGTTAGTAACCACAATATCTGCAGTTTGTGCCTTGGCTTTTGCTAAAGCTGCAAAACATTTAGAACCAGAGGGACACTCATCTGCTCCCATGCATTCTCGGCCAGAGACAGAGTTTGCCGACCAAACTCTTCGATCCACATCAGGTGCGTCATCTCTATCCCCAGTTGCAGCTGGTGATTGCGCCCACGCCCGTAATCTTTTGGCATCTGCCTCTAATGTTGAAACCTCAAGAACTGCTTGGGCCTCAGGAACATTTGGTGCGTTATTCATTTTATGCAGGCAGATCTAATTACCAACTCCCTTATAAATTGCAAATGAGATATCCCGCTTTAACTCTTTATCTAATGCCGCCTTAATCTTTGGTAAATCTCGTTCTACTAATTGTCGCTGCAATGCCAAGGTGGCGGTTGCGACAAGTACTTTTTTGCCATGGACTAAGGCCGGTACTAAGTAAGCCAGTGATTTT
>JBPCSS010000002.1:0-54746 GCA_051006855.1 Candidatus Nanopelagicus sp.
AGCATATGTTTTAGTTGGCGAATTCTGCCCTCAATTTTTCCTTGCTCCTCACGTGCTGCGTGGTAGCCACCATTCTCTTTTAAATCTCCTTCAGCTCTTGCTGTTTCAATTTTTTTAATAATCTCAGCACGCAGTGGACCCTCTAATTGCACCAGCTCAGCTTTAAGCCGATCTGCTGCCTCTTGGGTAAGCCAGGTTTGAGTTGGTTGGTTCATAAGAGAGTAAAGGTTACTGGCAACTGGTAATTCCCGCATTTACCGCAGGTAAACGGGTAGTTATTTCAACGGTGCGCTGGTTGCTGCCAGCCAGCAATGTGCCAGCAGGCATTAGATCAGAAACTTGCCCAATCGTATTCTTATCGATATCCCGCGCTATCAGCGAACAGCTGTGATCCTTACCTAAATCCCTCACCGTAATTTTATAAGTAATAGAAATACTTTGATCATCAATAACATTAAATGAAATTAATTCAGATCTAACATCTGGATTTGCGGCATTAAAACCACTCCAAATAAACCAAGCTGCAACAATGCTAAGCAAAACCCCAGCAAGAAAGTATCGTGGATTTTTGGCAGCTTTTATGCCATACCGTTCACGTAAGGCGGGGTCAGATAGAACTTTGGGATGCATCACACTCATATTGTAGAACCAATAGTGCGATCAGAAAGTAGGCTTATCTGACCGAGTGCGAAGGAGAAATAAATGGATGAGGTCAAAAGTTTTGATATGGGTGTGGCTGGCTCATTAACCATGATCTTTTTAACCTTAGCTATGGTGGTTTTGTTAACAAGTTTTTACCGAAGATATAAGAGATTACTCGATCGCAAAGACCAAGATTAATTATTTTCCAATGAAGCAGGTCTTTAAAAAGGCAGCGACAGTTTTAATTTGGCTGAGTCTGATCTATGCCTGCTATGAGTTAGGTATTTGGCAATTACATAGAGCCCAAGCATTAAATGAAGTAACCACGCCAAAGCCAGATCAACCTTTAATAGCCCTTGAAAAGGTTTCATCTGCTGGCATGAATATGCCGATTAAAGCGGTTAATCGAATTGTTTCAGCATCTGGAAATTACACCACTTCATATATTGCTCGCGACCAAAAGATCGATGAAGATAAGTTGGCAAATCTAGATGTTAGATTATTAAAACTAAGTACTGGCCATGCGGTATTGGTAGTTAGACAGGTGCTTGGGCAAAGTCAGGATCAAATCAATTCTGAGGTTTCTATCACCGGCCGGCTCTATCCAAGGCAAAATGTTGATCGTGCATTTGCAAAACCAGGTGAGCTTTCCAGGATTGATCCAGCATTAGTAGTTAGTAAAGTGAATCCATTTTTATATGATGGCTACATAATTTTAATCAGTGAAAAAATTGGAAACAATGAAGATTCCAAATTAGATCTAGTGCCATCACCTCAGATTTCAGAGCGCTTGCCGGGCTTTTACTGGCAACACATCTCCTATGTGGTGGTCTGGTGGTTTATGGGACTACTACTCTTGGCTGCACCAGCTTTCCCGCAATTTAGAGTGCGACAAGTCAGCGCAGGAAAAGAGAGTGGCGTAAAGTGAATAAAGTTATTTTTTTCTTTAGATTCTGGGCCCTTTGGGCCGGGGTGATGTCACTTCTACTCTGGTTTGTATACATGCCGGCTAAGTACCTGGTAAGTGATAAGAGTTTTTATGAGCAATTTATCTGGATACCAATTGTGCATGGCTTTACCTATCCAGTTTATTTAGTAGCAGCTTTAATCCTTTGTATGGCCAAGCGAAAGTCCCTGCTTAGTACCGGACTCTTTCTTCTAGCTGGCACCTTGCCAGTGGCATCGATTTGGATTGAGCGGCGGGTAAAAAGCGGCCGGTGGTAGTCAAAGCCTTAATCTAAACTTAATCTTTAACTCTTGCGTGTTGCCACAGATTTTTCAGATTGATTATTTACCCTTTACCTATTCTTCCAAAACCAATTGAGCACAATTAAAGAGATTGCGAAGAGATTAATTGGCTAGTGAATCTATTGTCTTAAAGTCAGTATCCCCGCAAGCCCAAGCTGCCCGCATTACCTATGTGTTAGATACCAGCGTCTTGCTGGCAGATCCAATTGCCTTAAGCAGATTTGCCGAGCATGAAGTAATTATTCCAATTACAGTGATTGGTGAGTTAGAGACCAAGCGAGATCACCCAGAGCTTGGCTACTTTGCCCGGGCCGCGCTGCGCACCCTAGATGATTTACGGGTAAAAAGCGGGCGATTGGATAAACCAATTGGAATTAATGAAGAGGGCGGCACATTATCAGTTGAGTTAAATCATGCCGATGCCTCAAAACTGCCAGCCGGCTTTTTACGAGATGGCTCAAATGATTCCAGAATATTGGCGATTGCCAAAAATCTTATGTCAGATGGGCGCCAGGTAGTTTTAGTCACCAAAGATTTACCACTTCGAGTTAAAGCATCCTCAGTTGGGGTAGAGGCGCAGGAGTATCGCGCAGAGTTAGCCAGCACAAGTGGCTGGAGTGGCATGGTGGAGGAAAGTGTTGGTTCAACTGTTATTGACGCACTTTATGAGAATGAAAAAATCTCACATGAGATTGCAAAAAAATATCCTTGTCATACCGGTGTGGTGCTGCACTCTGAAAAAGGAAGTGCACTCGCCCGAGTTACCCCAGATAAACATCTTCAGTTAGTCAGGGGAGATCGCAGTGCATTTGGTTTGCATGGGCGAAGTGCTGAGCAAAGAGTTGCCTTAGATATTTTGTTAGATCCTGAGGTTGGCATTGTTTCCTTAGGTGGGCGAGCTGGAACTGGTAAAAGCGCATTGGCATTATCTGCTGGCTTAGAGGCTGTATTAGAGAAGCGATTACATAAAAAGGTAGTGATCTTTCGCCCCCTTTATGCAGTTGGTGGCCAAGAGCTTGGCTATCTGCCCGGAACTGAAAATGAAAAGATGTCACCTTGGGCCCAAGCTGTTTTTGACACCTTAGGGGCTTTAGTTAGCCAGCAGGTTTTAGATGAGGTGGTGGAGCGAGGGTTAATCGAGGTTCTGCCCCTGACTCATATCCGAGGTCGTTCGCTGCATGACTCATTTGTGATTGTTGATGAGGCCCAATCCCTAGAGCGAGGTGTTTTACTCACCGTGCTCTCTCGAATTGGCCAAGGCTCCCGGGTTGTCCTCACCCATGACATCGCCCAGCGGGATAACCTGCGGGTGGGCCGACATGATGGGGTTGTTGCTGTAGTTGAATCTCTAAAAGGTCATCCCCTCTTTGCCCATATCACCCTGACTAGAAGTGAACGCAGCCAGATTGCTGCCTTGGTAACTGAGCTGTTAGAGGAGCCAATTAACTTCTCAAGTTGATTTAAACCCTTCTTGCGACATATCGGATAAATCGGACTTCACCGTGTCTGACCTGCGGTTTTAATACTGGCAATACCTGTGAATATAAACATAATCGCGCCACGCGCCTATATAAAGTTGCCCACGCCACCCCTGGCTGACACCCTAAAGCAGTTCCAGGGGGCCCATTTGGGCACTCTGGCAGGAGAAGGAAGGGGTGTGAAAGTGAAAGCTAAGGCTTCAACTATCACCACGCCAAGGGTTCGGCGCATCTCAATCACCGCTGCCTGCCTCGCCTTTTTCCTATTTATCTCAGAGCCGGCCTACGCCTCAAGCAACCTAACCTTTTCAGTCACCATCCCATCAGTTGCCAGCAATCTAGAGAGCACCACCCCACTGCCTGGGCAGGAGGACTTTGACCCAACCCCATCATTATTAGAGCTAGATGCGGTTAAGACGGTCGATGCCTCGGCGATGGCGCTGATCTCAGTTGCAGCACGTCAGGTAGATCTTGCCCGTCAACCATCCGGTGCCCGCGAGATTGCCAAGAGTTTAATTGCAGCTAATTACACCTGGTCGGAAAAACAGTTCACCTGCCTGGATCAACTTTGGACTAAAGAGAGTCATTGGAATTACAAAGCAAGAAATAAAGTCTCCGGCGCGCATGGAATTGCCCAAGCACTACCTGCCACCAAGATGGAGATTGTTGGAACTGATTGGCGAACAAATCCAGTAACTCAAATAACTTGGGGACTTAAATATATTCAAGAGCGTTATAACACTCCTTGTGCGGCATGGAGTAAATTCAAACGATCAAACTGGTACTAGTACTTTTTCTTAGTTAGGTTTTTTACCAATACTTAATGGTTTTCTAGTTTGGGCATAAAAATCATTGCCCTTATCATCAATGATTATAAAAGCTGGAAAGTTTTCTACCTCAATCTTCCAGACCGCCTCCATGCCAAGCTCTTCATAATCTAAAACTTCCACTTTTTTTATACAATCCTGAGCTAGCCGGGCGGCTGGTCCACCAATAGATCCTAAATAAAATCCGCCATACTTTTTACAAGCACTTGCCACCGCTTCAGATCTATTTCCCTTAGCCAACATAATCATTGAACCACCAGCTGCTTGGAATTGTTCAACGTAGGAATCCATTCTTCCGGCAGTAGTTGGGCCAAATGAACCGGAAGCATAACCAGCAGGTGTCTTGGCTGGGCCTGCGTAATAAACTGCATGATTTTTTAAGTACTCAGGAAGTGGTTTGCCACTATCTAGCAACTCTTTAATTTTGGCATGGGCTAAATCTCTGGCAACTACTAATGTGCCACTGAGCAGCACTCTAGTTTTAACTGGGTACTTTGATAATTGGGCCAAAATATCAGCCATTTTCGCAGTTAAATCAATCTTTATTTCTGGCCCATCTAAATCCTCATTGGTAGCAGCTGGCAGGTAGTGCGCAGGCTCGGTCTCTAGCTTTTCAATAAAGACACCATCTTTATTGATCTTTGCCTTTACCTGTCGATCTGCCGAACATGAAACGGCAATGGCGATTGGCAGTGAGGCACCATGACGAGGCAATCTAACAACACGAACATCATGACAAAAGTACTTGCCACCAAATTGGGCGCCGATGCCAATATTTTGAGTTAACTTTAAAATCTCTTTTTCTAACTCTAAATCTCTAAAGCCATGACCAGTCTTAGCATCCCCTTTGGTAGGTAGTGAATCTAAATATTTAGTGCTGGCAAGTTTGGCAGTTTTAACTGTGTACTCCGCACTTGTGCCACCGATTACCACTACCAGGTGATATGGCGGACAAGCTGATGTGCCTAGGGAGCGAAGTTTTTCATCCAACCAATTCATAAATGAGGTTGGGTTTAAAACCGCCTTAGTCTCTTGGTATAAAAATGATTTATTTGCACTGCCACCGCCTTTAGCAATAAATAGGAAGTTGTACTCATCTGGATGATCGGTATCGGAGTAGATCTCAATTTGGGCAGGTAAATTGTTTCCGGTGTTTTTCTCATCCCAAGTAGTAACTGGTGCAAGTTGGGAGTAGCGCAAATTTAATTTTGTAAATGCATCATAAACACCACGAGAAATTGAGATCTCATCCTTTTCTTCAGTTAAAACCTGCTGACCTTTTTTACCCATCACAATTGCAGTGCCCGTGTCTTGGCACATCGGCAATATGCCACCTGCTGAAATATTGGCATTTTTTAATAGATCAGTTGCCACAAATCGATCATTGGGTGAGCTCTCCGGATCCTTTAAAATGTTGGCTAATTGCGCAAGGTGCTCACTGCGCAGGTAATGTGAAATATCATGCAGGGCTACTTGCGTTAAATTACTGATCGCATCCTTTGTGACCTTTAAAAATTGGCGCCCATCTGCAGTGAATGTGCTGACGCCCTCATTTGAAATTAATCGATACTCAGTTTCATCTGGCCCAATTGGCAGTAGATCTTGGTATGAAAACTCAGGTGCCATAGGGCTAAATCTACTGTCTTGGATCATCAATTAGGATAAGCACATGAGCGGGGCCACTAAAAAACGAGTATTACTTGCAGCACCTCGTGGCTACTGCGCTGGTGTTGATCGCGCAGTTATCACCGTTGAAAAAGCTTTAGATCTCTATGGCGCTCCAGTTTATGTTCGAAAACAAATTGTTCATAACAAACATGTGGTCCAAACTTTAGAAGCCAGGGGTGCAATATTTGTTGATGAAACAGATGAGGTGCCAGAGGGAAAGATTGTGGTCTTCTCAGCTCACGGAGTTTCACCGGCAGTCCATCAGAGCGCAGCAAGTAGAAATCTAAAAACTATTGATGCTACCTGCCCACTTGTTACCAAGGTGCACCATGAGGCAAAAAGATTCGCCACTGATGATTACGATATTTTGTTAATTGGTCATGAAGGTCATGAAGAGGTAGATGGCACAGCTGGTGAGGCACCTGAGCATGTGCAATTAGTGGATGGCATAGATAGTATTAAAAATATAAAGGTTCGAGATGAAAATAAAGTGGCCTGGCTATCCCAAACAACCTTAAGTGTGGATGAAACTTTGGCCACAGTGGCTGAATTACGAAAGCGCTTTCCAAATCTAATTGATCCACCTAGTGATGACATTTGTTATGCCACTCAAAATCGGCAGGTAGCAATTAAAGAGATTGCCCCACAAGCTGATTTAGTTTTAGTTGTTGGCTCAACTAACTCTTCAAACTCAGTTAGGTTAGTTGAGGTTTCACTTGAGTATGGCGCAAAGGCTGCCTACCTAATTGATTACGCAGCTGAGGCAAAGGATGAGTGGCTAGCTGGTGTTACAACTGTTGGAGTATCAAGTGGTGCATCAGTACCTGAGATATTAGTTAAGGATCTACTTACATGGCTTGCCGATCGTGGCTTTAGTGATGTGCAGACGGTAACTGCAACTGAAGAACATTTACTTTTTGCAATACCGCCTGAGCTTCGTAAAGATTTAAAAGCTGCTGGCCGGTAGTTCACTCTCTTTTTTTCGCTCTTTTTTAAACCAAATAAACCAAGCAACAGCAGCTCCGGTTAGCAGATAAAAGGATACTGAGGCTAAACCTGCAACTAAATCAATTAATAACTTAGTTGGCGCAAAAGATGAGCTGCCTAATGTTGGCATCAAAATTATGGAGGCAATTAATAGTGAGACCGGTGGGGCAACAGCTGTGACATATGCCGTCCCACCTCTACCTAAGTAAATTGCGCCAAAAAAAGCTATCCAGATAGCTAGGCAGGTAATGATGCCAAGTGAGTTTCGAAATAGTATTTCAACAGCTTCAAATAAAAATATTACTAAAAACTGCAAAATCACCACCCCCGGCTTTGTTAAACCCGGGCCCTTAATTGGTGAGTTAATTGGCAAATTGCTCATTTATTTATCCGCTTCAATCTCTTCAACTTCAATAAAATCATCATCTGCCGAAATTGCCTTTAACTCTCTAACCTCACCAGGAGATTCTGGGTACTCAATCGCTAACTTATCTTTATCGCCACTCACACCTAGATTATGAATTCTTCGAGCTGGCGTTAACACAGTCCGTTCCGCAGTTGGGATTAAATCTTCATAAGCTTTAGCCGTTGAAGATATTGCCTTGCCAACCGCCACAATTTTGCCATGTAACAAGGTGATATTTTTTAAGAAGGTGTTTGCAACCTTTTGAATCTCATCTGCGTTATCTGCCAATTTATTTCTAGTAAAGATATAGCCAATGGTGCGAAGTAAAGCCATCATTGAGGTTGGGGTGGCAATTGTGACATTTAATTTAAATGCTTTTTCAAGTAAGGCCGGATCAATTCGAAGCGCTTCTGCAAGGAGAGTTTCAAATGGCACAAATAAAACTACAAAATCTGGTGAGCCAGCAGATTTGTGGTAACCACGTTTGGCAAGTGCCTCAACATGTTTAAGTAAATCCTTGGTATGTTGGAGAAGGTATTCATCACGTTCGCTTTGAATTTCGGTGCCAAAGGCATCTAGGAAGCGATCAAAGGGAAACTTAGAATCAATAAATATCGCACTTCCGCCTGGCATCTTCACAGTGATATCTGGAATTCCAGAGGAATCTGCATCGGTAGTGGATTTTTGTCGGGTGTATTCATGCCCTTCCCGCAGACCAGCTGATTGCAAAAGTAGCTCTAGTTGCGCCTCACCAAATTTTCCACGGGTTTGTGAATTAGATAGGGCGCCGGCAATCTTTTTAGTTTCATCAAAGATAGATTCACTTGCCCTTCGCATCTCATTTATGGTGGTTTCAAGTTTGGCTTCGGCCTCAGTGCGAATTCGATTAGCTTCATTAGATTGTTGGGATAATTTTTCAACAGTTGATTTCATTGCATTTAACTCCGCCGTTAATTTGATGGAGTTTTCAGTCTTGCCTCGCTCGGCCTCTAGCTGCTTTTTGTAATCATCAAGCAGGGCTGAATCGGTGGAGTTATTTTTGTTGCGCAGGGCCGAGACTAGATAGCCGATGGCAATTCCAGCCAGCAGTCCAATAATTAGGGAGATGATCGAGGCGGGCATGGGGTTATAGTGGCATTAACTGCTGACAATCTTGCGTAGGCTTAACCCCTTGTGAGCCTTTCAATCGGAATCGTCGGTCTGCCAAATGTGGGTAAATCCACTCTTTTTAATGCGCTGACTAAAAACAATGTCCTAGCAGCTAACTACCCCTTTGCCACCATTGAACCCAATGTTGGTGTGGTGGGAGTTCCAGATGATCGTCTAGCGGTTTTGGCAAAAATATTCTCATCCGAAAAAATTCTACCCGCCGTCGTTTCCTTTGTTGATATTGCCGGAATTGTGAAAGGCGCCTCTGAAGGTGCTGGACTTGGAAATAAGTTTTTAGCAAATATCAGAGAGTCAGATGCGATCTGCCAAGTGATTAGAGTTTTTAAAGATGGCGATGTAGTCCATGTTGACGGCAATGTTGATCCGAAAAAAGATATGGAAACAATTAACACCGAACTTTGTTTAGCGGATTTACAGAGCTTAGAAAAGGCGATTCCACGACTTGAAAAAGAGGTTAGAACGGTTAAGGAAAAGGTGCCAGTTTTAGAGGCGGCAAAAGCTGCTGCCCAAATTTTAAATCAAGGTCAACTTTTGCGAGGTAGCAAGGTTGATATTTCAGCAATTTCTGAGTTGCAGCTGTTAACTGCCAAACCATTTTTATATGTTTTTAATGTTGATGCCGCTGAATTAGCAGATAATAAATTACGGGAAGAGTTAGCAGCATTAGTAAAACCTGCAGAGGCAATTTTCTTGGATGCCAAAACCGAGGCAGAGCTTGCTGATTTAGATGAGGCAGATGCGCTGGAATTGCTCAAATCAATTGGCTTAACCGAGCCAGGTTTAACCACATTAGCAAGAGTTGGTTTTAATACATTAGGATTACAGACATATCTGACCGCAGGTCCTAAAGAGGCCAGAGCGTGGACGATTCATAAAGGTGATACAGCCCCAGCTGCCGCTGGTGTGATTCACACTGATTTTCAAAAAGGATTTATCAAGGCAGAGGTTGTGGCCTTTGATGATTTAGTAGCTGCTGGATCAATGGTGCAAGCCCGCGCCAATGGCAAGGTGCGAATGGAAGGCAAGGATTACGTAATGGCCGATGGCGATGTAGTGGAGTTTAGGTTTAATGTCTAAAAAACAAGCACACTTAAAAGATCTGCCCATTAAAAAACGTGAAGACCTACGTAATGTGGCCATCATTGCCCACGTAGATCATGGCAAGACAACTTTGGTTGATGCCATGCTTTGGCAATCTGGCGCATTTGCAGCCCATAAGAAACAAGATGAAGGCCAAGATCGCATGATGGATTCCATGGATCTAGAGCGCGAAAAGGGAATTACCATTTTGGCAAAAAACACCGCGGTAAAGCGCGGGCAAACCATTGTAAACATTATCGATACTCCAGGACATGCTGATTTTGGTGGCGAGGTTGAGCGCGGCTTAGAGATGGTCGATGGCGTAATTTTATTAGTAGATGCATCCGAAGGCCCACTGCCCCAAACGCGATTTGTACTTCGTAAAGCTCTACAAAAAAATCTGCCAGTAATTTTAGTAATTAATAAAGTAGATCGACCAGATTCACGTATTGCCGAAGTTGTTGATGAGGCTTACGCACTCTTTTTAGATTTAGATGCCAATGAGGATCAAATTGAGTTTCCAATTGTTTACGCATCAGCAAAAGCTGGTAAGGCATCCCTTGATCGACCAGCAGATGGCGGCATGCCAAACAAAGAAAACTTAGATGTTTTATTTGACACTATTTTTTCTGCAATTCCAGCACCGGAATACCATGAGGGCGCACCACTGCAAGCACATGTTACAAACTTAGATTCATCACCTTTCCTAGGTCGGCTAGCACTTTGCCGAGTGCGGGAAGGTGTTATTAAGAAGGGGCAATCAGTTACTTGGATTAAAACTGATGGCTCAACAGAGCGAGTTAAGGTTTCAGAGTTATTGATTACCGAAGCATTAGAGCGAGTGCCGGCAATAGAGGCCCATCCAGGAGACATTATTGCGGTGGCTGGAATTGAAACTATTACCTTAGGTGAAACTTTGGCTGATTTAGAAAATCCACATGCGTTGCCTTTAATCACGGTAGATGAGCCAAGTATTTCGATGACCATTGGTATTAATACCTCACCTCTTGCTGGCAAGAGTGGAAACAAGTTAACTGCCCGCCAAGTTAAAGGTCGCCTGGATGCTGAGTTGGTTGGAAATGTTTCACTTCGCGTCTTAAATACCGATCGCCCAGATACTTGGGAAGTGCAGGGACGTGGTGAGCTACAACTTGCAGTGTTAGTTGAAATTATGAAACGTGAAGGATTTGAGTTAACTGTTGGTAAGCCACAAGTGGTTACCAAAATGGTTGATGGCAAAGTACATGAACCGATGGAGCGTTTATCGATTGATGCACCAGAGGAGTACTTGGGTGTGATTACCCAGTTAATGGCGCTGCGCAAGGGGCGGATGGAGCAGATGGTTAATCATGGCACTAGTTGGATTCGTCTTGATTACCGAGTTCCATCTCGAGGCTTAATTGGTTTTAGAACGGAGTTCTTAACTGAGACTCGTGGTACTGGATTACTTCACCATGTGTTTGACGGTTATGAGGCTTGGCATGGTGAGTTGCGCACTCGCTCAACTGGCTCATTAGTTTCAGATCGAATGGGAACTGTTACTAGCTACGCGCTTTATGGCACACAAGATCGCGGATCAATATTTGTTGAACCAGGTGATGAGGTATATGAAGGAATGGTGATTGGCGAGAACTCACGAAGTGAGGATATGGATGTTAACTGCGTAAGAGAGAAAAAGTTAACAAATATGCGAGCTTCAGGCACTGATGAGTCAGAGCGATTAATTCCAGCAAAGAAATTAAATATGGAAGGTGCGCTTGAGTTTTGTCGTGAAGATGAGTGCGTTGAGGTAACTCCAGCTGTTGTTCGAATTCGCAAGGTTATTTTGGATGGATCTACTCGGGCTCGAATTACTTCCAAAAATAAGCGAGCAAACGAGAACTCATAACCATAATTGGGGAATAACCCTTAATGTCAGCGTCGGCTTGTTAAATTAAGCCGTGGCCAGTGCAAAAAATAGCATCGAGTTAAATCTAGTTAGGGCTGGCGCAAATCAGCTTCAGTTTGCACAGCATGAATTAACAAGTGAACAACTACAAGTTGTAAATCACCGCACTTCACAATTATTAGTTTTGGGTTCAGCCGGCTCTGGAAAAACCACCACTTTAATTGCTGCAATTTCAAATCGAATTTCACAAGGTTTTGATCCAAACTCGATATTGGCTATTACCTATGGCCGAGCGGCCGCCAGTAAATTGCGAGATCAAATCGCCTCTGCCAACCCAGCCTTACACACCGTTGCCGAACCAATTGCAAGAACCTTTCACTCATTAGCATTTATGATTTTAAATGATCCAATTAATTTGGAAGATGCCAGTGAGAAAAAATATGTACTTCTTTCTGGTGCCGAACAAGATGCTCAGATCAGAGAGTTATTGGCGCTAGATGCTGCTGATCCTTCACAAACATTATGGCCAGCAGAATTACGTGCGGCTTTAACCACCAGGGGTTTTGCTAAAGAGCTTCGAGAATTTATTTGCCGTGCAACTGAAAGAGGCAGCTCACCGCAGGAGTTAAATGCATTTGCTAAAAAATATCAGCAAAGGTATTGGCCTGCGATCTGTCAGTTCTGGGAAAAATATAAAAGTGCAATGGCATTACGCGATGGCACTACAACTGACTCATTTAACCGCGTTGACCCGCGTGAATTAATTATTTTAGCTGCAGAAAAACTTGAAGGTAATCAGAAATTACTTGATAAATATCGAAAAATGTTTCAAGTGATATATGTCGATGAGTTTCAAGAATCAGATCGAGCACAACGAAAATTATTAAAGCTTTTAAGTAACCAAGAGTTAGTAATCTTTGCAGATCCACAAAGTGCGGTGGGTAGATTTAGAGGAGCAGATCCAGAGAACTTACTATCTGATTTAGAGCAGTTTGAAATAAAGAGCAAGATAATGCTGCCAAGTAAATTACGAACTAATCCTGCCCAACAAACAGTGCTGCTAAGTAGTGTTAGTGAAGAGGCAAATTATATTGCTCATCAATTTAGATCAGCCCATTTAATTAATGGCATTCCTTGGTCGCAAATGGCTGTAATTGTTAGATCCCCTGGCGCGCAAATAGCTGCTCTCCAACGAGCATTTGCAATGAATTCAATCCCAGTTGAAATTGATGCTGCGGCACTTTCCTTAGCCGATAACCCAGCAATTAGGCCAATAATCACGATAGCGCAAATTGCACTGGGCCAAATAAAACTAATCACTAGCAACTGGGACCAAATTGAAGAGTTGTTGAAGAGTGAGTTTGCCGGCGCTGATGCGATATCAATACGTCAGATGCGAATAGCTTTAAGTAGAGCGCAAAGTGGTGATCAGATTAAGAGTTCAACAGAATTAATCTTAGATTGCTTAACCTCACCCAGTGCTGATCTGCCTTGGGAGCAACTAACTAGCCTTAAGCGAATAAATGACTTGATAAAAGTTGCTAAAAAGAGTTTGAGCAGCTCATCTGATGTTTCAGATTTATTGTGGAGCATTTGGAGTAATGGTAAGAATTATGAAGGTGAAGTGATTTCACAAATCTGGCAACAAACTGCGCTGGCTGGGGGCGTGCGAGGTGGTATTGCAGATCAAAATCTGGATGCGGTAATTACTTTATTTGAAGTCGCCAGACGATTTACTGAGCGCCTACCTGGTGCTAAACCTTCACTTTTTATAGATCAACTTCTTGGTGAAAAAATTCTATCCGACAGCATAACTGCCACCGCCCAGCGCGGTGAGGTGGTGCAGGTTATGACGGTGCATTCAAGCAAAGGATTAGAGTGGCAATATGTTGCACTTGCTGGAATGCAAGAGGGAAGTTGGCCTAATTTAAAACAACGTGGATCATTACTAGGCTCTGAGCGATTAGTTGAAATATTTCGACATGGCATCAGCAGTGCCGAGCAATTAGATGCAATCTCAGCTGCTGGTTTGGCAGAGGATGAGAAAAGATTATTAAATGTTGCATTAACTAGAGCTAGTAAGCAGGTATTTATCACTGCAGTTGCTCATGAAGATAATCAACCCTCTCGATACTTTGAAAAATTAGCACCAGAGGATATTCAAGTAAGCCAAACTCAAAGATCAATTACCCAGCCAGCGTTAGTTGCAGCGCTGCGCCGGATGGCAAGTTATGCCAGCGATGAAGATTCAAAGTTTGCAGCAAAAGCTCTTAAAACACTTGCCAGTAATGGGGTCAGAGCAGCGGATCCAAAAAACTGGGTTGGCATCACACCTCTATCAACCGAGCTGCCAGTCATTGGCGAGGGTGAGCAGCTAAGAATTTCACCTAGCTCACTTGAGTCATTTACTGAGTGTGGTCTTAAGTGGATGTTAGAACAAAGTGGTGGCAAAGATGCAGATTCAACCGCTCAAGTTCTTGGCTCTGCTATCCATGTAATTGCTGCGCAACTAAAGGATCAACCTTCTCTTACCTTAGATCAGCTAGAAGCAAAGTTAAAGGGTGCCTGGTCATTAATTGATATGAACAAGGGCTGGATAAAAGATTACGAATATCGCAGAGCAGCACTGATGTTGCAAAAATTCTATGGTTGGCACATCAGCAATAAAAATAAATTAATCGGAGTTGAGGAAAGGTTTGAGTTTAAGTTGGGAAATGCTGTTGTGTCAGGCTCAATAGATCGAGTGGAATTAACTAGTGAAGGAAAGTATTACATCGTTGATTTAAAAACGGGGGCTACGCCAATTTCCTATGAAGATGCCCAAAGCAATAAACAACTTCAAAGCTACCAATTAGCGGTGGTCAATGATGGCTTTAAGAATAAGTTAGAACATCAGGAGGTTGCTGGCGCGCAATTAATCTTCGTTGGCGATCCTAAAGGCAAAGAAGCAAAACCACGCCCACAAGATCGCGTTGACGCTAAAGCGGTAAGTGCGCAGATTTCAGAAATTGCTACCGGGATGAGTGATAAGAGTTTTGTTGCAATTATTAATGATCGCTGTCGAAGTTGCGCAGTTAAATCCTCTTGCCCAATACAACCAGCAGGTAAGTCGGTGATTGAGTTATGAGCTTCAAGTACTCAGCGCTAGATATCGCAAAGAAAATTACCGCAGTAGATCCTTCATTTAAAGTGCCAACGCAGGAGCAAATTCCAATTATTGAGTCCTCCCTGGCCCCAACTGTGGTAATTGCTGGCGCTGGTTCTGGCAAAACCGAAACCATGAGCCAGCGAGTTTTATTTTTAGTAGCGAACTCAATTATTACCCCAAATCAATTACTTGGTTTAACTTTTACAAGAAAAGCAGCGGGTGAGCTTTCTAAGCGAATTAAATATCGTCTGCGTCAACTAAAAAAGGCTGGTCTTTTGCCAGATCATTTAGATGAGTCTGAGTTAACTGTTTCTACCTATCATTCTTATGCTGGCAAAGTTTTGTCAGATCATGCGATTCGAATCGGTATAGATGCTGATGCTGATCCAATTGGTGAGGCAGCGGCTTGGCAGATTGCATTTGAAGAGGTCTCTAGATTTTCTGGAAATGATTTACCAATTAATGGCTCAACTGCATCAGTTGTGCAGGAGGTTATGGATTTATCCACCCAATTAGCAGAAAATCATCGTAGTGCAGATGAAATCAGTGACTACACCGAGAAATTACTAGCAAAGCTCTCACAATTTAGTGATCGCCAAACTGTTCCGGTGATTGAATTTAAAGAAGAGTTACAACAGCGGCTGGCAATCTTGCCGATTGTGGCGGCCTTTGATCGCCGGCGAAAAGAAAATGGACTTTTAACCTTTAATGATCATATGTCTATTGCCGCCCGATTGGTAAGTGAAAGTAAGTCAAACCATAGTAATGACATCGCAGAGATTGAGCGAAGTAAATATAAAGTCGTCTTACTTGATGAGTATCAAGACACCTCATTTAACCAAATTCAATTCCTTTCTAATCTTTATGGAAATAATCACCCAGTAACAGCAGTTGGCGATCCTAACCAAGCTATCTATGGCTGGCGCAGCGCAAGCTCTGAAACTTTGGATACTTTTTCACAATCCTTTAACAGCAAGGCGTTGCGATTTAATCTACTAACCACCTGGCGAAATGATCATTCAATATTAGATCTGGCAAATGTAGTAATTGATCAGATTTCAACTGAAAAACAAATTGCAAAGTTAACTGCCAGACCAAATGCAAAGAGTGGTGAGGTTATTTGCGCAGTTTATGACACGCAAATTCAAGAAGGACAGGAGATTGCTTCTTACTTTGCCAAGCACTGGTTTGATAAAGAGCGGGAAAAATTACCGGCAGATAAGAAGACAACATTTGCAGTATTGGTCAGAAGCAGATCGCAAATTGATTTAATTCAATCAGCCTTTGGTGAATTAAATATCCCAACTGATGTTGTTGGGGTGGGCGGTCTTATTAGCACCCCTGAAATAGCCGACATTATTGCTTTGCTGCGCACACTTACTATGCCTGAATCTGGAACTGCCTTGATGCGATTACTCACCGGACCGCACCTAAATCTAGGGGCTCGAGATTTAATGGCACTTGGAAATTTCACTAAAGAATTTGCCAGAGCAAATGAGTACTCACGTGGAGCACAGCTAAAGCAGGCACTTGAAGAGAACATCGAGATCACAACTACCGCAGATGAGTTTGCAGCTGGGTCAATCATCGAATCTCTAGAACAATTATTAATTTTATCGCCAGCTGAGTTAAAAAAATATCAAAAAACTCCGGAGTTTACCGTTGAAGGTTTAGCTAGATTAAGAAAATTTGCGCTCTCACTTCGTACCCTGCGACGTAATTTAAATGGCTCAATCACCGATGCAATTTCACAAGTATCTGAGTTTTTATCACTTGATACTGAAGTCTTAGTAAGAGATGGCTGGCAAAATGGTCGCAGAAATATAGATCGTTTTCTAGATGAAGCGGGGAGATTCCAAAAAAATGGTGGCACATTGTTTAATTTTCTGCAATGGCTAAAGATCGCTCAAGATGCAGAGGGTGGATTAAAACCAGCAGAGGTAGATGTTAGAAGTGATGCAGTTCAGATATTAACTATTCACGCAGCAAAGGGCGCTGAATGGGATTATGTTGCAATACCGGGATTGGCAGAGAAGAATTTTCCAAATATTGGCAAAAAGTCAGATAACTGGATAACAAATGCTGGCAGTATTCCAGTGAGCTTGCGTGGTGATTATCAACAACTACCTTCAATTAGCTTTGAGAATTTTTCAACTAATAAGAATTTAAAGGATGGAATAGAAAGTTTTGGCGATCAATGGAAATCTCGCAAAGCTATGGAGGAGATGCGCCTGGCATATGTGGCAATCACAAGAGCAAAGCAAGGTTTAATTTGCACCACCTCACATTTTAGAACTGGCGAAAATGCTGTTGCACCAAGCAGGCTATTTCAATTATTTGCAAATGCTGCCCTCGATATTGCCGGTGCAACTGTGATTGCAACTTCACAGACTCCAGATGGAATAAACCCTATGAAAGAAAATCCAATTACCGCCACATGGCCCAAGACAACGCCTGCCACCTTAAAGCTGCAAGAGGTTGCAAAATTAGTTGATTCATCCCAGCCATACACCCAAGAAGAGGTTGAGCAATTGATTGCCAAATCTAATGAGAATGAAAAGGTTGGTTTGCTTACAGATTTACAAATGATAATCAATGAAATTAAATCAAAAAGCAATAAGCAAGATGTAATTTTGCCAACCAGATTGTCAGTTTCAACCTTGCTATATCTTGCTAATGATCCACAAGAACTTGCCCTTAGATTAAGAAGACCAATGCCAAATCACATTGATAAATATGCAAGAAGAGGAACAGAGTTTCACCTTTGGCTTGAAAACCATTTTAAGCATCCAGCTTTGATCTCAATGGATGATTTGTTTAATCTAAATTCAACTGCTAGTTCTGACCAAGATGCACCACTAGATAAGTTGCAAGCAGCATGGCTGGCTAGTAATTGGGCAAAGAAAGTTCCGATCGATGTTGAGGTTGGTTTTGAAACCATGATTGATGCCACCTTGATTAGAGGAAGAATTGATGCTGTTTATAAGTTGGATGCCGAACATTATGAGGTCGTGGATTGGAAAACTGGCAAAGTTAAATCTGGTGAGGATCTTCAATCGGCCTCAATACAACTTGCGATGTATCGCCTGGCCTATGCAAAACTTAAGAATCTTCCAATTGAAAATATCTCTGCCGCATTTCACGACGTTATTGATCATCAAACTGTTAGGCCGGCCGATATTTTAGATGAGCAGGGCTTAATTAATTTAGTAAGTAAAGTGCCGCTTCAGATTTGAAGTACTACCCCAATCGGAATGTGATCAGATATTCCAGGGTTTATTGATTTAATCTCTTGATGAGTAACTCTTGCAGTTTTTAATAGATTCTTTCTAGTCATTATGTAATCAAATTGGATCTTAGGACCCCAACTTGGGTAGGTTGATTGAGATAAAACTGATCTAAATCCACTTAATTTGCTGGGCAAATTTGCCGGCAAATTAAGATCACCAGCGAGTACTAAAGCCCCAGCGATCTTTTTAAGGAATGAAGAAAGTTTGTTTAGTTGGAAAATATTTACACCCGGCACAAAGGATAAATGTGTGGTGGCCACTGTGAATCCATTTTCAAGCTCAGCGATAAGTGCAACTCTAGGTTCATCTTTCACATATATGAATCGCACCCCTTTGCCGTTTTCTTTTGGAATTAGCAGCGGCATACCAATCCAAGATCTGCCTAGCTTTTTAACATAAAGTTTTTTTATAGGTTGATTGGTTGCCAGGGCTATTCCATAACTTGCCTGATCATTAATTTGATAATTCTCAGAAGTAATAATTGCTTGATTTAAATTCTTAACCTTGCGCCATTTTTCACCTGGTGTACCAATTAAGGTTGGTAAGTATGCCCAGTATTTAAAATTCATAACTTCGGCAATTAATTTACTTTGATTAATACCACCAGATCTTGATTGAAAATTATCAACCTCTTGCAGAGCTAAAAAATCTGGTTGCATTTTTTCTGCCACCTTTTTAGCTGCACTCTCTAACTCCAAGCGCCAATCTTGAGAGTCCGTTGGTGGAATTTTCTGGCCATGTAAAAGATTCCATGAGATCACTCTCATCTTTTGAACGGGGGCGACAACCATGATGACAGGCTAGTAGGGTCGGGCGGTGATGGCGCCTCATAAACCACTAAAACTTCCGTTGGCAGCAGCTGAGGTCGATCGCGCTGCCCACCTGCGAAGCGATGCAACCTATCTAGCTTCAGCTTGGCCTGATGCAGCAGTGCTCCTATTTTGTGATGAAAAATTTGCAACCAGCAATGATCAATTACTTTTTACTTCAGGGGCAGAGCTTGGTAAGTATGAAGATCAAAGTGATTACTTCTTAGGAGTTAAAGATAAGAAGCCATTTTTTGTTCGCCACATAGAAAGCAGTGAGATAACCGCAGGTGAATTTAAGACACTTCGGGAGGTTGGCTCATTTTTATCTGCAAGAGATATTGGTTTAGCAGTTCATGCCCAAGGGCTGGCAAATTGGCACAAGAAGCATCCAAGGTGTGCTGTTTGCGGCGAAAAAACTTTAGTGGTTTTAGCAGGATCAGTTCGAAGATGCCCAGCAGATCAAAGTGAACATTATCCGCGAACAGATAGCGCGATAATAGTTTTGGTAAAAGATCAAGCGGATCGAATTTTGCTTGGCAGACAAAAAGTTTGGCCAAAGCATCGATTTTCAACCTTTGCTGGATTTGTTGAGCCAGGTGAATCATTTGAAAATTGCGTTACTCGAGAGGTCATGGAGGAGGCAGGCGTTGAGTTATCTCAGATCAATTACCTAGGTTCTCAACCTTGGCCATTTCCAGCATCTTTAATGATTGCATTTGAAGCAATTACCCATACTCCCCAATTAGCCAGACCAGATGGTGAAGAGATTGAGGAGATTCGTTGGTTTACTCGTTCTGAAATGAAAGATGCCATTGCAGATAAATCTTTGATACTTCCACTGGAGATAAGTGTTGCTCGGCAGATGATTAAGGCTTGGTATGGAGACAACGGGGATAAGGATTTGGTTGGCAATGAATCATGGCGATAGATAATGCTGCAATTCTGGCCGAGCTAGATTCTGATCAACTAGCGGTTGTAAAAGCAATCACTGGTCCGGTCTGCGTAATTGCTGGTGCAGGTACTGGTAAAACTCGAGTAATCACTAATCGGATTGCATATGCAATAAATGCTGGAGTTACAGATCCAACAAAGGTATTAGCCCTAACCTTTACCGCAAAGGCTGCGGGTGAGATGCGGGCCAGATTACGTGCTCTTGGTATTTCAAATGCGAGCGCCAGAACCTTTCACTCAGCTGCGCTCAAGCAACTTCTTTATTTTTGGCCATATGCATTTGGTGGGCAATTCCCATCGCTGCTAACTACTAAATCTGGCTTTATTAGCCAAGCAATTACTAGAGCTGAGGTTGCAATTCCGGCCCAGGTTAATGCACTGCGAGAGATTGCAAGTGAAATTGAGTGGGCCAAAGTTTTAGAGATCTCACCTGAAAATTATCAACAAGAAGCCATTGCCAATAACCGCTTAGTTCGATTGCCAAATAGCAAAGGGGAGTCTGAAAATCTTTCGATGATTGCCCAAGTTTATGAAGCTTATGAAACGTTAAAAAAACAGGAGCGCACCTTAGATTTTGAAGATGTATTACTACTAACAGTTGGAATGTTGGAGGAGGATCGTGGGGTGCGCGAGCGAGTGCAGGATCAGTATCGATACTTCACCGTGGATGAGTACCAGGATGTCTCACCCCTGCAACAGCGGTTGCTAAATCTTTGGCTGGGAAGTCGGCAAGAAATTTGTGTGGTAGGGGATGCGGCTCAAACCATTTACTCATTTGCTGGAGCCACCTCAAACTTTTTGCTTAACTTTCAAAATAGATTTCCAAATGCTCAGGTTTTCCGGCTCTCCCGTGGGTATCGATCTACTCCGGAGATTATCAACACTGCAAATGCAATTTTGCGAGCTGCTAATTTAGTTTCAGATCATGGCAGTGAGTTGCAATCTGCCAATGCCCATGGCGAAAAACCTGCGGTTAATGGTTTTAACTCATCACAAGATGAGATTTCATATGTGGTTGGTGAGGTTGTAAAGAGTATTTCTGAAGGCGTGGACTCATCGCAGATCGCAGTATTGGCCAGAACCAATGCCCAGCTAGATCAAGTTAAATCAGCTTTAAATAACGCCAGGGTTGCAAGTCAGATTCGATCAGGTGAGCGTTTTTTTGATCGCACCGATGTGAGAGATGTAATGCGAATTATTCGAAGTGCCTCCGTACTTCCGTCAGAGGGTGGTGATTGGTACGCCGATTTAGTTGCAGTCCTTCGTCCATTTGGCGATGCCGATTATGTTGTCGCTTTTTTGAGGTTGGCTAAAAGCATTCAAGAAAATGGTGGCAAAAATATGCGTGCTTTTTTACGTGAGATCGAGGATCGAGCGGAACAAAATAATCCACCAACCTTGCCTGGGGTAACGCTGGCAACCTTGCATGCAGCCAAAGGATTGGAATGGAATCACCTATTTTTGATTGGGGTTTCAGAAGGTGTGCTACCAATGGGTAATGATTTAAATGAAGAGCGACGATTATTTTATGTTGGCATTACCCGCGCAAAGCAGCGGATTCAAATCACTTATGCTGGCAAGCCCAGCGTATTTCTGGCCCAATTTAATTAAGTTGCATCAAAGATAGGTCATGCCTTACTCTTGCCGAATGGCAAAACTAGTTAATTCACACACAGCAGTTGCACCAATTGCAGCTACTGCTAATTGGTATGCCATCAATCCAGTCACAGCGAAATCTACATATCGCTCAGATTGGACAAATAAGCGCTCTAATAAGGGTTTTTATACCTTTACATTAGATCGCACCCCTGGGAGCTATATCGGCTAAGGTCGAGATAGGAGCCAAGGGGCCCGCGAATCTAATGATTCGCAGGCCCTTTTTCTTTTATCTAATCACTCCCAAGCAGAGCCAAGTGATTGGCAAAACAAATCGAACCAAACTAAATGAAAGATAACCGAAAGGAAAGGTGAGAACGATGACCGTTCTCTTCAGCGAACTACTTGTACCGGGCTGGGCACAGGGCCCAACTGCCAAAATTGGATTAGGTGATGTCACCTGGGCTTACGAGGATGCCCCAGTGATCTCCTATACCGATTACACCGCCAACTCAACAGCAACAATTGCTAATAAGAGTTATCAGACAAAGGTGGAGTACAAGCGCGCTGATAATCCTTTCGCCCCTGAAATTGATCAGGCTCAAAAGATTATGAGCCTGCCCTGCCACTCATCTGATCCTGAGCTCTTCTTCAGTGAGCAGCCACTTGTGATTGCCCAGGCGAAGGCGCTCTGCAGCAGCTGCCCAATGAAGGCAAAATGTTTGCAAGGCGCACTTTCTAGGGCTGAGCCATGCGGAGTCTGGGGCGGTGAATTATTTGATGAAGGTCAGGTGATTCAAAGCAAGCGAACTCCAGGCAGGCCGGCAAAGGTGGCGCAAGCTAGTTAAGTTTAAAGAAAGTTAAAAATAACTGTTAACTGGGAAGGGTTAACAAAAAAGCGGTGAGGTTGGAATTAATCCAATCTCACCGCTTTTACTTTTGGTTACTTGCTTAGTGTTTAAGCCTTACCAAGAATACGATTTACCTTTGTGCCACAAACTGGGCAGATTCCTTGTGCCATCCGGCGACCAGAATCAGAGACCTTTACATGTCCTTCAAAGGAGCGCTTCTCTTTGCACTTAACGCAGTAAGCCTCACCCTTGTACTCTTCAGCCATTTTCTTCCTCCATCCGCCGCACTCTTGGGAGCATGCCGGCAAGTTCCTGCATGTGAGTACGAATGGCAACACCATACCCCTACTAACACGCTCAACTGGGGTTTTCCACGCTTAAAAACCTAAATATTAAGTCAAAAGCAGCAAATAAGGGGTAAAACTAGATATTTACCGCCGGCACCACACCTGATCCACCGCTTTGGCTTCCAAGTTCAAACCCTTCCAAAAACGCCTCACACTTTTGCTGATCGGTAAATCGATTTAAATAATTATAAAAATCTTGATCATGGCCAGGAATCTTTAGATGAATTAGCTCATGAAAAATTATGTAATTCAAAACATAATTGGGTGCGCCAATCAATCGATCAGAAATTCGAATTGTTCGATCAACGGTGGTGCAAGAGCCCCATCGCTCACTCATATTGCGCCAATTAATGCTCGCCGGTACCACATCAAAATCTGGCAGATACTTTGCTAGTAATTCCATTCCAATATCTAGAAGCTGCAGGTCAGTTTTTCGAGATCGACCCTCCCGGCGCAGCACCATTGCGATCATCTCTGGAATTATTTCCAACTCCTGCCGCTTACTCATCTTGGCTGGGATATGAATTTCAATCACACCGCCCTGGCGGAAGGCACTCATGCTGCGCCGGCGACGTTCTTTTCGAATAACACGGTATTGCGGCAGATCAGGTGGCAGGGCAGGAAGGGCTTGGCTTCTGCGCTTGGATATTTGGGCCACGGGCGGCATTAAATCTGCAAAGAGGATTTCCTGCTCAAAGTTATCCACCATTACCTCTTCTTATCCACCATAATTGTGGGTGTCTCCACAGGTTAATCCACAGCAGGTGGTGCAATTTTACGCAATGATTGTCGCAGTAACGGTTTTGCCATACCGCATTAATTATGGCTTTTTATTTTATGCCTAACTTTGGCAGCGGAAGAAGAAAAAAATAATTTAAAAATACTTTTTAAAACACCATTCTAAGTTGATTCTCAACTTTTATTCCCATATGTTAGCGCCACGAAGTCCCCGGATAACCGTTTCATATCTGCAAGGGGAAGGCAGATAAGAAATTGTGCGCCCGGGGATTTCGCTTTTTAATTTAAAGCTTTAAATCAGACCAGAAAGATCATCTGGCACAGTCACACTATCTAAAAAGCCTTTCACATCTGCTAAGTCATCTGGCATTGGCAAAAAGGCTGGATCTTCCCAACACTTATCCCGACCATCACCACCTTTTAAGTTTTTAACCTCACTCCAAAATGCAGATGCTTCACGCATTTTTCGAGGCGAGACCTCAAGCCCTAATAAGTTTGCAAACATTTGTTGCATTGGCGCATTAGTAGCTCGCCTGCGGCGAGAGTTTTCTATCAATGCATTAAAGGCTGGCATGCGATCTGCGGCTACCTGTGAAATTACATGATCAATCCAACCTTCAATTAATGCCAAGGTCATCTCTAATCTAGTAAGAGCTAGCTCCTGAGCTGGTGTTTGTTGTGGCGTGAACAATCCAGCATTTAATGCCAGGTTTATTGCTTGCGGATTATTCATATCTATCTCACCACTTGCCATCGCCTCTTCCGCTTGGCGGGTAATTGACTCAACATCAATACTTATTCCTTTGCCATAAGTAGTGATTAAATCCTTAATATAGTTTTGTAGCCAAGGTGAGTTAGCAAATAATCTGGAGGCAGCCGCCTCTCGAAGTGATAAATAGATAGCAACTTGCTCCTGGTCAATGCCTAGCCCCTCAGCCCACTCATTGATATTTTGTGGAATTAAATGTGAGCCACTATCGGTTTTTAATAATGGAATTGCCACATCATTTGCACCAGTTATTGAGTTGGCCAACATTCCAATTCCTTGGCCCAATTGAGTAGCGATTAAAGTGCCCATAAAGCCGCGCAGGATTCGAGCCAGCATTAATTTCATCGCCTCTTGCTGGGCAGGTGATTGTTCAGTTGAACCCATAAACTCAATAGGCAGGGAGGCGCTGGCATTAGTAATCACATTGCCTAAGGCATCAGCCATTCCTAGGGCGAGCGGTTCAATTAATTGTTGCCAGCCAGTAACTGACTCATCTAACCAATCTCGCTTTGACCAGGCACTTTGGCTTGGCATCACGGCTGCTGGAAAGAGGATCTCAGTATCGAGCCAAGTATTGGCAAGGAGTAAGGATTGATTTAATCTTTCTTGATCTAAATTGCCAATCGGTAGATCACCTTTGGCGGTAATAATTTTTCTAGCTATCTCACGTAAATTTGCTACTTTAATTAAACTTTGATCACCTGCAGTTTCGCCAGATTGCATGCTTTCAAAAAAAGACTTAGCACCAGCTAGGGCGCCGGAATCAATTCCCATTTCTGAGAATTTCTTAAGTAGCGCATCAAAGTCAGGTTGACCCTCATTTGGTAAAAAGCCAAAACCCATTTTGATTAACTCACCCTCTGCATTAGATATAACGATAACTGATATGGATAGAACAATAATGCCACCGATTTTCTTCCCCGCTGATTATGATGGGGTTATGAGTTCAAGCGCAGCATCTGCCCTGGTTTGGTGGCTGATCCCAATTGTGGCGGTTTCGGGGGCGATTGTTTATGGGGTTTGGATCTCAAAATATAAATCTAAGTTTGATAATCAAACAAATCGGTCGGTAAATAATTTTAAGAAATTTCAAAGCACATTTAGACCTAAAAAATAATTTAAACTACTAATTAAATGAGATCCTTACTTCCCACCCGCGGGCAAATTCCTACACCCACCAGACTTATCCTTATTTTGTTAATTTTGGTTGCCTTATTTATTCCATCCCCCTTTGTGATTCTGGCACCTGGCACGCCACAAAACGTTTTAGGATCGGCGATCAAAATATCTGGTACAAAAACTTATCCAACCAGTGGAAAATTATCTGTGACCTCAGTGATGGTCACTGATCCTGACTCATATATCACCGGCTTTGATATTTTCTATGGCTGGATCGATCGCAAGCGGGCAGTGCTTCCCAGACAAGAGGTTTATCCAGATGGTGAAACTGCAGCTGAGGCGGTTAAGCAAGGGGCGGTTGAGATGAATGGATCTCAAATTAATGCCACCGCTGCCGCTCTTTCATACCTTGGTTACAAGAGCGCTTCAAAGTTAGCAGTTGTTGATGTTAATGAAGGTAGTAAGGCGAAGGATGTAATACTTGTAAATGATCAAGTTATATCTATTGATAATCGTAAATTTGAAAATACCACTGAGTTATTGCAATTCTTAGATAGTAAAAAGCCGGGTGAGTTTGTAAATGTGAAAGTCAATCGCCAAGGAGTTGGTGAATTAACTAAAAAAATCGCCTTATCTTCTAGGGATGATGGATCAGCCTTTATCGGTATAAATATTCAAGAACAGTTTGTTTTTCCATTTGATGTAAAAATCAAATTAGAAGAGACGGGTGGGCCAAGTGGTGGCTTAATCTTTGCAATTGGTGTGGTTGAGAAGTTAACTGCCGATGATTTGATTCGATCACGAAATATTGCGGGCACCGGCACAATTACCACAACTGGAAATGTCGGACCAATTGGCGGAATTGCTGAAAAAATTATTGGCGCTAGAGAGTATGGGGTTAAAATTTTCTTCACCCCAATAGAAAACTGCCAAGATATAAGTAACATTGAAGAGTTAGCTCAGGGTAAGGGTGAAAAGGCAATGAAAATTGTGCCGGTCGCCACACTCGCTGAGGCAATTGCAGTATTAAAACAACCTGAGAATTCCAAATTTCCGACCTGTAAAAGCTATGCCTAGGAGTAGATAAGATCTGCGCATGAGTAACTCAGGCTTTAGTGGTGGTGGCTTCAACCGTAATAACAATCCATTTGGTGGCAGCGGTTTTGGTGGTGGGTTTCCAAATCCATTTGCCCGGAGTGGAAATGGTAAGCGTCGAGTTAGTCCATTAACAATTACTTTTATTGTTTTATTTATTTTATCTAGCATATTAATTTCCTTAAGCGGTTTTTACGCAGATTTACTTTGGTTTCGCTCAGTAGGGTTTGTTGATGTTTGGCAAACATCCCTATTTACTAAAATTTATTTATTCTTTGGTTTCGGACTTATCACCTCAGCAATTATCAGTTTAAATATTTATCTTGCATTTAGAAAACGCCCAATTTATGTTCCAGTAACGGTCGAGGCTGATAATTTAGAGAGATATCGGGCACAGCTTGAACCAATTCGTCGCCTTGCCAGCATTGGTATTTTCCTAGTAATTTTTTATTTTGCAGGTACTGCTGGATCAAGATTCTGGCAACAATGGCTGCTTTTCCAGAACTCCACTGAATTTGGACAGGTTGATCCACAATTTGGTTTAGATATCTCATTCTTTGCATTTAAGTTGCCGATGTATCAAGCACTTATTGGCTGGGGTATTTCAACGATTGTGTTGGCGATTATCGCTGCCGCAGCAGTTCATTACATTTATGGTGGTATTAGGACTCAAGTTAAAGAGGATAGAACAACTGTTGCCGCAAGGGTTCAGCTTTCAATTTTGCTTGGCTTATTAGTTTCACTAAAGGCAGTTGCTTACTGGTTTGATCGTTATGCATTGACTTTAAAAGAGGGCAGATTAATTACTGGTCTTACCTACAGTGATGTCAATGCACTGTTACCGGCTAAATCAATTTTGGCAGCAATTGCAGTGATCTGCTCCCTTCTGTTTTTTGCAAATATTGTTCGTAAATCCTGGTTACTGCCAACAGCTGGTGTGGCCCTAATGGTTATTGCATCTGTGTTAATCGCAGGTGTTTACCCAGCCGCAATTCAACAGTTCCAAGTTAAGCCATCTGAGTCCACAAAAGAGGCACCTTTTATCCAAAGAAATATTGATGCCACTCGCGATGCCTACGGCTTAACAAATGTTGAGGTAAAGGATTACCAAGCAACTGTTACAACTTCAGCTGGCCAATTAGCCAATGATGCAGCCACTATTGCAAACATTCGATTGATGGATCCAAATGTTTTATCTGCAACCTTTAGACAACTTCAACAGATCAAGCCATATTATGCATTTGCGGATTCATTAGATATTGATCGTTACAAGATTGATGGCAAAGAGCGCGATGTTGTAGTTGCAGTTCGTGAATTAAATATCGATGGAAATCCCTCTCGAAACTGGATTAATGATCATTTGGTTTATACCCATGGTTTTGGAATTGTGGGTGCTTTTGGAAACACGGTTGACTCAGATGGCAAACCAACGTTTACGGTTGGCAATATTCCACCAACTAAAGGACTAGGGGAGTTTGAACCTCGAGTTTATTTTGGTGAGAATGTTCCAGATTATTCAATTATTGGCGGTCCAACAGCCAGCAATCCTGTTGAGCTTGATTACCCAGATGATAATTCGCCTAATGGTCAGAAAAACTACACATACACTGGTAAAGGTGGTGTGCCAATGGGCTCACTATTTACCAGACTCTTATTTGCCATTAAGTATCAAGAGCAAAGAATTGTTCTTTCTAATTTAATTAACTCAGAATCAAAGATTTTGTTTAATCGAAATCCACGAGAGCGAGTGGCTAAGGTTGCGCCTTGGCTAACTTTAGATGGCGATCCATATCCAGCAATTATTGATGGCAAAATCCTATGGATTATTGATGGTTATACAACCAGCGCAGGTTATCCAAACTCAAGAGTTGTAAATCTAGCCAATACCGGAGATGCCTTAACAAGTAGATCAAATGCGGTTTCATCGCTAGATGATCGAAATGTTAACTACATTAGAAACTCAGTTAAAGCAACGGTTGATGCCTATGATGGAACAGTTTCACTTTATCAATGGGATGAAAAGGATCCAGTGCTGGCAACTTGGAGCAAGGCATTTCCAGGAACTGTTAAGCCAAGAAGTGAAATTTCACCACAGCTTTTAGCTCACGTTAGATACCCAGAGGATATGTTCCGAGTTCAACGAGATATTTTAAGTGCCTATCACGTAACTACTGCTGATGCTTTTTATGGTGGGCAGGATTTCTGGCGGGTACCTCTTGATCCATCTAGCTTTGGGTCAAACTCAGGTAATCAACCTCCGTATTACTTAACCATGCAAATTCCTGGTCAGAGCAAACCAACTTTCTCCCTCTACACACCATTTGTGCCTAGAGGAGGCCGTGAGAATTTAACTGCACTAGCTGTTGTTAACTCAGATGCTGGTGATGAGTATGGAAAGATCACGGTTTTACAACTACCACGTTCAACAAATATTGCAGGTCCTTCACAGGTATCTTCAAACTTTGAAGCAAAGCCAGAGGTTGCTACCTCGCTTTCACTATTGCGCCAGGGTGGATCCGATGTAGTGCTTGGAAACTTGCTCACCTTGCCAGTAGGTAAAGGTTTGCTTTATGTACAACCAGTTTATGTAAGGGCTACTGGAAACACTGCGGCTTATCCATTACTCCAAAAAGTTTTGGTTTCATTTGGTGATCAAATTGGTTTTAGTGAAACTTTGCAAGGTGCGTTGGATCAAGTATTTGGTGGCAACTCTGGAACAACAGTTTCAGATAATCAGCAATCAACAACAACTCCAGGTGGAGTTGGAACTAGCCAGGCAATCCGAGCAGCAATCTCATCATTGCAAGCTGCATATGCTGATCTTGAAGCAGCACAAAAGCGTTTAGATGGTGCTGCTGAAGATAAAGCTAGAGCAAGAGTTAAAGCAGCAATTGCAGCATTAATTTCTGCGCAAAATAGATAATAAATTCCTTTATTTGGGTTAAATGCCCAACTGCTCTAAGATTTAATCACCGACGCGGGGTGGAGCAGCTCGGTAGCTCGCTGGGCTCATAACCCAGAGGTCGTAGGTTCAAATCCTGCCCCCGCTACCAATTATTTATCTAATACGTAAGCTATTTAAAACCACAAACAATGATGAGAGCGACATCGCTCCTGCTGCATACATTGGCGATAGATTTCCACTTGCAGCCACTGGAATAAAAGCTAAGTTATATAAAAATGCCCAACCCAAGTTTGATTTAATTATTTTTACACTCTTTTGTGAAATTGCTATTGCATCTAATACTGCAGTCAAAGATGGTCGAATTAAGGTGATATCAGCTGCTGCAATGGCTGTGTCGGTTCCAGAGCCCATTGCCATGCTTAAATCTGATTTAGCAATAGCAGCAGCATCATTTATGCCATCACCAATCATTAATACCTTGCCCTTTTGTTGAAGGTTTTCTACGAATATCAATTTATCTTCAGGAGTAGCGGAGGCAAATATGTGGTCAATAGGTATTCCAACTGATGCCCCCATCGAAATTCCAGCACTTTCACTATCACCTGTAACTAGCCAAGTGTTGATTCCCGCCTTATGTAATCTTTCAATTGCCACCTTACTCTCTGGCTTGATTTGGTCCCCAATTTCAAAAACGCCATAAGCCAAACCATCAATGGCAAGTACTGCCACAGAGTTTGCCCTATTAGTTGCAGCGTTAATTGCGTCGGTAAGTTTTGGTGAAAACTCAGTTGTTGCTCGGGCAATTGAAAGGGGTGATCCAATTAAAACCGCTTTTGAGTTGGCCGAGTTATTAGATTTCACCCGGGCAGCTACCCCCGCACCGGTTGAGTGCTCGAAATCTGAAACCTCAAATTTAGTTACTCCTTGTTTTTGAAGGGCGGTAGCTAAGGCCTGTGCGATTGGATGTGAATCCATACTTTCAATCGACAAGGCATAAGAGAGTAATTCTGAAGTAGAAATAGCTGTGTTGCTGCTAGTTAGAGGATTATTAATCAAAGTCATTTCAAGTAGGACCATCTGGCCAGTTGTAATGGTTCCAGTTTTATCAAAAACAGCATCTGTAATACCAACAGCTTTTTCAATTGATCTAGGAGATCTAATAACTATGCCAGATTTTGCTGCCTTTCCAGAGGCAACCATTAAAGCAATAGGTGTAGCTAATCCAAGTGCGCAGGGACAGGCAATAACTAACACTGCAACTGCAGTGGTAATTGATTTTGCTAGATCTTCTTGTGTTAAATACCAAGCTGTGAAAGTGGCTATGGAAAGAAGTAATACAACAGGGACAAATACCCGGCTAATTTTATCTGCCAACTGCTGCGCTGGTGCTTTCTCAGATTGGGCTGCCAATATCATCCTGGTAATTCTGGCTAACTCAGTGTCAGAACCAATGCGGGTGGCTTTGACCAAAATATTGCCATTGTTATTGATTGAACCTGCATAAACTAAGTCATTAACATTGATTTCTATCGGAGTCACCTCACCAGTTAAAAATGCATTGTTAATAGTTGTATAACCAGAAATAACTTGGCCATCAGTGGCGATTCGATCTCCTGGCTTAACTACAAAAATATCTCCAATTTGCAGTTGATCGATTGGAATAGTGATATTTCCACCCGCTGCTTGCACCTCGACCTCACTGGCAGATAACTTGAATAACTCTGATAATGCAGATCCAGCTTTTCGTTTTGCTCTGTGCTCTAAATATCGACCAAGCATCACAAAGAATATAACTGATGCTGAAACTTCGGTGTAAACATTGAGCATTTCGTCCTTTGCTTGGTATGTAGAAAGTGAGTAAATGCTCCAACCAAGTGAGATCAAAGAACCAAGTGAGACCAATGTATCCATTGTGGGATTAAACAAGTTCTTAATTGCCGCGCGATGGATTGGCCATGCTAAAACTATTACAACAAAAACTGATAGAGCCACAACGAGCCAGATCGAAATAGGTGCAATTGGATAATTTATTACTAGATTGAAATTGTTCTCAGCAAAAAGCAGATTTAAATTATCAAGAATAGGCAACAGCAATTTATCTAGATATTGATGCCAACTCTCGATCATTGAAATTGAAAGTATTGGAAGTGTTAGGGCAAATGTGAGTAGCAATCTAATTCCCAAGCGATTGGATTTTTCAAAGGATTCTCGCTCGCCCTTAAATGCGGCTGCTTTGTAGCCTGCTGATTCAACAGCAGAGATCAATACCTTCTCAGAGACATTAAGTGGGGCAATTATGTGGGCAGATTCCATGGCCAGATTTACCGCGGCTTGCACTCCAGGGATTTTATTCAGTGATTTTTCAATTGTGCTCACACAAGATGAGCAGGTCATACCAGTCAACGATAAATTAACTTGTCTGGTTTTTAGATCACTTTTTCCAAGAATTTCGGCCATAGGGAACAGATTACTCGCACTTTTACTAGCCGATTGATAAAACTCTTCTTAGGCTTGCAAGTCTTGCTAAATGTTGGTCAGTCAACGTTGGCCAATTATTTAAGGCACAGCCTTGTTCAATATGGGTGCAATTTTTTTGGCAAGTAGCAATAGCTTCGCTAAATTCGGGAAAGGAAGATAAAACTCTTGCGGCTTGAATATGTGCAATTCCAAATGAGCGAACACCAGGTGTATCAATAATCCATCCAAAATCTCCTCCATTGAATGAGGATGAAAGCGGAAGGGCAGTAGCACTTGATGTGGTGTGGCGTCCGCGACCAGTTACCTCATTCACATCCCCCGTTACTCGTTCGCCATTTTCAATTCCAAATTCAGTCACTTTGTTTACGGAAGTTGCTAGTAAATTATTTACCAGTGTTGATTTTCCAACACCGGAGTGTCCAAGTAGAACTGTAATTTTGCCAGCCAACACTTCTTGTAGAGCGGATAGATCTGAAGACTTATCAGTTTTAAACACTGAAATATCTAGATCCTTATAAATCTGAAGAAACTCATCTCCACTTGCTAAATCCTTCTTAGTCATAATAATTATTGGCTTTATCCCTTGGTCATATGCAACCACTAAAGCTCGATCTACTAGACCAACTTTTGGCTCAGGATTTGCGGCTGAAATTACAATTGCCATTTGATCAACATTGGCGACGATTACTCGTTCATCGTTTGCATGATCTTCAATACTTCTTGTCAGTGAATTCTTTCTAGGTAAAACTGTGACTACACGTGCAAGAGATCCCTCATCTCCTGAAATATCACCAACTATTGATACAAGATCTCCAACTACTACTGATTTCTTACCTAGCTCTCTGGCTTTCATAGCTGTAATAATTTTTTTGCCAGCAGGAGCTTTGATTAAGCACTTTACGCGTCCTCGATCTACTTCAATAATGGTTGCTGTTTGTGCTGATGAGTAATCTGGTCGATCTTTAGTTCTAGGCCGGGTCTTATTGCTGGCTCCGAATTGGCGTGATTTATTAATCCGAACATCATCTTCATCCCAATTACTTTTTGATCTAGCCATTCAGCATTTTCTGCCACATACCTGGAAAATCAGGCAAGGTCTTTCTCGTAGTCTCTATGTTTTCAATGGTAATTCCTGCAACAGCTAAACCAATTATTGCTCCTGCCGTTGCCATCCGATGATCCTCATAACTTTTAAAGACTTGAGTTGAGTTCATCTTGGTTGGCTTTATTAGTAGTTCGCCCGAACCTTCAGTAACAGATCCCCCAAGATTATTAATTTCATTGGCTAGTGCAGCTAAACGATCAGTTTCATGCATTCGAAGATGAGCAATTCCGCGAAGAGTTGATGGCGTTGTAGCAAGGGATGCAACAGCTGCAATACTTGGAGTTAATTCTCCGACGTTACCTAAATCAATATCTATACCAGTAATTTGGCCAGTGCCAGAAATGGTCAATTGCTTTTCACCTAAATCAATTTTTGCGCCCATGCGGGTGAATATGTCGCGAAGTTGATCACCCGGCTGAGTAGTTTTTGCAGGCCAATCTTTTATTGAAACACTGCCACCACAGATCATCGCTGCTGCCATAAATGGCGCGGCGTTTGAAAGATCTGGCTCAATTATCAAATCTTGGCCAATTAATTCACAAGGTTTAATACTCCAACTATTGCCGGTAGCCTCAACTTTAGCTCCAAATTTTTCTAGCATCTGAATTGTCATTTCAATATGTGGCAATGAGGGAAGTGATTCACCAATATTTTTGATAGTAATGCCTTCTTGAGTAGCCGGAGCTAGCAACATTAAAGCTGAGACGAATTGGCTTGATGCACTTGCATCAATTTCTACATCGCCACCTTTAACTTTGCCGGCCCCATTAATCGTAATTGGCATTTTGTACTTACCATTATGTTCAATGGAAATTCCTAACTGCTCTAAGGCTTTAATTACTGGAGATATTGGTCGCTCATGCGATCTTGCATCACCATCAAAGTGAATTAATCCAGTTGCTAAAGCAGCAATTGGCGGTAAAAATCGCATAACAGTGCCAGCATTACCAACTTCAATCTGGGTTGGTCCCATTAATTTTTTTGGTTTAACTAGATAATCAAAGCCATCAGCAGTTTTAATCTGCTCAATTACGCAACCTAAACTTTGTAATCCTTTAACCATTAAATCGGTATCACGAGAGGCGAGAGGTTTTCGAATGGTTGAAGCAGTGGTTGAGATTGCAGCTAAAATTAATGCGCGGTTTGTTGCTGATTTTGACCCTGGAATATTGATGGTTGCGTTGATTGGTTTGCTGGCAGCCGTTAAGCCACTGCGAAAAGGTGCATCCCAATTAGTCATATGTCCCAGTCTACCTTCCACCGTTTTAAGAAGTTTTAGGTTTGTTTGCGCTCAGCCTCAATTACCAAGGGGAATAAACCAAAGGAAACCTAGGTTCTACCTCTGTGAATGCTGTGCGAGATCAACTGGGAAAAAGCAAGAAATATTCGGAGCTTTTGAAAACACCTTTCGAGGTAGCCTTAGCCCAAATGAGTAACGAAGATTTACTGCCAGCGGTTATAGATCGCAATAAGGAAACACTGGCGCAACGCAAAGCCAGATTCGAAAAAGATGCATTGGTATTTACCTCACAACTTTATGGCGCAGCCCTTCGCTACACGAAAAATACTCATGATGCGCAAGATTTAGTGCAAGACACATACGCAAAAGCATTTACTAGTTTTCATCAGTTTGAACCAGGCACAAACTTAAAAGCTTGGTTGTATCGAATTTTAACTACCACTTTTATTAACAGTTATCGAAAAGATCAACGTCGTCCGCAAATATCAGCTGGTGAAATTGAGGATTGGCAGGTTGCTGATGCCTCATCTCACACAAGTGATCAAGGTAAATCTGCTGAAGATGAAGTTCTAGAAAATATTGCAGATAAAGATATCAAGGAAGCCCTGGCTGCAATGCCAGAGGAGTTCCGAATGGCAGTTTATCTTTCAGATGTGGAAGGTTTTTCCTACAAGGAAATTGCAGAAATTACCGGAGTTCCTACCGGCACAGTAATGTCAAGGCTGCATAGAGGAAGAAAACTACTTAGAAGTTCACTTGCTGCATATGCAAAAGAGCGAGGCTTTAAAGATAAAAAAGCTGGTGATAGCAAATGAGTAATTTGAATAACTTTATTTCCTGTGAACAGGTAATCCCAAATATCGTTCTTTATATCGATCATGAGATTTTTGATGACCAAGAGTTGAATGCAGTTGAGATTCATTTTGGTAGCTGTTCGAATTGCCGGACCCAAATGGAGCAGGAGAATGCTGCATTAATTATGATGCGAAATCTTTTGTGCAATGCCTTGGCTGAAGAGGCACCAGAGGAATTATGTGGCCGGATAAATCAACAAACTGAGGATTTGTATGATCAAATGATGTTAGGCGTAACTTCTCAAAGCGTTACTGAGATTACCTATACCCAAACAACTTATACGGAAATAACCTCAGAAGGTGCGACACAAATTGAAATAACTAGCGAAATTCGCAGGGAGTTCCCGCAAGAGTAATTACTTAATCACTAATGTTGTGATTATGAAACCTGAGCAAGTTATTGGCGCCGTAGGCATGTCGAGTATGGCCATTCGCCCAGGTGACACATCTGTGGCGCAAGGAGTTAATGATTTACCGGTTGTTGGCTCAAATCAAATACTTTCACTAATGGAAAGTGCCTGCAGCGCTGCAATTATTGAGTTCTTGGATTTTGGTGAAACCAGTGTCACCTTTAATACTCAATTAGATGTATTGGGAGCTGCTGGAGTTGGCACTGAAATTCACGCTACTGCAAGATGCTTGGGTTTAATTGAAAACATTTTAAAATTTGAAGTCGAGGTTCACCAAAGCGCGAGATTAATTGCAAGTGGCATTATTTCTCGGAAGTTTGTTGAAAGAGTTTCATTTATGGCCAGAGTTGCGGCTGAAACTATGGTTGCAGGAAAAGAGAGTAATTCAAGAGATGAAAAAATCGCTAGCAGCTTAAGAATCTAAGCCACTAGCGATTTAATGAACTTATTATTTTTTAGTTGCCCAAAAAATTTCTGCGATTTCGTCAATCTTTCCAATTAACTTCTCGGCTACTGCAACATCATTGCTACCTTTGCTGCCACCTGCGCCAGCCAATTTAGTTGCTTCATTAAATAGGTTGTGAAGTTGAGGGTAAGCCTCAAAGTGATTCGGCTTGAAATAATCAGTCCACAGCACCCACAAGTGATGCTTGACTAGTTCAGAGCGTTCTTCCTTGATTGCAACCGCACGTGATTTAAAGTCTGGGTCACTGCTAGCAGCATATTTCTCCATGCATGCTTTCACGGACTGTGCTTCAATTTTGGCTTGTGCTGGATCGTATACGCCACATGGCAGATCACAGTGAGCAAAGACAGTTTGCTTTGGCTTGATGATTTCAATTAATGATTTAAGCATTTCTCTCCTTGGTTTATTTAAAACTTTTTACTTAGTGGGAGAATACTCCCATGTTTGGATTGAGCCGGGTAGTAGTCGAAGGCAATTCAATGTCACCTGCCTATAACCAGGGCGATTGGTTAATAATCCGCAGATTAAGTGGCCAGGAACACAGATTGAAAATTGGAAAACTCTACCTAGTATCCGATCCAACTAGACCAGGAGTTAAATTATTAAAGCGATTAACCCAATCTCGAATTGAGCATGGTGTGATTAGGTTTTGGGTTGAAGGCGATAATCCAGCAAGTACTGATTCCAGAAGTTGGGGTTGGCTTGAATCTTCGCAATTTTTAGGAAAAGTATTACTACGTTATAAAAAAGGTAATTAACGGGTAAAGGCTTCAGTCATTAAAGCCTTCTCTTCCTCCTCATGAAGATGGTGATTTCCAGTAGCAGGGCTGGCGGTTGCTCTTCTAGAGACTCTTCGCAAACTTCTACCAGATAACTCATCATGAGCAACAAAAGCTTCAGCCACAGTAAGGGCAACAAATGGCCAAGGACCTTGATTGGCTGGCTCATCTTGCACCCATAACAGAGTCGCATTTGGATGAAGTTTCACTTGGGCAATTATTTCTTCAACTGGCAGCGGATACAACTGTTCAACTCTGACAATTGCAGTTGAGAATTCATTTAATTTTTCCCGCTCAGAGATTAGGTCGTAGTAAACCTTTCCAGATGTAAAAATTAAACGAGTTGCATTCTGTACCTTTGCATCTGCAATTAATGGTTTAAATGTGCCAGTTGTAAAATCAGTCAATCCACTTGCAGCAGCTTTTAATCGCAGCATTGATTTTGGTTCAAAAACAATTAGCGGTCTTCGTGCTGGATTTTTCATGTGCCATCTAAGTAGATGGAAATATGAAGCAGGAGTTGATGGCTGAGCTACTGTCATGTTTTGTTCAGCGCATAATGTTAAGAATCTTTCAATTCGACCAGATGAGTGATCCGGTCCCTGACCTTCATAACCATGTGGCAACAACAGCACTACAGATGATCGCTCACCCCACTTTTGTAGAGCAGATGAGATAAATTCATCAACAATAGTTTGAGCACCATTTGCGAAATCTCCAAATTGCGCTTCCCAAATAACTAAGGCGTTATCGCGCTCAACTGAATAGCCATACTCAAATCCCATTACCGCATACTCTGATAGGAAGGAGTCATAGATATGGAATTGGTTTGGATCTTTAACTAATGATCTAAGTGGAAAAAGATCTGCGCCAGTTTCTTTATCAACTACTACTGCGTGACGATTACTAAATGTTCCCCGCCTAACATCCTGGCCACTCATTCTGATTGGATGGCCTTCAAGAAGTAGTGACCCAAATGCAAACATCTCACCAGCTGCCCAATCAACTGTGCCATCGGTAAGCATCTCAGTGCGCTTTAATAATTGTGGCAACAATTTTGGATGAACTGTGAAATCCTTTGGAATATCACCTTGGGTTGCTGCAATCTTCTTTAGATCAGCTTCACTTACGGCTGTGTTAACACTTTCAGGTGCTGGCACAACTGGTGCTTTCCAATTTGGATCACTTGCAGGTTCAGTGTTATGAACTGAACTAAATACACCTTCAAGTTGTTGCTGGTAATCACGCAACACCTCTTCAGCCTCATCAACAGTTATGTCACCGCGACCAATTAACGCTTCGGTATAGAGCTTTCTCGTGGATCGCTTGGCATCTACTAATTTATACATCAGTGGTTGAGTAAAGCTTGGCTCATCACCTTCATTATGACCTCGTCTGCGGTAGCAGATTAGGTCAATGACAACATCCTTCTTAAACTCTTGGCGATATTCAAATGCCAATCTGGCAACTCGAACACATGCCTCTGGATCATCACCGTTAACATGAAAGACAGGTGCTTGAATCATCTTGGCGATATCAGTTGAGTAGGTTGATGATCTAGCTGCATGTGGTGAGGTTGTAAATCCAACCTGGTTATTAACCACGATATGTATCGTGCCGCCAGTTCGATAACCCTTTAATAAGGATAGTGAGAGAGTTTCAGAGACCACACCTTGACCAGCAAATGCAGCATCACCATGTAAAAGTATTGGTAGCACTGGATAAGAGGTTTGCTGATCAACTGAAAAATCACCAGCCGCAGCTCTTAATTTATCTTGCTTTGCGCGAACAATTCCTTCCAATACTGGATTAACCGCTTCAAGGTGAGATGGATTAGCGGCTAAGTAAATCTTGGTTGTAGCGCCACTTTCTGCAGTGAAAACTCCTTTAGTTCCAAGGTGATACTTAACATCGCCTGAGCCATGAACTTCATTGTCATGGTAATTACCCTCAAACTCCTGAAAAATCTGGCCATAAGATTTGCCTGCAATATTTGCTAACACATTTAATCGTCCACGATGGGGCATGCCAATGCAGACCTCGTCTAATTTACTCTCAGCTGCAGATGAAATCATTGCATCTAGAAGTGGGATTACAGACTCACCACCTTCTAGTGAGAATCGCTTTTGTCCAACATACTTAGTTTGCAAAAATGATTCAAATGCCTCTGCCGAATTTAATTTTCTTAAGATTCGAAGTTGTTCCTCACGGGCAGTTCGAGGGGCGCCAACCTCAATCCGCTCTTGAATCCACTTTCGCTCAAGTGGACTTGCAATATACATATACTCAACACCAATAGTTCGACAGTAAGAGTCACGAAGAATTCCTAAAATTCTGCGGAGCTTCATGGTCGGCTTTCCACCAAACCCATCAGTTGCAAACTCACGATCTAGATCCCAAAGTGAAAGACCATGATTTACTACATCTAAATCTGGGTGTGATCTTTGAACATAAGCCAAAGGCTCAACATCTGCCATTAAGTGGCCAGTTGTTCGATAGGCATCAATTAATTTTTGAACTCTAGCGGTCTTACTCGCCTCATCAGCCTTCGCATCTTGCATATCAACAACCCAGCGAATTGGCACATATGGAATGCGAAGTGCCTCAAAAATTTCATCATAGAAGTTTTCTTCACCAAGTAATATTTGATGAATTCGACGCAAAAAGTCGCCTGATTGAGCACCTTGAATAATTCGATGGTCGTAGGTACTAGTTAATGTAACAACCTTGCTGATACCTAGATCTGCCAAAGTTTGTTCATTTGCGCCATGAAACTCTGCTGGGTAATCCAGCGCACCTACTCCAAGAATTGTGCCTTGTCCTTGGACTAGGCGCGGCACTGAATGAACTGTGCCAATTGTTCCTGGATTAGTTAGTGAAATCGTTGTGCCGGCAAAATCTTCAACGGTTAAAGAGCCAGCACGAGCTTTTCTAACCGTCTCTTCATAAGCTGACCAGAATTGTGCAAAATCTAACTCTTCACAACCTTTAATTGATGGCACAAGTAATTGTCGAGAACCATCTGGTTTGGCTAAATCTATTGCAATGCCTAAATTAATATGTTCAGGGTGTCCGATTGCTGGCTTACCCTCTAACTCTGTGAAAAATGCATTCATCTCTGGCATAGCCCGGATTGCCTTGATCATGGCATAACCAATTAGATGGGTAAATGAAACTTTGCCACCACGACCTCGTTTTAAATGATTATTAATTACAGTTCTATTATCAATCATTAGTTTTGCCGGAACTGCGCGAACACTTGTAGCCGTTGGTACAGTCAAAGAACCTTCCATCGATTGCACAACTCTGGCTGCCACACCACGCAATGGCTCAACAGAGGATGCACCTGGTGTAACTAGGGTTGGGATGGGTTTAACAATTGGATCGGCTGGTTTAAAGGTGGCATTTGTAACAACTACTGGCTCAACTTTTTCAATAATCGGTGTGGTAGTAACAACTGCCGGTGTTACAACCGCTGCGGCTGGAGTTGATTTAGCCAACTGTGATTTTGGAATAGGTGGCGTTCCTGGTTTATTGGCTGGCATAGATGAAATTACTGTGCCATTCAAAGATGAATTGCCTTTGAAATCTGCAAAGAAATCCCACCAGGCTTTATCAACTGAGGATGGATCACTTTGGTAGCGCTCATACATCTCTTGCACTAACCACTCATTAGGTCCAAAGGAGCCACCAAAGTGATTAGCGGGCGTATTAGCTCCTACTTCACTCACCTATGCACTCCCTATATTTCACCAGATTGAGATTGCTCACCTTTAGGTCAATCTTAACTGCAAGCCAGCGCAGGCTAAACCCGCTGACCCTAATAACTTAAGTGAAAGTGGCCACCAGCACATGAATAAGGGTGGCGAGTAGGTGTAAATAACGGCAAGGTTGCACCTATGAGTAATCAAGGCAAATGGGCAATAGTTACTGGTGGTTCACGTGGGCTTGGCTTTGAAACTGCCAAAGGTTTGATTGCCGCTGGCATTTTTGTTTACATAATCGGAAAAGATGAAAATCGAGTCAAAGAAAGCGGTGCAACGCTAGGTTGCCAGTTTCGCGCAGTTGATGTTTCCGATAGCAAAAAATTTCGTGAAACTTTAATTGAGATAACAGAGGATGCAAAAAGTCGAGGTTTTGATATTTTAGATGTATTGGTGCTTGCGCATGGGGTAATGAGTGAAAAAATGTCAAAGACTTTAAAAACAACAGATGAAGAGTGGCGCAGAGTGTTGGCAATTAATTTAGATGCGGTGTTTACTGCGATTAATCAATTGGCTCCGGCTATGGCGGAAGCACGAAAGGGAAGAGTTGTTGTTTACTCAGCATGCTTAGGCAGAATGTCAGGACCTGGAACTCATGGAGGCTTAGCGCCATATAGAATCAGCAAAGCTGGAGTTAACGCGTTAGTTAAGAATCTTTCATATGAAACTGGGTTGGGCGCTCGCGGATTCCTAGTAGATGCTATTTGTCCAAATCATTCACGAACAGACATGGGCGGACCAGAGGCCCCTCGTAGTGCGCAAGAGGGTGCCGAAACTGCAATTTGGTTGGCTACCAGAGATTTTGATCCAACAAAAGATAAGACTGGATTACTCTGGGAGGATCGACAAATAGTTGATTGGTAATTATTCGGAATAGCCAAGTGCTGCTGAAATAATAGTAATTATCGCCAAAATTGCTAACGGGATTCCAATTAGTAAAAAATTTCCAGAGATCATGTAATAGGAAACTCCAAGTGCGATTAAATTTGCTAAAACTGCGGGGGCTCGACCAAAAGAACGCTTCTTTTCAAAACCCACTGCTGAAAACCAAAGGCCAATACTTGCAATAAGTGCAAAAATTATCTCAGCTGACAGTGCTGCAGGGGCGCTAACATCGGAAATAAAGGGTGCAATCACAAGAAAAAGCACAATTGCGAAAATAATCAACGATTCGAATTTAAGCAGAAAAATTGCCCTGATTCTAGATTTTTCTGTTGATAAGACTCTTTTCATATCCATATTTAAATACTACCCTTACTAACGATCATGAATAAGTATGAGAGTCTAATTGACTCTATTTTTCTCTCTAATAATGGTGAGATTGATCTATTAACTGGTGCAATTTCACCTGATCGCTTTGACCAAATTGTTAAGCGCGATCTTGCGATTACCCAAAGGAATAACGCAAATATAAGCATGATTTCTACTGTAATTAACCTGTCGCAGTTCTTTACAGATTATCAAACCGGAGACTTAATTGAACAACAAGAAATGATTGAGAGTGAATTAGTCAATTTACACTTTAAATTAAAGAGTACTTTTCGCCAATCAGATTGTATTTGTCGGGTTTCAAAATTAGGGTTTTGGATACTTCTAAACGGTGCTGACAAAATAACCACCGATCAACTAGCAGAACGATTAGTTAAAGAGTTGCCCAAATACATAACTGTAGGCAAGTCTGTATGGCAACAAGGCGAATCAATTCTTGATTGGTATAAAAGAGTTGATCAAATTCATTTTAATAACAATTAGTGAGACTGAAAATTCAAGCAGTATTAATCTGTTCACAGGGGTAAAAACACTTCCCAAGGTATTGTAAATAATTGGTCAATGAATGAACTTAGCAATCAATTAGATAGTTTTGGTCCACTTAAAGATCTTGTATCCGATGAGAGTGTTGAAGAAATCTGGATAAACACGCCAAGCAGAATTTTTATTGCCCGTTCGGGCTGTAGTGAGCTTACAAATCTAGTTTTATCAAAGGAAGTTGTTCATGACCTTATTGAAAGATTGCTCATCTGGGGTGGCCGTCGACTAGATGTAAGTAATCCATTTGTTGACGCACGTCTACCAGATGGCAGCAGACTGCATGTGGCAATTCCTGAAGTCACAGCTACAAATTGGGCAGTAAACATTAGAAAACATATCAATCGAGGTAATTCACTTGAGGATTTGGTAAAAATTGGTTCAATAAATAATGAAATCTTAGAAACCTTAAACCATGCAGTTGCAAGTGGCTTAAACATATTAGTAAGTGGCGGTACGCAAGCAGGCAAAACTACTTTTCTAAGCGCATTGATTAGTCGAATCCCGGTCAGTGAAAGAGTGATAACGATTGAAGAGGTGTTTGAATTAAAGCCACAGTTGCCAGATTGGATCGCTTTACAAACTAGAACTGCAAATTTGGAAGGCGATGGTGAGATTTCACTTAGAAGATTAATTAAAGAATCACTTCGAATGCGCCCCAGCAGAATTATCGTTGGTGAAGTCAGAGAAGCCGAGGCGCTTGATCTTTTAATTGCGCTTAATTCTGGTTTGCCTGGCATGGCTACATTGCACGCAAACTCTGCAAGAGGTGCAATAGCAAAATTACAGTTACTACCATTACTTGCTGGCGAAAACATAGCTCAAAGTTTTATTACTCCCACAATTGCTGCAAGTATTGATCTAGTTGTTCAGTGCTCAATAGATTCAAGCGGCAGTAGGAGAGTTGTTGAAATTGCCGCAGTTACTGGCAGGTGTGAGGGTGGAAATATCGAAGTTGAAAACTTGTTTAACTGGAGTAGCCGTGGCTATGAAAAAGGTTTAGGTAATCTTTCTAACTTATTGAAGAAGCGAAATCAATAGCGCTCCTTATGAGAAAAATGCTTTTATGGATGTGTATTTCATTTTTATTGGCGATAATATATTTTGTTCTTAAGAAAAATAGAGAAAAGAAAGCATCCCAAAATCGTGCAAATGCTTGGCCAGAAGCATTGGATTTAGTTATTTCCTCACTGCAGTCAGGAGCATCGATTACTGAAAGTCTGTCCAACTTAGCAAATGTTGGGCCAAGTTCACTTCGCCTCGATTTTGCAGATTTTTCCTCCAACGTGGCAAGTGGGATGAAGTTTGAGATTGCTTTAAACAAATTGAAAATGAAATTTGCAGATCCAATCTCTGATCAATTGTGCGAATCACTTTACTTTGCTGCCAAGTTTGGTAGTAGAAACACAATTAAGGTGCTTCGCGAACTATCAGAGTACGTTTCAGCAGATTTATCAGTGCGCGCAGAGATAAACACCAGATTTGGTTGGATTAAGAATTCAGCCAATTTGGCAGCCCTCGCACCTTGGCTGCTATTTCTAATCTTGCGCACCCAAACAAATGCCAGGGTTGCATATCAGCAACCAGTTGGTCAGTTTTTGATGGTGATCGGAGTCTTGGCAACTCTAATTGCCTATTATTGGATGAGTCGAATTGCTAACCTACCAAAAGCAAAACGGATATTTACTCTTTCATTGGGCGAAACATGAAAAGTATTAATCTCTACATATTAATTCTGATCGCTCCAGCGTTGTTATTTTCACTGCGGATAATCTTGATAGAGGTGGCAGCTTTAATATCGGTATCCAACTACGGTAAAGAACTTTTTTGGATAAAAAGCTTTATTGGCAAAGTTACGGGAAGTGAAATCAAACAAAGTGAGATCAATGAAGAGCTTGTCAATATTTTACAGATGATCTCAATCATGATCTCAGCGGGAGAAAGCCCAATGATGGCACTTAAGCATGTTTCTTCCAGATCAGAAGGTCATTTGCCCAAGCTGATAAGTAAAAGTTTTGAGAAATACTCAAATGGGATAAACCTAACGCAGACCTTAAATTTCATTGCTGTTGCAACAGGTTCAACCCAGGTTAGAAGACTTACTAACTCAATTCAAATTGCTATCCAACGTGGCACACCAATTTTGGATGTATTGAACAACCAAGTAGTGGCATTAAATAAGCAGATCAATCTTGAGCTATTGAAAAAATCGGGTAAGAGTGAGATTGCCTTACTAATCCCAGTGGTCTTTTTGATCCTGCCAGTTTCAATAAGTTTTGCTATTTGGCCCTCCATCTATGGCTTAAACCAAGCGGGGTTTTAACGCAAAAGGTTAGACTGCAGCCATGTCGAAAGTTCTTTCCTCTTTACCGGTTGGCCAAAAAGTTGGCATTGCATTTAGTGGTGGCTTAGACACCTCTGTTGCGGTTGCATGGATGAAAAGCAAAGGCGCTACTCCTTGCACCTACACAGCCGATTTGGGTCAATACGATGAAAAAAATATTGAAACAATTCCAGCTAGAGCCAAAGAATATGGCGCTGAGATCGCACGTCTTATTGATTGCAAAGCGGCGTTAGTAGAGGAAGGTTTAGCTGCACTGGCCTGCGGTGCTTTTCATATTACAACTGCAGTTTGAGCATATTTTAATACCACACCACTTGGACGTGCTGTGACTGGAACTTTGTTGGTAAGAGCGATGTTGGCAGATAATGTTTTGATTTGGGGAGATGGCTCAACCTATAAAGGAAATGATATTGAACGTTTTTATCGTTATGGATTGCTAGCCAATCCAAAACTAAAAATATATAAGCCATGGCTTGATCAAGATTTTGTTGCCGAACTTGGTGGAAGAAAAGAGATGTCAAGGTGGTTAGTAGATCACAAGCTTCCATACCGAGATTCAACGGAGAAGGCATACAGCACTGATGCAAATATTTTAGGTGCAACCCATGAAGCGAAATCATTAGAGAATTTAGATTCAAACATTGAAATTGTTGAGCCAATTATGGGTGTTAAGTTTTGGGATCCATCTGTGAAAATTGAAAGCGAAGATGTAACTATTGAATTTAGCCAAGGCAGGCCAACAGCGGTAAATGGCAAAGAGTTTAAGGATGCGGTTGCCCTAATCAAAGAGGTCAATGCCATCGGTGGTCGACATGGGCTTGGAATGAGTGATCAAATCGAAAACCGAATTATTGAAGCGAAAAGCCGTGGAGTTTATGAAGCACCTGGATTGGCTTTGCTATTTATTGCTTATGAAAGATTGATCAGTGCAATTCATAATGAAGACACAATTGCTACATACCATGAACAGGGACGCAAATTAGGTCGCTTACTTTATGAAGGACGTTGGTTTGATCCACAATCTTTGATGTTGCGTCAATCATTGACCGCCTGGGTGGCATCAGCGATCACAGGCAAGGTAACAATTAGATTGCGCCGAGGCGATGATTATTCAATCCTTAATACCCAAGGTAAAAATCTTTCCTACTCACCTGAGAAGTTATCAATGGAGCGAACCGAGGATGCAGCCTTTGGTCCTGCGGATCGAATAGGCCAATTAACGATGCGAAATCTAGATATTGCCGACACTAGATCCAAATTAGAGTTGTATGCATCACAAGGTCAATTGGGTAGCGCTGACTTTGAACTGATAAAGGAAATTGGTAACGATCAAAAGTAGTAGATCAATAAAGTAGTATCTGCCTTGATGTTTCCGGGGGTCGGTGTAATTCCGAACCGGCGGTTAAAGTCCGCGACCCAAATGAAATTCATTTGGTTGACTTGGTGAAACTCCAAGACCGACAGTTAAAGTCTGGATAAAGGAACATCTAGGAGAAATCGCATGTCTGTTTTGCAATGGTTATTTGAAGCTCAAATCCAATTTGGCAGTAAATCTATTACTTATCGTGAAATCATCGGCGGACTTTTAGGACTTTCTAGTGCCGTACTTGGTTTGAAAAGAAAAGTATGGGCCTGGCCAGTTGGAATCACTGGCGATGCCCTGTTGTTTACCGTATTTCTTGGCGCAGTATTTTCATTTGGCGCAGATGATCAGGAAAAGAATTTTTATGGCCAAGCTGGTCGCAACCTTCTTTTGATCTTTGTCAGTATTTATGGCTGGATTCGCTGGAATCAACACCGTAAATCTGGCGCTCCAGGAACTCCTGCAGTTGTTCCGCGCTGGACAACTACCAAGGAGAAGATGGTTTTAGTACCCGCCATCATTATTTTTTACACACTCGCATATCAATTATTTAAATCTTTAGGTCAGAGTGGAACTTGGTTAGCAGTAGATACCTGGATATTTACCGGAACTGCTTTGGCAACTTTTGGTATGAGTCGCGGCTATGTTGAGTTCTGGTTAGTTTGGGTTGCAGTTGATCTAGTTGGTGTGCCATTTGCATTTAGCAACGGTTACTACCCAACAGGAACTCTGTATGCGATCTACTTACCATTTGTTATCTGGGGCTTTATTTCTTGGCTAAAGATCTCAAAGAAAGAAAAAGTTATTTCTTAACTAAGGGCAATTAAAAAGGACCGAGATAACTCTCGGTCCTTTTTTTAACGCTCCTGCAGCTCCTCGGGAGTTCCGTGGACACCCTTTAAATCACCGCTTAATTTATATCCAATACCATCACGTTGCATTGGTCTTTTTGCTTTGCTCCAATCAGGCGGCACAACACCAAGTACTCCTTTTTGGAAATCATCAAAAGCTTTCAATACTTCAGATTTAGTATTCATAACAAATGGACCCATCCATGCCACTGGCTCCTTGATTGGCAACCCACCAAGTATTAAAACATCCATCGTTGGTGAACGAGATTCTTGGTTGAGATCAGCTGTAATAACTATTTGATCGCCATCTCGATAAGTTACAAGCTGCCCCGTTTTAATTGCATGCTTTTCATCTCCAACAGTTCCAAATCCATTTAATACATAAGCTAAAGCATTGTATGAAGGGTTCCAAGGAATTCTTAATTCAGCCCCTGGTTGCAAAGTAGCATGCACTAAAGTTATTGGAGTTTGAGTAGAGCCCGGACCTTTATGTCCTGCAACTTCGCCAGCAATAACACGTAACAGCGCGCCACCATCACTTGAAGATAACAATGCAACATCTGACGCTCTTAAATCTTGGTAGGCAGGTGGTGACCACTTTTTTGCCGCAGGTAGATTCACCCAAAGTTGGAAACCATGAAACAAACCACCACTCATAACTAAATGTTCAGGTGGAGTTTCAATATGCAAAATCCCGGCACCGGCTGTCATCCACTGAGTATCACCATTGGAAATAGTTCCACCGCCACCATGATTGTCATAATGATCAAAAATGCCATCAATAATGTACGTAACAGTTTCAAATCCTCGATGTGGATGCCATGGCGTGCCTTTTGGTTCACCTGGTGCGTACTCAACCTCACCCATTTGATCTAAATGAATAAATGGATCTAAATCTGCTAGATCGACACCGGCAAATGCTCGTCTAACTGGAAATCCTTCACCTTCATGTCCTTGTGGTGCAGTGGTAATGCTTTTAACGCGCCTAGATGGAGTTGATGGATCACCTACAACTCTAGGAAGAACAGTGATATCTCTAACGGTTACTGCTGGCAAAGTTTCTCCAATGATTTTTAATGGCGGTAAATACTACAACTAATTTATTGTTGTAAATATTCCTTATAACGCCTTTAAGGCGCTAACTACTTTTGTAAGCGAATCTTTTGCATCTCCAAAAAGTAGTGTGGTTTTTGGTTCATATAACAATTCATTCTCGATGCCAGCAAAGCCCGGACGCATAGATCTCTTAAGGAAAATCACATTTCCTGCCAACGCCACATCCAATATAGGCATCCCATAGATAGGACAGCCCGGGGTAGTTTTTGCAGCGGGATTAACCACATCATTAGCACCAACAACTAAAACAACATCTGTTTGTGGAAATGTTGGATTAATCTCTTCCATCTCAACTAATTGTTCATATGGAACATTTGCTTCGGCAAGTAACACATTCATGTGTCCTGGCATTCGACCAGCAACTGGATGAATTCCGTAGGCAACTTCAACACCTTTTGCCGCTAGCAAATCAGCCAACTCTCGAACTGTGTGTTGAGCTTGTGCAACAGCTAATCCAAAACCAGGCACGATGACAACACGTTGTGCGTAGTTGAGCAAGATGGCAACATCATCAGCAGATCCTGATTTAACTGGGCGTGTATCGGCTGGACCTGTTGCGGCGCTAGCTTTTGCAGTGAAGGCGCCGAACAATGTTCCAAACAAAGATCGACCCATGGCATCTGCCATCAAGCGAGTCAGAATAGTTCCAGATGCGCCAACCAATGTTCCAGCCACGATTAACAAAGTCGTTTCTAGAACATATCCAGATGCTGCAACAGTCAATCCGGTAAATGCATTCAAAAGTGAAATAACAATAGGAACATCTGCGCCGCCAACTGGTAGCACAAACAAGATTCCAAATAACAAAGAAAGAAGTCCATTAATTAGTAGTGGAGTAGTACCACCACTTGAGATTACCCAACCTCCACTTGCCAATACGCCAATTAAAGTCAAAGCAATAATCTGACGACCAAATGGGAAAATAACCGGCCTAGTTGTCATTAACTCTTGTAATTTAAGGAAGGTAATAATTGAGCCTGAAAATGATACGCATCCGACAATTACGGTGAAAACAGTGGCAACAACAACTGCAGTTGTGGCTTCGCTGCCAAGCTTTAAATATTCAACAATTGCAACTAGTGCGGCCGCACCACCACCAACACCGTTAAATAGCGCCACTAGTTGAGGCATTTGTGTCATTTGAACTTTACGAGCGGCTGGTACTCCAACTACTACACCGAAGGCAATTGCTGCCAGAATCAGATTTTGATTGTGTAATGCTTCTCCACCATTTGCGTAAAAGAAAACGATGACGGTTGCCACAGTTGCACCTAGTGCACCAATTAAATTTCCTCTGCGAGCGGTTTTTGGAGAGGACAAACCCTTTAGAGCAAGAATGAAACATATTCCTGCGGCTAATCCAATTAAGTCATACAGGTTTCGACTCATTTGTCTTCACCCTTATCTTGTTTTGGTTTGCCCCTACCTTTAAACATCTGCAACATTCGATCAGTCACAACAAATCCACCAACCATATTTATCGTAGCCAAAACAACGGCTGCTATCGCAAGTGATATTTCAAGAGTAGTTTTTGCATGATCTGCAACAACAATTGCACCAACTAATATCACGCCATGAATTGCATTCGCGCCACTCATTAATGGTGTGTGTAAAGTTGTTGAAACCTTTGAAACCACCTCAAAGCCAACAAACACCGAAAGGATAAATATTGCAAGTAAGGCAATCTCATTGCTCATTAATTCAGATGCCATTACTTACCTTTCTCTCGTCTTGCACCGTTATGGGTAAGAGTCGCTGAATCAATAATCTCATCGCTAAAATCTGGCTCAATATTTCCGGTCGGCTTTCCATCAACTGTTTTTGTCATAAGTAAAAGTAGATTTACAACATTTCGCGAAAAGAGCATGGAAGCGTGAAAAGCTAATTGGCTTGGAACATCCTTACCGCCCCAGATTTTAACTCCACTACTTGTTGTAATAATTTCACCAGCAACAGAACCTTCAACATTTCCACCAGTTTCAGCTGCTAAATCGACGACGACAGAGCCAGGCATCATTTGTGAAACCATCTGTGCAGTTACCAATCTTGGAGCTGTGCGCCCTGGAACTGCAGCGGTAGTTATTAGAACATCTGCTGAAGCAATGTAGGGCGTAAGCAATTCGCGCTGCTTATTTGCGCGCTCCTCGGTCATCTCTCTTGCGTAACCACCAGCTCCTTCAAGTGCTTCAAGTTCTAGATTTATAAATTTTGCGCCCATTGATTTAACTTCATCGGCAGATGCTGGTCGAACATCATAGGCAGAGACCACAGCGCCTAATCTTTTTGCAGTTGCAATTGCTTGCAAGCCAGCAACACCAGCACCGAGTACTACAACCTTTGCTGGAGTTACGGTGCCAGCTGCAGTCATAAGTAGTGGGAAAAACTTAGGGGAAAGCTCAGCCGCAACTAATGATGCTTTATAGCCGGCGCAGAGTGCTTGGGAGGTAAGGGCATCCATTGATTGTGCTCGTGAAATTCTTGGCACCATCTCAAGTGAAATAGCGGTGACACCAGAACTGACTGCTGCATCAATTGAATCTTGCGCAGTTGAAGGTGATAGAAATGAGATAGTTATTGCACCCTTTTTCAGTGTTTTCATTTGATTAGCAGTTAGTGGCTGCACCGATAAGACCACATCACTTCCGGCTAGTACATCACCACTTTTAACTTCTGCCCCAGCATCGCTAAATTGCTTATCTGAGTACTCAGAAGCAAGGCCAGCATTTGATTCAATAACTACTTCTAGCCCAGCCTTCGTTAATTTAGAAATGATATCTGGAACTAATGCAACGCGAAGTTCACCAGATTTTGTTTCCTTTGGTACTGCAATTCGCATCTGCTTACTTTACCCAACCCTAACTTTATTTATTACCCATTAAATCACCTTTTGTTAGGTGATATAGCAAGGCTTGAATTGTGGTTCTGCGATGAAATGCTTGGCGCCAGACAACTGACTTTTCACCATCGATTACTTCAGCTGAAACCTCTTCACCACGGTGAGCGGGCAGGCAGTGCATGAATATAGAGTCCTTAGTGGTTAAATTCATTAAATCAGATGTAATTGCAAATGGAGTTAATGCTGCTATTTTTTCTGCTCGATCAGATTCAGAATCTCCCATAGACATCCAAACATCGGTGTAGATAGCACTGGCACCGATGGCAGCTGCTTTAGCATCGGAGATTATCTCAATTTGTGCGCCAGATCCTTTAGCAATCTCAAGTGCTTGATTAACAACCGTCGCTTTTGGAGCCCATTTACCACCTGGGGTTGCAACAACAACATGTGCTCCCATGGTGGCACCCATAATCAACCAAGCTGCAGCAACATTATTTCCATCGCCGATATAAGAAAACTTACGTTCCTTTAAATCTTTTCCAAATCTTTCATAAATAGTTAGCCAGTCAGCAAGTAATTGAGTCGGGTGATCATCATCAGTTAAAGCATTTATCACGGGAATTGACGCATGTTTTCCTAATTCATCAACATCTGACTGAGCAAAAGTCCTGACTATAAGAGCAGAACAAAATCCAGAAATTATCTTTGCAGTATCAGAGATAGTTTCACCACGACCTATCTGTAAATCATCAGCACGTAAGAAGATTGGTGAGCCACCTAAATGGGCAACTGCAGTTTCAGATGCCAATCTTGTTCGAGTTGAAGATTTAGTCATATATATAGCCACGGTCTTTTTGGCTAAAGCCTTTTTCGCGCGCAATGGTTTTTTAGCAAATTTACTAGCTGTATTTAAAAGCAATTCAATATCTGCTTTGGACAGATCAGATGTGCGCAGAAGATCTTTTAATGGCCGGCTCATTGGTAAATGGTAGGCGATAAATTTGGATTAAGATTTGGGCATGGGATTTCTCGATGATTTACGCGGTAAATCAGGTAAGACTGACTTATTGGAGAAGGAAGTTTTATCGCCAACTGATGAGGGCGACCATGAACGTTTCGCTCACTACGTTGATAAAAACAAGATCACCGAATCTGCTGTAACCGGAAAACCTGTGCGCGCTTTATGTGGAAAGAAGTGGATTCCTAATCGTGATCCACAAAAATTCCCAGTGTGTCCAACATGTAAAGAGATTCACGCCCGCTTAAAGTAAATTCTCAGTTAAAACCGATACTCTAAAATTCATGAGATCACGTAAATTATTACTGCTTGCAGTTACGTTCTCATTTACGTTCTCGACACTGACTCCTGCCAATGCCGACAACCCACCAAGAAGAATTTTGTCCGGCTGGCTTCCAGATTATTCACTCGCTCGTAATCTTCCAACCGTTGAAGGTAATTTAGATTTGATTAGAGACATCTCACCATTTTGGTATGGCTTAACCGGTGAAACAAATATTAAAGATAAATATGCTTTAGGTAGATACACCACCTCTAAAGAAGCAGTAATTGCAAGATTAAAAGCCAATGGCTTGTTATTACTTCCTACTATTACAGATGATACGAAAAAGTTAGTTCTGGCAAACTTACTTGCCAATCCAACATCTCGAACCAATATTGTTCAAACAATTAAATCACTAGTGCTTAAATATAATTACGATGGGATTGATTTAGATTTTGAAGTGTTTTATACCCAAGATGGCAGATCATCCTGGGCGACAACAAAACCAAATTGGATTGCTTTCATAAAAGAGTTATCTACCGCTTTGCATGAGCAAGGTAAATTGTTATCGGTTACTACCCCGCCAGATTTTGCACCAGAAACCAAACGAGCGGGTAACTGGGTTTTTTCATGGGCCGAAATTGGACCACACATTGATCGACTTCGAATTATGGCTTATGACTTTTCAACAGTTAATCCTGGCCCCATTGGCCCACTACCTTGGAGTGAAGATGCCGTTAAGTATGCATCAACACAAATGCCAGCTTCAAAAGTGTTTCTTGGAATACCAGGATATGGTCGAGATTGGATTACAAAGGTCGAAGGTGTTTGTCCAAAAGATTTTGCCACCTCAGTGGTAGTCGGTGCAAAAGCAGCGGTGGTGATGCGTGAAGCGGTAACACTTGCTACAACAAACAACGCATCGATTACTTATAACCCAACTCATGCTGAATCAACTTTCACCTACAAGAAAACATATGTAGACCCCACAAACTCTGCCAGCTTTTGCACTGCAACGAGAACAGTTTGGTTTCCAGATGAGAAAAGTTATGCTGCTAGAACTAATTTAGTTGGCAAATATCGACTAGGTGGAATCGCGGTTTGGACCTTTGGTATGGAAAATTCAGCGGCAATTTCTGTAGTTAGGGATATTGCAAAATCTATCGCACCAGATCAAGTTATTGGAACCATTGCAACAGATTTAGAGCAGATCGCTTACGGCTCCACCTTTAATTTAACTGGCACTTTCAAACTACCTGATAAAACTCCAATTCCTTCGCTAAATGTCAGATTTGAAATTAAAAATAGTTCAGATAATAGCTGGCGAACTTTAGCTGCTGGTGTTACTGATGCTGCCGGTGTGATTGCAGTGCCAGTAATCGTGGGTCAGAAAAGTGAAATCAGATTAGTTTCTGAAGGCAGTTGGGAAAGATTAGAGGGAAAGACTTTGGAGAAAACTATTTCAGTAATTCCAAAAGTCAGGTTAGATCTACCAGCTTCACTAAAAGTTAATACTACTTATGCAGTAAATGGTCAGGTATCGCCAAAAAGTGCTGATATTAAATTAACTGTAAAGCAAGGTGGCAAGTCGATTGGTGAGTTCTCAACAGATGCCAATGGCTTATTTACCTTTAATACCAAAGTGACAGAGCCTGGTCTCACCTCTTATCAGGTGGTTATAGCAGCTGGCAGCAAAAATTCCGCCGGTATAAGTGATGAGATAACTGTTTTAGTTAGATAATTAGGCCATGAGTTCTCAAACCCAAGTCGAAGAGAGTTTAGATTTAAGCAAGTTCTTCGACAATCTTTGGGTAGCGATTGTGTGGGATGACCCAGTTAATTTAATGAATTATGTAACTTATGTTTTTATCAAACTTTTCGGCTTTTCAAAAGAGAAGGCGCACAAATTGATGATGCAAGTTCACACCGAAGGAAAAGCAGTGGTCGCATCTGGAACCCGGGAAGAGATGGAGCGAGCTGTTCAGCAATTACATGAGCATGGTTTATGGGCAACATTACAAAGGGATGACCATGGGCGAGTTTAAAGGATCGGCTGCCACTAATGATTTATCAGTTGCGTTAAGCAATGATGAGTTACACATTCTTATTAATTTAGTTGAACAATTATTGGAACTACTTGGTGAACGTAATTTCACCCACCATTATCAATCAGATGATCCCTTTGCTCAATTAATGGCGGCAACTCTTGGAAATATTGAATCACCAATAAGTCAGCCAGAGGATCCAGTTTTAAGAAGATTATTACCCAATGGATATGCAGATCCGGAAAGCGCTGCTGAGTTTCGAAAATACACCGAAGGTTCACTGCGTATGGTTAAGCAAAAGCATTTGCTGTATTTGCGCGAACAACTTGTTTTTCCAGTCGACAGTGAATTACCTAAAGCAGATATTGCGGTAACTGATCCAACACAGTGGTTAATTGCAATTAATGATTTACGTATAGCACTTGCCGTTAGGTTGGATATTGGTCAGGATGGATTTGAGAAGTATGAATTAATGAAGGACTCTGATCCACAAAAACACCTGCATGCTGTTTATTACTGGCTGGGCGGTATTCAAGAGAGCCTGATCGGCCATCTTTAAAGGAAAAAAGAGGGGCCAATTTCTTGGCCCCTCTTTCTAATTCAGATCAACTAATTAGTGATCGTCCTTCATTCCCTCTGCTACGGATTTCATCTTTGCAATCTTTAGGATTGTTAGACCAAATACGCACTTTGCCAATACATCTGCAATTGTGTAACCGATTTGGCGGTTAACAAATGCACCTGATGATGCAGCGTTAGCTGAATCAAGGATTGGTAGTAGGTATGAAATTGGGTAAACGCCCCATGTAGCTACTAATAGAAGGCGTAGGCGACCTACGGTTGCTGCAACGCCTGCTGGTTGACGATCAAGAGACTTTGAAAGCTCAACGAACAATACATAAAGAATGTATAGGAAAGGTAGAGTTGAAAGAACACCCCAAATTACTTTGGTGTTGTTATCAGTTGAAATCTCACCTGGGTAACCAAGTGCGATCAT
>JBPCSS010000003.1:0-20713 GCA_051006855.1 Candidatus Nanopelagicus sp.
GATGGATGCGGCGCGTGATCAGTTGCCACGATATCGATCGTCCCTTCCGCTAAACCTTCTCGCAAAGCTTGCACATCCTTCTGGGTACGTAGTGGTGGGTTCACTTTATAGATTGGATCGTAATTCTCTACTAATTCATCGGTTAGAAGAAGGTGGTGCGGCGTCACTTCAGCTGTGACTTGAATCCCACGCTGCTTTGCCCACCTTATTAATTCAACTCCGCCTGCAGTTGTTACATGGCAAATGTGTAATCTTGATTGGACATGTTCTGCTAGCAAGATATCTCTAGCAATTATTGCTTCTTCGGCAATGGCTGGCCAGCCTGGTAAGCCAATTCTTGCCGAAATTATCCCCTCATTCATTTGCGCATTTACAGTTAATCTCGGCTCTTGAGCATGTTGAGCAATAATTCCATTAAATGTCTTTACATACTCAAGTGCGCGGCGCATTATTAATGGATCAAAAACACATTTTCCATCATCACTAAATATTCTCACTTGTGCGATTGAATCTGCCATCGCTCCCATCTCAGCTAACTGCTCACCAAGTAAACCTTTAGTCACTGCACCGATTGGATTAACATCGACTAATCCAGCGCTCTTGCCAAGTCGATAGATCTGTTCAACAACCCCGGCGTTATCGGCAACTGGATTGGTATTGGCCATGGCAGATACCGCTGTGTAACCTCCGGCAACTGCTGCTCTTGAACCAGTTAGTACAGTCTCGGCATCCTCCCTGCCTGGTTCGCGTAGGTGAGTATGTAAATCAACTAAGCCTGGAATTAAGAGTTTAGATTTAGCATCTATGCCTTCAAAAACCTTTTCGTTAGATGCTTTATCTATTTTAGAAATTAAGCCATTAGTGAATTCCACATTAACAAGGTTTCCATTTGCCAACTTTGCATTAAAAATTTTCATGCTTTGCTCTCCCCAATTGGTGCCCCGCCAAGTAGCTCATACAAAACCGCCATTCGAATTGCAACCCCATTTTTTACTTGATCAATAATCACTGATTTCAAATCATCCGCGCTTTCTGCAGATATTTCTAGTCCACGATTCATTGGGCCAGGATGCATAACAATTGCATCTTTCGATAAATTAGCTAAGCGAACTGTATTCAAACCGAAACGTTTTGAATACTCTTGAGATGATGGGAAGAAGGAATCATTCATTCTTTCTAATTGAATCCGAAGCATCATAACCACATCACAATTTGATATTTCTTCATCAAGGTTATATGAAATTTTTACGGGCCAATCCGAAACACCTACAGGTAATAAGGTTGGAGGTGCCACTAATGTCACTTGCGCACCTAATTTAGTTAATAGCAGCACATTACTTCTGGCGACTCGAGAGTGCAGGATGTCTCCAACAATTAAAACTTTTACACCCGATAAATCTTTTTCATTGCTTCTTAAATGTTGTTTTATCGTGAAGGCATCAAGAAGGGCTTGGGTTGGGTGTTCATGTGTGCCATCGCCAGCATTTATAACTGCAGCTTGAATCCATTGGGTATCTGCCAAACGTTTTGCAGCACCAGAACTACCGTGTCTAATCACCACAGCATCGGCTCCCATCGCTTGTAAAGTCTGAGCCGTATCCTTCAAACTTTCACCCTTGCTAACTGATGAACCTTTAGCTGAAAAATTGATTACATCTGCCGACAATCTTTTAGCTGCGGTTTCAAAACTAATTCGAGTACGAGTGGAGTCCTCAAAGAAGAGATTAACAACAGTTTTTCCACGAAGTGTTGGTAATTTCTTGTTTGGACCATCCGTTATTTGCGCCAACTCCTTGGCTGTTGATAATAAATTTAAAGCACTTTCTTTCGTTAGATCGGCAGCTGATAACAGGTGTCCATTAATCATTTGAGTAGCTCCACTAGATCCTCTTCATCTAGCTCAGAAAGGTGCACCTTCACACTCTCATTGATTGAAGTAGGGATATTTTTCCCAACGTAATCTGCTCTGATTGGTAATTCCCGGTGGCCGCGATCAACTAACACCGCCAATTGAACTGTCTTTGGTCGACCTAACTCACCTATCGCATCTAATGCTGCTCGAATTGTTCGACCAGAAAACAAGACATCATCAACAAGGACTAAATCTTTGCCCTCTATACCTCCGGCCGGCAATTTGGTAGGAAGAATCGGTTTAGGTGGCCTAAGCCTTAAATCATCGCGATGTAAGGTGATGTCTAAAACACCACAAGCCACATCACCTTCAATTTCGCTTATAAATGCGGCAATCCGATCGGCCAAATATGAACCCCGAGTTGGAATTCCCATTAAAACTAGATTTGAGATCCCTTGATTGTGTTCAATGATTTCATGTGAAATGCGTTTAATTGCCCGATCGATATCGGGGCCTGACAACAAAATACCCATTTACTCTCCTTCGCCGCCTCTCTGGACGGATCGTTAAAGGAATCGCCGTATATTAGCAGAGAGGCTGTGGATATCGAAAACCTTCAAAATCCGCGTGTGGCTAATCTTTATCTATGAATAAAAATAACCCAGCAGAGCGTTTAAGAGTAATCAGAAAATCAAAAGGATGGAGTTTGCAGGATGTCGAACTCCACTCAAATGGCAAATGGAAAGCAGTCGTAATCGGCTCCTACGAACGAGGAGATCGAGCAATATCCCTGAAGAAAGCAATTTCATTGATGGAGTTTTATCAAGTGCCAATCAACGAGCTTTTCCCGGAGGTAGCTCCGATAGTTTCAGCCCGGAGCTTAACCTTAGATCTAATCAAGATTTCATCAGGCACTGATACTTATACTGAATCGATAAGAAGGTTCACAAGATTGGTAAGTGATCGTCGAAAGGATTGGAATGGTCAACTTTTAACAATTAGAGCAAATGATCTTCAATTCTTATCGCTGTTGCTGGGTCTAACAGATGCGGCAACACTTGATTACTTAACAGAGGCGGAGTTACTTACTGCCTAAATCGCGATTGAATCCTTAAGTTTAATAATCCTTCCTAGGACACCATTGATATAACTTGAGGATTCATCGGTTGAAAGGGACTTAGCAAGTTCAACAGCTTCATCACAAGCGACCTGATTATCAATATCAGCAGCCCATAGAATTTCATATATCGCTATTCTTAAAATATTTCGATCAATCGGCGGCATTCGATCCATATCCCAGCCTTGAGCATAGGTAATAATCAATTCATCAATTTTAGGCAAATGTTCGGCCACGCCATTAAGCAACACCAGAACATATGGTTCTTGAGAGAGTTCATTAGCTCCGCGGGCAGAAAATAGGTCAGAGGCTAAAACTTTTTTAATATCTGCTTCATAAAGAAAATCTAATGCCCGCTTTCGAGCTTTACTTCGGGCTGACATTTTTTAGTTTGCTCGCCCTAGGTATGCGCCAGTTCTTGTGTCAACCAATACTTTTTCATCTTGCTTAATGAAAAGTGGAACCTGGACAGTAATTCCTGTCTCAACGGTTGCAGGCTTAGTGCCACCAGAAGATCTATCCCCTTGTAGGCCAGGCTCTGTATAAGTGATTTTCAATTCGACAGATGCTGGTAGCTCAATGAATAAAGGATTACCTTCATGCATAGCCACGATTACATCGGCATTCTCTAATAAGTAATCAACCGCATCTCCAACCGTCTGCTTACTAATTGAGATTTGATCGTAATTAGTAGAGTCCATAAACATGAAATCTTCACCATCTTTATAAAGAAATTGCATATCGCGTTTATCAACTTGGGCAACTTCTACTTTTACTCCTGCGTTAAAAGTTTTTTCAACTACTTTCCCAGACAGAACTGAACGCATCTTGGTTCGAACAAAAGCTCCACCTTTGCCTGGTTTAACATGTTGAAACTCAATTACGTTCCATAATTGACCATCTAGATTCAATGTCATTCCATTTTTTAAATCATTGGTGGTTGCCATTTTTGCCCTATCTAATATTTAAATCTTTAAGTATTTCTTAAAAACTATTATCTAAGCCTACCTTGTCAACCAACTAGTTTTTGCATCGCGATTAAGGCTAAGTGGTAACTATCGACACCAAATCCTGCAATAGAACCTTTAACTACGCCACTGATTACTGAAGTATGGCGGAACTCTTCCCGAGACAATGGGTTTGACAGATGCACTTCAATTACTGGAGAAGTGAGCATAGTTACGGCATCTCTTATGGCGTATGAATAATGAGTAAAAGCAGCAGGATTAAATATAACTGGTTGTTTCTTGTCTGCGGCTTCATGCAACCAAGAGATTATTTCACTCTCGCTGTCACTCTGTTTAATTTCAATATCCATTGACAATTCTTTGGCTTTTTCTGCAATTGCATTCTTCAACTGGTCATAATCGAGATCGCCATAATGCTTCTGCTCACGCAGATCCAGCCTAGAAAGATTAGGGCCATTTAATATCAGGATTTTCACTTGGCTATTCTCTCATAAACCTTACTTAACTTGCTTGGCGAAACATCATCCAACCAAACAGGTTTGCCGATTTTACTAATTCCTATGAAGCTAAATTTTGAATCTTTTACTTTCTTGTCGCTGGCTAAAAGGGCAAGTAAAGATTTGAATTTCGTAGCCGGATAGGAAATTGGTAAATCAAAATTCTTGAGTAATTCGCGGTGTAATAGAACTGCATCATCCGATAGTCCGGCAAATTCTTTGCTCAGCTCTGCTGCAAATACCATTCCGATACTGATCGCCTCGCCATGTCTTAATTTATAGCCACTATTTTTCTCGATTGCGTGTCCTAAAGTATGACCATAGTTAAGTATTTCTCGTAATTTACTCTCCCTAAAATCTTTGGAAACGACATCCGCTTTTACTTTAATAGAGCGCGCTATTAGCTGTGGGTAATCTAACTCTTCATCTTGGCTAAGGTTTAGAATCTTATAATCAGCGATAAAGCCACATTTGATTACTTCGGCCATACCTGCTGATAAATCTCGCTTTGGCAATGTTTTCAAAAATGATAAATCTATTAAAACTTCAGCGGGAGAATAAAAAGATCCGATTAGATTTTTGCCCGTCTTAGCATTAATACCAGTTTTACCACCAATTGCAGCATCAACCATTCCTGCCAGCGAAGTTGGAAATGCATACCAGGTGATGCCTCGTAACCAAGTGGAGGCAGCAAAGCCAGCTAGATCGGTAGTAGCTCCGCCACCTATACCGATAATTGCATCGGCACGGCCAATTCCTTCTACCGCACATTTACTCCAAACCTTTTCTAATGTATTTCGAGTTTTTTGATTTTCTCCTTCGCCAGTTATCAGCAATTTAACATTTGAATTTTCCTTCAACTTGTATTTAGAAGCTATTGACTTGGGCGCAACAATTAAAACCTTACTGTGAATACTCCCTATATTTTTGATCTGCTGTGCCCAATTAATACCAATCTTTACTGGATATCTATGCTCTCCCTGAACGTTAATTATTTTCATATTTTTGCTTTAATTTTCTCAACGATTATTTTCGCTACTTCATGAGGTTTCTTGCTATCAGATGAGACTGTATCTGTTGCTAATCTTTCATAAACCGGACGACGTTCGTTCATAAGATTCATCCACTGTTGTCTTGGATTTATAAGTAACAAAGGTCTATCTTTATTGAAACCAATACGTACTGCCGCTTGTGCTATTGATACATCAATGAAAATTACTGGATAAGCAGCTCCTTCTAAGATTTGTGCAACTTCTAAATTCATTGGCGCTCCGCCGCCTAACGAAATCACTCCTAAAAAATCATGCAATAGTTCTTTTACTTTCTCAACCTCTAAGGCACGAAAATGCGGTTCTCCATCATCAACAAATATTTCAGATATTTTTTTTCCTACAGATTTTTCAATCTCGCCATCGCTATCAATAAACGGCAATCCCAGCTCTTTAGCCAATGCTTTACCGATGCTAGATTTCCCTGCTCCGGGTGGACCGATCAAAATTATTTTATCGAACATTACTTTATTTCTAGATGCTTCATGTATTGCTCGAAATTACGTTTGGTTTCTTGAACACTGTCTCCACCAAATTTTTCTAATACTGCATCTGCAAGTACTAAGGCGGCCATGGCTTCGGCAACTATGCCTGATGCTGGAACTGCGCAGACATCTGATCTTTGATTTATCGCCTTTGCTGCTTCACCTGTAGCAACATCAATTGTGTCTAAAGCTTTAGGTACTGTAGAAATTGGTTTCATGGCAACTTTAACTCTAAGAATTTCACCATTACTCATACCCCCTTCAGTGCCGCCAGCACGATCTGTTCGACGAACAATTTCACCTTTTGCATTTTTTTCAATTTCGTCGTGGGCAACTGAACCTCTTCGTTTTGCGGTAGCAAAACCATCACCTAGCTCAACACCTTTAATTGCCTGAATTCCCATCATCGCTCCAGCTAATCGTGCGTCTAAACGCTTATCCCAATGAGCATGTGAACCTAAGCCAGGCGGTAAGTTGTAAGCCAACACTTCAACAACCCCACCCAAAGTGTCGCCATCTTTGTGGGCTTGTTCAATCTCTTTAACTATCTGTTCACTTACTTTCTTGTCAGCACACCGAACTGGATCTTCATCAATTTTCTGGCGATCAGTTATATCTGGCAATTTATAATCTTCAGCAACACTTATCTTTCCTATAGACAAGACATGACTTAAAATTTCAATTCCAACACTTTGCTTTAGAAATGCTCGAGCAACCGCTCCAAGTGCAACACGAGCAGCAGTCTCTCGCGCACTTGCTCTTTCCAAAATAGGTCGAGCATCTGAAAAATTAAACTTCTGCATTCCAACTAAATCAGCATGGCCTGGTCTTGGTCTAGTTAATGGTGCATTCCTTGCTAAGTCTTTAATCTCATCCTCTGATACCAGATCTGCGCTCATGATCTTTTCCCACTTTGGCCATTCAGAGTTTGCTATTTGAATAGCAATCGGTCCACCTTGAGTTTTTCCATGCCGGATTCCACCGGTGATTGTGATCTTATCCGCTTCAAAATTCTGCCTAGCACCTCTCCCAAAGCCCAATCGACGTCGAGATAAATCTATATCGATATCTTTACTAGTAATTAGTACATGAGCAGGCATACCTTCGATGATCGCAGACAGAGCAGGACCGTGGGATTCACCAGCCGTCAGCCACCGAAGCACTGCACTCTCCAATCTAATTTGATAGAAGTATTCTCTCAGATCACCTTCTTAACCCGTTGCCAATTTACCCTTAAGGTATAGAAATCTTTGCTAAATATGTTCCCAAAATCATAAATGGAGCGAAAGCTATTGAAGTTCTTGGTTTAAATAATGCGAAAACACCGCCAATTAACCAGGTGGCAGTTAATGCATCCGCAAGTTGAAACACTGAAGACAGTGGAAGCGCGCAAATTAAGGATAACTTCAAATCCCCTTCGCCCAATTTTCGCTGACTTAAAATATATAGCAATAAATAAACTATAAAATTTATAAGTGATATTCTCCAATTTTTCCAATACAGAATTACCATGATCGCTCCAGCAGAAATCAAATCTGAGTTTTTAATCCTTTGAGTGCGAATATCATGCAAGGCAATTTTGGTTAAAAAAGCCGTAAGCAGGGTTTCAAGGATCATCCCTTGAGAATATTGGTTATTGCTTGTTATTGGCGGGGCTGTGGATTATTTTTTGATTGCCTCATATGCCACCTTTAAAAGATCTGTCCGCATCTGATCAAAATCAAATTGTTTTTGTGAGAAATAGTTGATTTGGAAGAGTGCCTGTTCAACTAATAGTGATAATCCACCAATTACATGTTTTCCTAAATTCTGATATCTCTTGGCTAATTCAGTTGGCCAAGGGTGATAAATCACTTCAAAAAAATCAGCTTTGGTTGAAATCACGGACAATCCGTCAGTGGCGCCTGCAGGTGTTGTCGAAATGATTAAATCTCTATCTTGGATCTCTTCAAAATTATGCCAATCGAGAAAATCAATATCTAAATCAATCGCTGCGGCATGTAGCTGATCATGTCTTGTTAGTGATCGAGTTAAAACTGTAACTTCGGTACCAGTCCCCTTTAAGGCCCCCAGTGCCGCACGAGCTGTTCCGCCAGCACCAAGGATTGCTATTTTTTTACCAAAGTATGGTTTAAGTAGATTTTTAAATGCCAAAAGATCTGTTGATATACCGATACTTCCGGTTGATTCGAAAATAATTGTATTTACGGAAGATATTTGCTTTGCGATTGGATCAACTCTATCTACAAATCCAATTGAAATTTCTTTCAACGGCATTGTAAGCGCTAAACCACGAAATCCAGCATTTTTGCACTCAAAATAATAATTACCGAAATCTTGTTCTTTCACTTCTTTAGATCCAAAATCCGCATCACAATTCAAAATCTTGTAAGCAGTCGAATGCAATAGAGGTGAAAGAGAATGTCCGATTGGACTGCCCGCTACCGCTAACTTAATCAATTGAACAACCCCGCATCTTCATTTTTCCTAAACTCATTGGCCCAAATATTAAATTGATTAAAAGATTTAGTGAATCTAGTGTCATTTGGTTTGACTGTAACGTAATACAGCCAATCCCCGCTGGCTGGATTAACCGTAGATTCTAAAGCTTTAAGCCCTGGATTACTGATTGGCCCTGGCGGTAATCCACGGTACTTATAAGTATTGTATTTAGAGTTTGTATCTAAGCGTTTGTATGGGAGCCTAATTTTGCCTCTTGTATTGGTTGCATAATCTATAGTGGCGTTAATTTGAAGTGGCATACCAATCTCTAATCTATTATAAATTACCCGTGCTATCTTCGGAAAATCAGTTAGATCACCTTCCGATTGAACCATTGAAGCAATAATTAGTAGTTCATAGGGAGAGTAGTTTTTGAACCCTTGATCTATACCTGAATCCTTTGCTGCAATATAAAATCGATCGACCATCTGATCAACTACTTGATCAAATGTACTGCCGGGATAAATTGAATACTGGGCTGGGAAAAGAAATCCCTCAATATTTGTGGTTTTATAAATTTCATTGATTTTCGTAGAACCAGAGTACTTACCAGCAACCAACTTAGATTTAGCCAATAAATCCAAGATTTCATTTTTTCTCAATCCTTCTACAAAGCCGAATAAAGCGCGATTTCGCTTTGGATCTAGTAATTGTTCTAATGCTGCGCTAGCAGATATCTTTAAATCTATTTCATGTACTCCCGGGGTGATTGATCTAGATCTTTTATCGTTTATCGCAATTTTGTAAAAAACTTTTTCGGCTTTAATAACCCCAGATTTGTGAAGCTTCTGGGCAATTTCACTTCCAGATTCTCCAGGTTCAATCAATATTTCCACTTTATCAACTGTAGAAGTATCTTGGAAATCATTAAGCAGAAACGCGTTGTGAATCACCACGCTCATTAATGTAAAACCTATGCAAATACTTAAGGCGGCAATAAGTTTTTTCAAATCGCAATACCTACCGCACTACCTGATCTTTCATTATGCATTGCAGATTCCAATATTGTGACAGCTGCTATTTGATCAATAACGGATTTGCTCTGCCTCTCATTTTTTCCTATCTCTCTCATTTGCGAATAAGCGTTCTGGGTACTCATTCGTTCATCTACCAAATATATTGGTCCTGAAAAATATGATTTCATCATAATTCCAAATTCCATTGCCAATGCCGATTTAGAACTTTCAGTGCCTGATAAATGGATTGGATTACCAATTACCACATATATGGGTTCTATTTCAGCGAACAAACTTTTCAATTTTTGCGGCAACTGATGATCATTAAGAAGTGTTGCGTATGGTGAAACTAGTATTGAAGCGGCATCTGAGGCTGCTACACCGATTCGCTTCTCGCCAAAATCAAAACCAATACGCCGTCCTTGACTTATCGGTTTACTCATTTCCACGCCTATCGCTATTTAATCTTTCCACTAATAACCTTAGTTATTTCAGATAATGCTTTTGTGATAGCGCCAATGTCTGTTCCCCCACCTTGTGCAAAATCATCCTTACCGCCACCGCCACCGCCTAAAATGGCTGAGCCATTTTTGATAAGTTCTCCAGCTTTAATTCCTAACTTAATTGCCTCAGAAGAAACTGATGCCACGATTAAAGGTTTAGCGCTGACTACAGTCGCTAATACCACCACCCCATCTTTGATTTTGGCTCTTAGGTCCGAAGCGACACTTCTCATATCTTCAACTGAAATTTCATCTGCCAGTTGCTCAATAATTAAATTTATTCCACCTATCACTTTTACATTTTTCAGTAGATTTGTTGCACTTGCCATTGCTTTGGCAGATCTAACTGAGGATAACTCTTTTTCCATGCTTTTCATCTTTTCAATCAATTCTGAGATGCGTTGAGGCAATTCTTCGGCGCGTACACCTTTGATGATTTCAGTTAAAGAGTTAAGCAGGACATGTTCCCGTGCTAAATATTGATAAGCATCATGGCCAACTAAAGCTTCGATGCGGCGTACCCCAGCGCCAATTGACGATTCTGAAAGCAGTTTTACTAAACCTAATTGCCCAGATCTATTTACGTGGGTACCACCACATAACTCTTTGGCCCAATCACCCACACTTACAACTCGAACTTGATCACCATACTTCTCACCAAATAATGCCATTGCTCCCATAGCCTTGGCAGCATCTTGAGACATAACCTCGGCATGTACTTGTAGATCTGCAATTAACAATTCATTAACTCGGCTTTCAACATCATTTAGCACAGAAGTTGGTACAGCAGCCGTTGAAGGAAAATCAAATCTGAATCTACCAGGAGCATTCTCGGAACCAGCTTGGGTTGCAGTTTCACCCAATGCCTCCCGAAAAGCTTTATGAACCATGTGAGTTGCCGTGTGTGCGCGAGATATAGCCAATCTACGTTCCAGATCAATTTCACCAACAGCCTGATCACCATCTCTAACAACACCACTCACGACAGTTCCGCGATGGACAATCAGTCCAGGAACTGGTGTTTGAACATCTTCGACATTAACGACCGCACCATTTGCTAATTTAATTCTTCCACCATCGGCTAACTGCCCACCGCCTTCGGCATAAAACGGTGTTCTATCAAGTGTAATTTCAATCTCTGAGCCAACGTTGACTTCCTTTACTCTTTTTCCTTCAAAGAGAATTCCAGTTAATCTTGATTCAGCTGAGATATTCTCATAACCAATAAATTTTGTAGAGCCAGATTTGTCAATGATTGCGCGGTACTCAGTTAAATCTGTGTGCCCGCTCTTTTTAGCCTTTGCATCCGCTTTTGCCCGATCGCGTTGTTCATTCATTAATTTTCTAAAGCCAATTTCATCAACACCTAACCCCTGTTCGCGCGCCATTTCCAGGGTCAAATCAAATGGGAATCCATAAGTATCATGCAACTTAAATGCAGTATCAGCAGACAAAGCTTGAGATTTTGATTTCTTTAATTGCTCTGCTGCTAGATCAAAGATGCTAGTTCCGCTCTTTAATGTTTGAATAAAACTATCCTCTTCAGATTGAGCGATACTTAATATGCGCTCTGAATCAGTAACTAACTCTGGGTATTGTGGTCCCATTGCTTTGATAGAGCTTTTAATAAGTTCAGAGATCACTAAATCCTGTGAACCTAGAAGTCTCATATTTCTAATGGTCCTGCGCATCATTCTTCTTAGAACATAACCACGGCCTTCATTACCTGGAGTAACTCCATCTCCAATCAACATCATGGCGGTCCGGGCATGGTCGGCAACCACACGTAGGGAAACATCATTCTTTTCATTTTTACCATACGCGACATTGGTCAGCTCAGACGCTTTGTTCAAAATGATTCTTGTGGTGTCTATTTCATAGATATTTTCAACGCCTTGTAACAATGCAGCTGTTCTTTCAAGGCCAAGACCTGTGTCAATATTCTTAGCTGGTAATTCACCAACGATGGGGAAAGAGTTTTTATCTCCGCCTTCACCTCTGATATTTTGCATAAACACCAAATTCCAAATTTCAAGGTATCTATCTTCGTCGGCAATTGGACCACCCTCTTTGCCATAGGCACTACCTCGATCAAAATATATTTCTGAACAAGGACCGCATGGCCCAGGGACGCCCATAGACCAAAAATTATCCGCCATACCTCGGCGTTGAATTCGATCTTTAGGAACTCCAACCTGCTTTTCCCATATCTGAGCTGCTTCATCATCATCTTGATAAACAGTTACCCAAAGTTTGTCTTCGCTAAATCCATAGCCACCATCTGATGTTGATTTAGTTAATAATTCCCAAGCTAATGAAATTGCACCCTCTTTAAAGTAATCTCCGAAAGAAAAATTTCCACACATTTGGAAAAATGATGCATGTCTAGTTGTTTTACCAACTTCATCAATATCTAAAGTACGCACACATTTTTGAACAGAGGTTGCTCTCTGGTAAGGAGGTTTAACCTCTCCTAGGAAATATGGCTTAAACGGAACCATTCCGGCGTTTACCAGCAAAAGATTTGGATCATCGGCGATCAGTGAGGCTGAAGGCACAACGGTATGTGGCAGTTTTAAGGAGTTATTAGATTCAAAAAATTTAAGCCATCTAGCGCGAATATCTGCGGAGTCCATAATTACTCCTTCGCTTTACTTTTTTTCTTACCCTTTTTCTTAAGCTTTGCTGCGGTAACTATTGCAGCGGCAGCTTTCATAGCCATTGGGTTTTCATCTAAGAAAGATTCTGTTGCATTTGAAACCTTCTTTGTTAAATTCTCAATTGATTTGCCTGCATTACTTAGGCTCTTCAGAGGGCTATTTATCATCGACAAAGTTTTCGTGATCTCATCAATTAGTCTGGATGCACGAACGACTGTGTAGGCAACTGCCACGGCGATTACAGCCAAGGAGGACGCAGCGATTATTGTTGCAATTCCACCTGGACCCATATTGGGAAGAATACCTGAAAAGAGGGTATCTACTTGGCAGCGGCTGGAGAATCAACCCCAGACTCTTTGCGTTGCGCAGGAGTAATTGGTGTTGGTGCCCCTGTTAATGGATCTCCCCCGCTAGCTGTCTTTGGGAAAGCAATCACTTCTCGAATGGATGTTGCACCTGCCAACAATGCACATAAGCGATCTAAACCAAGTGCAATTCCGCCATGTGGCGGCGGCCCATAATTAAAAGCTTCCAATAAGAATCCGAATTTACTTTCAGCCTCTGCTTGTGAGAGTCCAATAGTTTTAAACACGCGCTGTTGAACCTCTCTTTGATGGATACGAATTGATCCGCCACCTATTTCATTACCATTTAAAACTATGTCATAGGCATAGGCCAAAGCATCCTTTGGATCTTTATCAAAAGTTTGTGCATATTCGGGCTTTGGTCCAGTAAAAGGATGATGAACTGCTGTCCAGCCAGCAGATAGATTTTCGGGATCAACTGGTTCAAACATCGGAGCGTCGACTATCCAAACGAATTTCCAAGCTTTTTCATCAATTAAATTACAACGCTGACCGATTTCTAATCGAACTGCACCTAATAAGCTTTGTGAAGGACCAGTTGCTCCCGCAGCAAAGAAAATTGCATCGCCATTCTTAGCACCAACTTGCTTGGCGATTCCGGCACTTTCTTTCTCTGATAAATTCTTAGCAACCGGACCAGATAAAGTTGAATCTTCACCAACTAAAATATAAGCCAAGCCTTTGGCGCCTCTTGCTTTAGCCCAATCCTGCCAAGCATCTAACTCTCTTCGCGGTGAGCTTGCTCCACCTGGCATAACTACAGCGCCAACGTACTCAGCTTGGAAAACTCGAAACGAGGTTTCTCTAAAGAACTCCGTAACATCAGTAATCTTATTTTCAAAGCGTAAGTCAGGCTTATCTGAGCCATAATCTCGCATAGCATCACGATAAGTCATGTGTGGAATTGGTGTTGGAACTTTATAACTCACCACTTTTTCAAACACATTAACTAACACTTTTTCTGCTATGGCAATAACATCTGCTTGATCAGCAAATGATATTTCGATATCTAGTTGAGTAAATTCTGGTTGGCGATCTGCCCGAAAATCTTCATCTCGAAAACACCTAGCAATTTGGTAATACCTCTCCATGCCAGCGACCATCAATAATTGCTTAAAAAGCTGTGGCGATTGCGGCAAGGCATACCAAGATCCTGGCTGCAATCTAACTGGTACCAAAAAATCTCTAGCACCTTCTGGGGTTGATCGAGTTAAGTAAGGTGTTTCAATTTCAAGGAAATTCTGTTGCGCCATTACATCTCGAATTGCAGTAGTTACTTTCGAGCGTAATCTTAAATTCTTTGCGGGTCCTTCTCTCCTTAAATCTAAGTACCGGTATTTAAGTCGAACCTCTTCTGAAATATTTCCAATCTCTCCACTATCGACTGGGAATGGGAGTGCAGCTGCCTCACTTAATACTTTAAGTTCTTCGCAAACAACCTCAATTTCACCAGTTGGGATCTCTTTATTCTCATTTCCAGCAGGACGTGTTTTAATACTCCCGGAAATTAACACGCACCATTCAGCACGAAGTTCGCCTGCAACTTTTTCATCATTAATCACTACCTGAACTGCCCCGGTTGAATCACGTAAGTCAATAAAGGCAACGCCGCCATGATCTCTGCGACGAGCTACCCAACCAGCAAGAACAACTTTAGTTCCGACTGAGCTGGCGTTTAAAGACCCAGCATCATGTGTGCGCAGCATTATGGATTACTTTCCAATCTTTTGAATCAGATCTATAGCTTCAAGAGTACTAGATATCGCTTCGCCACTGCTCATTAATTTTAATTGGCAATTTCCACTTGTGATTTCATCATCACCGATCACTAATCCGTATTTAGCACCACTTTTATCTGCAGCTTTCATTGCACCTTTAAGTGCACGATCACCATATGCCATATCGCAGGTAATTCCTGCTTCCCGTAATTCTGCTAATAATTTGAATCCAGCTATTTTGCCTGCGTCAGTGATTGGTGCAATGAAAAGTTGAATTTGATTAAGTACCGCAGGTAAGGAATTCTCTGCTTGGCAAGCCATTAAAATACGATCGACGCCTAAACCAAAACCGATTCCACTCACATCAGATCCACCTAGTGATGCCATAAGACCGTCGTATCTACCGCCGCCACCAATTCCAGATTGAGCGCCAAGCATTTCATGATCAAACTCAAAGGTTGTGCCTGTGTAGTAATCAAGGCCACGCACCATTTTTGGATTTATCTTGAATTCGATACCAATATTCTTTAGTAAACCTTGTACGGTTTCAAAATGTTGCTTGCTTTGCTTATTTAGGTAATCAAGCAATAGTGGTGCGTTTGCCATAGCAGCTTTTATTTCTTCGCGCTTATCATCAAATAATCTCAACGGATTTAGTTGTGCCCGAGCTTGTGTTGCTTCATCTATTTTCAGCCCAGAAATGTATTTAACTAAATCTTTTCGATGCGCTTCTCGACTAATTGAATCCCCGAGAGATGTGATATTTAAAGTGTATTTCTTTAAACCCAAAGACTTAAATGCCGAATCTGCAACTGCAATTACTTCAACATCAATCTCCGGGTCGCTAAAACCAATTGCTTCAATACCGACTTGATAAAACTGTCGATAGCGACCTGCTTGCGGACGTTCGGCTCGAAAAAAAGGTCCGGTATAAAAAAGTTTTACTGGTAATTGACCTTTGTCTAAATTATGTTCAATTACCGCACGCATTACGCCGGCTGTACCTTCAGGTCTTAAAGTTATTGAACGACCGCCGCGATCTTCGAAGGTGTACATCTCTTTACTGACAACATCAGTTGATTCACCAACGCCGCGCGTAAATACTTCTGTATCTTCAAATACAGGTAACTCAATTAAGTTATAACCAGCAAGCCGAGCTGTCCTAAGTAGCTGGTCTCTCACATACTCGAATTGATTTGAATTAGGTGGAAAATATTCACTGACCCCTTTAGGCGCTTGAAACTTACTCAAGTTTTTCACCGCCCGTTCTGGTCTAAAAAATCATCTTGCAGGTAAGGATTTCTTACACGCTCTGTGCCGATTGTAGTTTGCCCACCATGTCCGGGTAGGACATTTAGGCCATCTGGTAGGGTCAAAATTCGTTCTCGTAAGGTTTTTCGCATCTGACTGGCTGAACCTGTAGGTAAATCAGTTCTGCCAATGCTGCCAGCAAAAAGCACATCACCAGAAATTAATTGTTTATCTTCAACAGTAAAGATAACTGAACCTTTAGTGTGGCCGGGTGCGAAAATTGATGTGATTTGCATTCCAGCAATTTCAAATGTTGAAAAATCTGCAAGCTCCACTATCTCATCTGGCTCTTTAAATTTCTCGACTCCAAATGCCTTTAGAAATTGCTCACTAACTCCACCACGATCTAGGGCTCCCATTGGATCGGTCAGAAGAAATCTGTCAGCGCCAGTTATGAAAGTTCTCATCGGTACTTGCTTAGTTAATGAAAGCACAGAAAATGTATGATCTAAATGCCCATGTGTAATCAAAACTGCCACAGGTTTTAATTTGAGATCGGAAACTTTTTGTTCAATTTCACTCACCAGATTCGGCTTGGCCATCCCTGGGTCGACGATGATGCATTCTTGCCCGAGGCCTTGGGCTAAAATCCAACAATTAGTTTCGAAGTAAGGTGCGATTACCCGATCAATTAACACCATTCACCCCATTCACCTAACCATTTTCGGCTGGAAATTTCCCTAAAAGATGGTGCCTAGGCTATCTTTTAGCCAGTACCAAACCCAGTAATTAATGGCGCAATTGCGTTACTGATTACTACGCCCCCAACATAACGAAATCTGATTAACAGAGATCGTGCAACGAAAGGTCAACTCAATGGATAACTTGTCAACACCAAACCTTTCAAATACCGGGGCAGCATCAGCACTTATTGGTGATCCAGCAAAATTTGGCCGAGTCGGCGAAGATGGCACCGTTTACGTAATTACTCCGACCGGTGATCGCGCGGTTGGCTCCTATCCAGGTAAATCAGCAGAAGAAGCACTTGCGTATTTTGTTAAAAAATTCGAAATGGTCGCATCTGAAGTTGCACTCCTTGCAGCACGTATTCGATCCGGCGCAATGGTGCCAAGTGATGCACATGATGCAGTTAACAAGTTGCGTACCCAAATCTCTGAATTAAATGGTGTTGGCGACCTTGCAAATCTCTCTGCCTCACTCGAAAAAATACCTGCATTAATTACCGAGCATGAAGGTGCTTACCAAGCACGTAAAGCAGCACAAGCAGCTGAGCGAGAATTGCGTAAAAATGAAGCCACGGCCATCAAAGAAAAAATTGTGGCAGAGGCTGAAAGTTTAATTGATTCAGTTGCCTGGAAAGTTACCACCGCCAGATTAAAGGTGCTTTTAGAGGAATGGAAGAAAGCACCCCGCTTGGATAAGAAAATCGATGCAGCTTTGTGGAAACGTTTCTCATCTTCCCGAAATAAATTTGATAAAAGGCGCAGGACACATTTTGCAAACTTGGATTCAGAGCACAAAAAGGTTGCTTCTACTAAGGAAGTTATTGTTAAAGAAGCAGAGTCTTTGGCTAATTCTAAGGATTGGCTCGCAACGGCTAATAAGTACAAATCATTAATGGACCAATGGAAAGCCTCTGGACGTGGCAAGAAATCTACCGATACCGCACTATGGGCACGCTTTAAATCAGCCCAAGATGTTTTCTTCGCAGCAAAGAATGCGGATATGGAAAAGCGAAAAGGTTCAATGGCGGAAAACCTTGTTAAGCGCGAGGCAATGATCGTTGAGTTTGAATCCCTACTTCCAGTTACTGATTTTAAATCAGCGAAGAAGAAGTTCTATGAATTGATGGGTAAGTGGCAAAAAATAGGAATGACTGATCGTAAGAAGAGATCAGCTTTTGACGCCCGAATTAAAAAAGTTGAAGATGAAATTTCTGATCTAGAACGCAATCACCAACGAAAGAGTGATCCCTCTGCTAAGGCTCAAGCTAACAAAGTTGTTCAAGGTTTGGCAGAGGCGATCGAAAATTATGAGAAGCAAGCTGCAAAAGCAGAAGCTGCTGGTCAAACTGCAAAAGCCATGGTTGCCAGAGAGGCAGCTGCTGCACGTAGAGCATGGCTAGAACAGGCTGAAAAAGGTTTAACTGAGTTCACTAGTTAATTATTAAAAATTCGATCAACATCATAAACGCCTTCAATTGATCGTACAGAACTTATCACCGCGTCTAAATGTGAGGCATCTGCCATCTCAAATGAAAACTTGCAGATTGCAGTTTGATCTTTATTAGTAACTACTGAAGCGCTCAAGATATTCACATGCTGATCAGAAAGTGCCTTTGTAACATCCGATAAAAGCCGAGCTCTATCCAATGCTTCAACTTGAATATTTACCAAGAAGGTACTTTTCGCCGCCAAATTCCATTTCACACCAACCATGCGATCGCCTTGATGAACTTTAAGATCTGAAATATTGATGCAATCTTCTCTGTGCACTGAAACTCCGCTGCCTCGGGTAATAAAACCGGTGATCAAATCACCGGGTACTGGTGCGCAGCAGCGAGCTAGTTTTACTAAAACATCCCCCGCCCCTTCTACATCAATTCCAGTAACACTTTTTCTACTGCGTTTAACTGGTGCAACCAACGGAGTTAAGTCGTTTTCAGGATGGCTGTCTGTAGAGCCTAGTAAGGCCATAAGTTTTTCAATTACTGAATGAGCTGAAATACGTCCGTTACCAACTGCTTCATATAAAGATTCAATATCTTCAAATCTGAGTTCATGGGCAAGTTCTAGAAGTGCGTGACCGCCCAAAATCTTTTGGATAGGAAGACCTGCTTTACGCATTTGTCGCGCAATTGATTCCTGTCCGGCTTCAATTGCCTCATCTTTTCGTTCCTTTGAGAACCAGGCTTTTATTTTTGATCGAGCTCTTGAAGAGGTTACAAAGTTAAGCCAGTCATGACTTGGTGCGGCATTTAAACTTTTATTTGTAACAATGTCTACAACATCACCATTAACCAGATGTGATTCAAGCGGCACTAGCTTTCCGTTCACTTTAGCGCCAACACATTTATTACCAACTTCAGTATGAACCGCGTAAGCAAAATCAACAGGCGTTGAACCAGATGGAAGTGCAATCACGCTACCTTTTGGGGTAAATACAAATACCTCTGGAGTTCTAAGGTCATAACGTAGGGTTTCGAGAAAATCTCCAACATCTTCACTTTCTTGCTGCCATTCATGAAGCTGTTTGAGCCATAAAACTTCAGGAGTTTTACCGTTGTCGAGATTCTTTGATTTGTACTTCCAGTGGGCTGCAATTCCAAACTCAGCACGTGCGTGCATATCAAAGGTTCTAATTTGAATTTCAACCGCTTTGCCGTTGGGGCCAATCACAGTGGTATGTAGCGATTGATAAAGATTAAACTTCGGCATTGCAATGTAATCTTTGAATCGACCCGGAACCGGACTCCACCTTGCATGAATTGCGCCCAAGGCGCCATAACAATCTCTAACTGAATCTACAAGAATTCGGATGCCAACCAGATCATAAATTTCATTAAATTCTCTTCCTCTGACAACCATTTTTTGATAGACGCTGTAGAAATGTTTTTGCCGTCCATTAACCTGTGCATTTATTCCCTCTGTTCCTAAATCTAAATCAATCGCAGAAATAACCTCTGCAGTCAAAAGATCTCTGGCTGGTGAGCGCTCTCCAATTAACCTTTCGATCTCCTCAAACTTCTTTGGTTCTAAAATCTTAAAAGAAAGGTCCTCCAACTCCCACTTGATTGCATTCATTCCAAGGCGGTGTGCAAGTGGTGCGTATATATCGATAGTTTCTCTTGCCTTACGTTCGGCTGTTTCAGGGGCGATAAATTCCCACGTACGGGCATTGTGCAATCGGTCAGCTAGTTTGATTACTAACACTCGAATATCTCGCGACATCGCAACAACCATTTTTCGAAGTGTTTCCGCCTCGGCAGTTGGTCCGTAAGTCAATTTATCTAACTTAGTAACACCATCTACCAGTGAGGTAACCTCCTCACCGAATTCGGCTCTAATTTGTTCGATTGAGTAAGAAGTATCCTCCACTGTGTCATGCAACAAAGCTGCCATAACAGTTGGTAGATCCATTCCTAATTCGGTGAGAATTTGTGCCACCGCAACTGGATGAGTTATGTAAGGTTCACCAGATTTTCTTAATTGGCCAGAGTGCGCTTTTTCCGCAGCTTCATATGCCCGTACAAGATCTGAATTGGAATATCCTGGGTGGGACTTTGCCAGGCCATCAGCCACCGGCTTCAACAATTGAGTACTTGTCATAGCGCTGTGGCTGTCTTTTTTAAATCAATTTATTTAGCGGCGGCGATTACGTTTAGGTTGATTGCGAGGTCCGCGATCAGATTGTGCTGGAACTGAAGATGAAACTGAACTTTTTTCACCACGGCTACCCACTCGTTTAGCCAAAGCCTGCATCGCTGGTTCACGCTCACGAAGTACAGCAAGTATTGGTGTGGCAATAAAAATTGAAGAGTACGTGCCAGTTGCAAGACCGATAAATAATGCAAGCGAGAGATCTTTTAGTGTTCCAGCTCCAAGCAAGCCTGCTCCCACAAACAAAATCGAGCCCACTGGAAGAAGTGCGATTAGAGAGGTATTAAATGATCTGACTAAAGTTTGGTTTACAGCTAAATTTGCCGCTTGTGAGTAAGTGCTCTTTCCACTTGCTGCAATTCCCTTAGTGTTCTCGCGCACCTTATCGAA
>JBPCSS010000004.1:0-12770 GCA_051006855.1 Candidatus Nanopelagicus sp.
GGCCAACACTTTCTGCCCTCGGTGTTGGCAACAAGGTTGCCCTAGCTAATAAAGAATCCTTAGTTGCCGGCGGGGATTTAGTAATGAAGTTTGGCGCGGAAAAAATAATTCCAGTTGATTCTGAGCACTCAGCGATATTTCAAGCATTACTTGCGGGAAAGAGAAGTGATGTTAAGAAATTGATTTTAACTGCAAGTGGTGGTCCCTTTAGAAATAGAGCAGATCTATCTGATGTGACGGTTGCCGATGCGCTCAATCATCCAACCTGGTCAATGGGTGAGGTAGTAACAATAAACTCTGCGACTTTATTAAATAAAGGGTTAGAGATAATTGAAGCTCATTACCTTTTTGGTCTTGATTATGAAAATATCGAAGCTGTCATTCACCCACAATCTGTGGTGCACTCATTAGTCGAGTATGTAGATGGCTCCACAATCGCCCAAGCATCGCCACCAAATATGAAGGGACCAATCGCCTACGCACTTTCTTATCCAGAGCGAATTAATAAAGCCACTGCTGCTATTGATTGGAGTAAATCTCACAGCTGGGAGTTTTCCCCAATTGATAATGAGAAGTATCCAGCGATTGAGTTGGCAAAACGATGTGGTCAAGTTGGCGCAGGATTGCCTGCTGTTTATAACGCAGCTAATGAGGTGGCGGTTGCAGCATTTCTAGCCGGTCAGATTAAATTCACAGCCATTATTGATACCGTCGAATCAGTTGTTCAATCATTTGGCAGTAACACCACAACTACAATTAGAGATATTTCTGATGTCAGTGGGATAGAGCAAAGTGCGCGTTCTAAAGCAACAGAGTTAATTAAGGAGATCGCTTAAATGGCAATTGTTGGGATCCTCGCCTTTGTAGTCGCACTTTTATTGTCAGTAATGATTCATGAGGCAGGACATTATTTAACTGCTAAAAAATTTGGTATGAAGGTAACTGAGTTTTTCTTAGGATTTGGACAAAAGATTTGGTCATTTACTAAAGGTGAGACTGAGTTTGGTTTAAAGGCAATCCCAGCTGGTGGTTACTGCCGAATTGTTGGCATGACACCCAGGGAGGAGTTATCAGCAGAGGATGCCCCACGTGCTTTTGTTAAAGCATCAGTTGCGCAACGTTTAATTGTTTTAGGTGCCGGTTCATTTCTGCATTTTGTAATTGGTTTTGTACTGTTATTTGTTTTATTTTCCTCAGTTGGAGTTACCTCATTAACTAACAAAGTGGAGCGGGTAAGTGAGTGCATTCCGCAAACTGCCACTGAGGTGTGCTCTGCAAAATCTGTGCCATCTCCAGCTAAAAATGTAGGGATTGTGGCTGGCGATAAAATCATTAAGGTAAATGGAATCTCATATCAACAATGGAGTGATGTTGTAACAGTTATCAGAGCATCTGCTGGAAAACAGTTAGATATTACAGTTGATCGAAATGGCAGTTTGATAAATCTATTGGTCACTCCTGCAACTCGTGACGCGGATGGTGAAAAAATTGGTGTGTTGGGTGTGGTTAATGAGATTGGCACCATAACTTATTCACCATTTACCGCACTTGGAAAGGCCACTACATTTACCGGTGAAATTTTGAAAAATAGCATCACCTCTTTGATCGCACTGCCTAGTAAAATTCCAGATTTAATAAATCAAACATTTGGTAATCAAGAGCGCGATCCAGAGGGATTAGTTGGTGTAGTTGGTGTGGCAAGGGTAAGTGGTGAAACAGCTGATACTAAAGCATTAACTAGCAGAGAGAAGATCGCTACCTTTTTATTAATTATTGCTTCATTAAATTTATTTGTTGGTATGTTTAATTTATTACCTCTGCTGCCATTAGATGGAGGCCATATGGCAGTTGCAATTGCCGATGGTTTTAGAAATGCACGCGCCAAGCGAAAAGGGTTAGCAAAGCCAGCTCCCTTTGATGTTGAGCGGCTCACCCCAATCACTATGGTGGTCTTTGTATTGATGGCATCTTTATCACTATTGCTGCTTACCGCAGACATACTCAACCCAATTCGGCTTAATTTCTAGGTAAGGTTTGCCTATGGTTGATTTGGGAATTCCATCAGCGCCACCACCAACACTTGCTCCTCGCCGTAAATCGCGACAGTTAAAGGTTGGTTCAGTATTAGTTGGCGGAGATGCGCCAGTTTCAGTGCAGTCGATGTGTACAACGCTCACATCAGATGTAAATGCCACCTTGCAGCAAATTGCAGAGTTAACTGCATCTGGTTGCCAAATTGTTCGAGTAGCAGTCCCATCGCAAGATGATGCCGATGCACTGGCACAGATTGCAAAAAAATCTCAAATTCCAGTTATTGCAGATATTCACTTTCAACCAAAGTATATTTTTGCAGCCATTGATGCTGGTTGTGCTGCAGTTCGGGTTAATCCAGGAAATATCAAACAATTTGATGACAAGGTTAAAGAGGTGGCAAAGGCCGCCGGGGATGCAAAAATTCCAATTCGAATTGGTGTCAATGCCGGTTCTCTTGATCCCAGGTTGCTGGCAAAGTATGGCAAAGCCACACCAGAGGCGCTGGCTGAGTCAGCCTTATGGGAAGCATCATTATTTGAAGAGCATGGCTTTCGCGATATTAAAATCTCAGTTAAGCACCATGATCCGGTAACAATGGTGAAGGCTTATCGATTATTAGCTGCAAAATGCGATTACCCATTACATCTTGGGGTTACAGAGGCTGGACCAATTTTTCAAGGAACAATTAAATCTGCTACCGCTTTTGGCATATTGCTTGCTGAAGGAATTGGCGACACCATCAGAGTTTCACTCTCTGCGCCACCAGTGGAAGAGGTCAAGGTCGGAATTTCTATTTTAGAATCCCTAAATTTGCGGCAACGAAAGTTAGAAATTGTCTCCTGTCCATCATGTGGCAGAGCCCAAGTTGATGTTTATTCTTTGGCCGAGAAGGTGCAGGCAGGATTGCAAGGCATGACTGTGCCACTTCGTGTTGCAGTTATGGGTTGTGTTGTTAATGGACCAGGTGAGGCAAGAGAAGCAGATCTTGGTGTGGCATCTGGAAATGGTAAGGGTCAAATATTTGTAAAGGGTGAGGTAATAAAAACTGTGCCAGAGGCACAGATTGTTGAGACGCTAATTGAAGAGGCGATGCGCCTTGCTGAAGAGATGGAGGCTGCTGGAGTGGCATCAGGTGAGCCATCGGTTGCTGTTAAATAGATAGGCTTTACCTATGTTAAAGATGTCCACCTTATTGTTGCGCACATTGCGTGATGATCCAGCTGATGCTGAAGTTGCATCTCACCGCTTATTAGTTAGAGCAGGATTTGTAAGAAGAGTTGCCGCAGGTATTTACTCCTGGTTACCACTTGGATATCGCACCTACCGAAAGATTGAAAATGTTGTACGGCAAGAGATGGATAAAGCTGGATTTCAAGAGGTTCACTTTCCAGCACTTTTGCCAAAGGACCCATATGAACAGACAAATCGTTGGGCTGAGTACGGGGCAGATTTATTTAGATTACAAGATCGAAAAGGTAATGATTATTTATTAGGACCTACCCATGAAGAGATGTTTACTTTGATGGTAAAGGGTGAGTTCTCATCATATAAAGATTTGCCATTATCGATCTATCAAATTCAAACTAAGTATCGAGATGAACCACGTCCTAGAAGTGGAATTATTAGAGGACGTGAGTTTGTGATGAAGGATTCCTATAGTTTTGATATTGATGATGCAGGTCTTGAGGCTTCATATAACAAACATCGCCAGGCTTATATAAATACCTTTGATCGCTTAGGTCTTAAATACAACATTGTTTCGGCGATGAGCGGTGCGATGGGTGGATCAAAATCTGAGGAGTTTCTAGCCCCATGTCCAACTGGTGAAGATACCTATGTTTTGTGTAATGGCTGCGGGTATGCCGCAAATGTGGAAGCGATGGTAACTAAGGTTGCCCCATATAGGGGTGAAAAAGTTGGTGCAATTGAGCTTCTAGATACACCAAATACACCAACAATTGATTCCTTAGTTCAAGTTTTTAATAGTAAATACGGAGCCAATATCACCGCAGTCGATACCTTAAAAAATGTTTTATTGATGGCGGATGAAAAACCAATTGCGGTGTTAGTACCAGGAGACCGTGAGGTTGATCTAAAGCGGTTAGAGGCAAATTTAGCTGGCGTTAAAGAGCTGCGTTTATTTGAGGATGCTGACTTTTCTAAAAATCCAAAATTAGTCAAGGGTTATGTTGGACCTCAAGATGCCAAAGCATTTGGAATCACTTTATATGCTGATCCAAGAGTTGTGGAAGGCTCACATTGGATTACTGGCGCTAACCAAAAGGATAAGCATGCGCGGTTTGTAACATGCGGCCGTGATTTTAAAGTTGATCAATATATTGAAGCAGCAGAGGTTAGAGCTGGCGATAACTGTCCAAAGTGTGAAAAACCAGTGGTAATTGATCGCGCAATTGAGATCGGCCACATCTTTCAACTAGGTAGAAAGTACGCCCAATCCCTTGGTCTTACAGTTTTAGATAAAGAGGGTAAGCCTGTTGTTGTGACTATGGGTTCATATGGAATTGGTGTTTCAAGAGCGGTCGCTGCAATTGCTGAGCAAACTTATGATGAGCTTGGTTTAAATTGGCCAGCTGAGGTAGCACCTGCTGATGTTCATATTGTGGCAACTGGTAAAGAGGATCAGCCATTTGAAGTAGCAGAGCAGATTGCAAAAGATTTAGAGGCAAAAGGTCTTGAAGTTTTGCTAGATGATCGCCGGGAGGCATCTGCGGGAGTTAAGTTTAAGGATGCGGAATTAATTGGGATTCAAAAGATAATTATTGTGGGCAAAGCATTAGCAGATGGCAAAGTGGAAGTGCGGGATCGCAAATCTGGTGATAAGCAAGAGGTTGCGCTCGCAGATGTTGTTAAAACATTAGTTAAGTAATTTATGAGTATTGAGATCGCAATTTTTTTGGCGATCGCATCAGGATTTGCCGGCTTTGTGGATGCCATGGCAGGTGGCGGGGGATTGATTCAATTACCAGCACTGCTGGTCGGGCTACCAAATAAAGAGTTGCCATTGATTCTAGGAAATAACAAAGTGCCATCTATTTTTGGCACCACAGCAGCTGCTCGAAATTACTTTAAAAATATTAAGCCAGATATTCCACTTACCCTAACCATGATGTTGCCTGCCTTTGCTGGCTCTATGGGTGGGGCAGCGCTGGCTGCATTTGTGCCAAAGGATTTTTTCAAACCATTTATTGTCTTTTTACTAATCCTGGTTGCCATCTATACCTGGCGCAAACCTGAGTTAGGCATGGCAGAAAATTTAAAATTTACCCATAAAAAAAGATTAGTGATTGTTGGATTGATTGGATTAATGATTGGTTTCTATGACGGAATATTTGGTCCAGGAACTGGCACATTCTTAGTCTTCTTTCTTGTCTCAACTATCGGTTATGCATTTTTAAAGGCATCAGCCACTGCCAAATTAGTAAATATTGCAACTAATGCCGGTGCCATTTTGAGTTTTCAATTAACAGGACATATTTGGTGGCAACTAGGTTTACTTCTAGCTTTTGCCAATGTGACAGGTGCGATTATTGGCTCACGCCTTGCAATAAAAGGTGGCTCACCATTGGTTCGAAAAGTATTTTTAGCAGTTATATTTTTACTAATTACCCGCGTTGCTTGGGATACTTTTATAAGTTAAACTTAGCCACACAACTTAATATCGAAGAAGGAAAAAATGGGAAAAAAAGAAGAGATTATTGCGGCGATTACTCCCGCATTAGAAGCCCTCGGTTTTTATCTAGAGGATGTAACAATTACTTCAGCTGGCCGGCGCAGCATGTTAACTGTCGTTGTAGATGGGGATACTCATCTATCTCTTGATCAAGTCACTGCTGCTACTAAAGGGATAAGTGAAATAGTTGAAGGTATTCAAAGTTTAGGCCAAACCCCATTTACCTTGGAGGTTACATCTCCTGGCTTGGATCGCCCACTTACCAAACCTAGGCATTGGCGAAAAAATCTTGATCGATTAGTAAAGGTAATTTTGCTCGATGGCAAAGAGGTTAAAGGTAGAGTTAAAAATGCAACTGAAAGTAATGCAACAATTGATGAGCAAATAGTTAACTACATCGATATTAAGCGCGCAACACTTGAGATTGAGTTTAAGCAGGTGGGCAAGTGAGTGTTGATGTTGCGGCCCTAAAACTTTTAGCCCAAGAAAAGAAATTACCACTTGAGCGGTTAATCAATGCAATTGAAAATGAGGTTGCAAAAGCATATGCCGAACTGCCAGTTGCCAAACCTCATGGCCGAGCTGTTTTAAATCGTCAAACTGGTGAGTTAGTAATTTATGTGCCAATACTTGGTCCTGATGGTGATCGCTTAGACACAGTTGTTGATAATCCTGATGGCTTTGCAAAATTAGCTGATAAAACTGCTCGCAAAGTTATTAAAGAAAAGATGCGCGAGGCAAAAGATCTTGAGGTTGTAACGGAGTTTTCCGGCAGCGTCGGTGATGTTATTGGTGGGATTGTGCAGCAGGGAAGAGATGCTGATGTCATTTATGTAAGTTTGGGAAGAGTTGAAGGAAAGGTGCCACCGGCTGAGCAGGTAAAGGGTGAGGTTTATAAACACGGGGATCGAATTAAATGTTTTGTGGTTGATGTTAAGCAGGGTGAAAAAGGCCCGGAGGTAACTTTATCTAGAACTCATCCAGCATTTGTGAAGATGTTATTCGCACTTGAAGTACCTGAGATTAAAGATCGGGTAGTAGATATTGTTGGAATAGCACGGGAGCCAGGCGCTAGAACAAAGTTATCGGTTAGAACTCATCGAGCAGGTGTTAGTGCAAAGGGTGCGTTGATTGGGCCGCAGGGAAGCCGAGCTCAAAATGTTATGAATGAATTAAATGGTGAAAAAATTGACATCATTGATTTCTCGGAAGATCCTGCTACATATGTTGCAAATGCCTTAGCGCCAGCAAAGGTAAGCTCGGTTGAAATTGTTGATTTAGAGACCAAATCTGCAAAGGTGATTGTGCCGGATTATCAATTATCACTTGCAATTGGTAAAGATGGTCAAAATGCCAGACTTGCCGCTCGCCTTACCCAGTGGCGAATTGATATCCATCCAGATAATCCAGTAACGCAGATTAAGGCGGAAAAGACAGAGGAAGCGGCAACTATTTCACCCATCCAAGGGGCTTAGGGTAGAGTGCGCGATGTTGGGTAAAAAACTAAGGCAACGCAGCTGCATCGCTTGTCGAAAGTTAGATACCAGAACAGATTTAATTCGAACAGTTTTGATCGACAATGAAATAAAGGTTGATCTAAACCATCGGATGAGCGGCCGGGGAGCATGGCTTCACCCAAACTGCTTTAAGATGGCAATTGATCGAAAATCTTTTAATCACTCCTTCAAGTTTGAAGGCGAGATTAAAACCGATGAGTTAGATGATTACTTAAAAAATTTAAGTAATTAACAAACAGTATGGAGCGAGCGAGAATGACACTCTAATGAGCACTACAAGATTATGAGTAGTTCTATTTAGGCTCGTGCGTAAATAACGCGGGGCCAGAAGAAGGAGAAGTGTGGCCAAGGTCCGCGTTTATGAGTTAGCTAAAGAGTTAGGGCTAGAAAGCAAAGAGCTCTTATCTAAGCTGCAAGAGGTTGGCGAATTTGTTCGCTCAGCATCATCAACTGTTGAAGCACCGGTTGTGCGCAAGTTGATGGATAAGTTTCCAGATTTAGTACCAGCAGAGGCTGCGCCAAAAGCGAAAAAAGCTCCAGCTAAAAAAGCTGCGCCAAAACAAACTGTCAAGGTTGAAGATTTACCACCTGAATTACAAAAGATGGTTGAAGATGCAACGCCAGTACAAAGAGCTTCAACACCAACAGCTCGTCCTGCAAACAATCCATTTTCATCACCTAGTGGTGCAACACCACCAAGTGCGATGCCACGACCACCAAGAGCTGGAAATAATCCATTTAGTACTGGTGGCGGTGGACCACGTCCACCTGCAAGACCAATTAGACCTGGTGAGGCTGGAAGAACTCCTGGAAAATTACAACCTGGTCAACGTCCACCAATGTCTGGCGCTCGTCCTGGTTCAGTTCGTCCAGGTTTTGCAGCACGTCCTGCATCTAATAATCCTCGTCCAAACTCTGGCGCGCCAACATCATCTAAACCAGGTGGTTCATCATCACCATATCGCACACCATCATCACCATCTGGTTCACCATTTGGTGGCAAGGGTGGCGGTCGTCCACCACAACGCGGTGGCGCAGCTGGTGCATTTGGCAAAGGCGGTAAAGGTAAAAATAAGAATCGCGGACAAAAGAGTAAAAAAGAAAGACGTGAAGATTTTGAAAATCTGCCAGCACCACAATTAGGTGGGGCGGTAGTTCCAAGAGGTGATGGAAAGACTGTGGTTCGAATGCGCCGCGGTGCTACCTTGATGGATTTTGCCGAAAAAATAAAGGCAGATCCAGCTGCATTAGTTTCAGCGCTATTTCATCTAGGTGAGATGGTTACAGCAACTCAATCAGTTGATGAAGACACCTTTACATTATTAGGAGCAGAGCTTGGCTTTGTAATTCAAATCGTAAGTCCTGAGGATGAAGATCGTGAGTTGCTTGCAGAGTTTGAGATCAATTTAGAGGAGGAGTTAGCTCAAATTGATCCTGAGGATCTGGTTGTGCGCTCGCCAATTGTTACCGTAATGGGACATGTTGATCATGGTAAAACAAGATTGCTAGATGCAATCCGATCAACTGAAGTTATAAAGTCAGAGGCAGGTGGAATTACACAGCATATTGGTGCCTACCAAATTCACCATGAACATGATGGAGTTGAACGCGCAATTACTTTTATCGATACACCAGGCCATGAGGCATTTACCGCCATGCGTGCTCGAGGTGCGAAGGTAACTGATATTGCAGTACTAGTTGTCGCCGCAGATGATGGTGTTATGCCACAGACGATTGAGGCGTTAAATCATGCCCAAGCTGCTGATGTGCCTATTGTGGTTGCGGTAAACAAGATTGATAAAGAGGGTGCTAACCCAGACAAGATTCGTCAGCAGTTAACTGAGTACAACTTGATTGCTGAAGAGTATGGCGGACAGACCATGTTCGTAAATGTTTCAGCACTCTCTGGTAAAGGTATTGATGATTTAATCGCAGCAATTTTGTTAACCGCAGATGCCGCTATTGATTTACGGGCAATTGCAGATGACATTGCAAGAGGTGTTGCCATTGAAGCAAATCTGGATAAGGGTCGCGGTCCAGTTGCAACTGTTTTGGTCCAACGTGGAACGTTGCATGTTGGAGATGCAATTGTGGCAGGTGGTGCATATGGCCGTGTTCGCGCAATGTTGGATGAGCATGGACAAACCTTGGAAGTGGCTGGTCCGTCACGTCCAGTTCAAGTTCTTGGTTTCACATCAGTACCAGGTGCTGGAGATTCATTTATAGTTGCAGAAGATGATCGAACTGCGCGACAGATCGCAGAGAAGCGTCAACTTGCATCAAGAAATGCTTCTTTAGCTAAGGCTCGCAAGAAGGTTTCACTGGAAGATTTCTTGGAGCAATCAAAGGTAACTACTTTGAACTTAATTCTTAAGGGCGATGTTTCGGGATCGGTAGAAGCCTTAGAGGATGCGTTAGTTCAACTAGATGTTGGTACTGAGGTTGATCTAAGAGTTATTCACCGTGGCGTTGGTGCAATTACTAAGAATGACGTTACCTTGGCATCTGCTTCAACTGCAGTAATCATTGGCTTTAACGTTAAGCCTGAACCACAAACTGCAATCTTTGCTGAACAAGAGGGTGTTGAAGTTAAGTTCTACACCGTTATTTACAAGGCAATTGAGGAGATTGAAGCATCTCTTAAGGGACTTCTTAAGCCAGAGTTTGAAGAGGCAGTACTTGGCAACGCTGAGATCAGAGACATATTTAAATCAAGCAAGTTTGGAAACATTGCTGGTTGCATGGTTTCTGATGGAATTATTCGCCGAAATGCCAAAGTTCGAACTATGCGAGCCGGGGTTGTAATTGGTGAAAATCTAAGTATTGAATCACTTCGAAGATTTAAAGATGATGCCACTGAGGTTCGCGATGGATTTGAGTGCGGTATTGGTCTTGGATCATTTAAAGATTTGCAGGTTGGAGATGTAATTCAAGCTTATGAAATCCGTGAGAAAAAGCGGGCTTAACATATGCCAAGTAAACGTCCACTGCAGGTTGCCGATCGCATCAAAGAATTAGTTGCTAACGCACTTGAGTCGCGGGTTAAAGATCCACGACTTGGGTTTGTAACAATTACTGATGTTCGCGTAACTGGTGATTTGCAACAAGCTTCAGTCTTTTACACAGTTCTTGGTGATGCGGCTGCACATGAATCCAGTGCTGCGGCATTGAGCAGCGCAAAGGGAATGCTTCGATCTGAGGTTGGTCGGGCACTGGGCTTAAGAGTTACACCATCAATTGAATTTTTCTTAGACGGCATGGCTGATTCTGCTTCAGCGATGAATGATTTGATTGAGCAGATGCATAAGGCTGATGCAGAACTTGAAAAGCTAAGGGCTGGTGCAAAACCTGTCGCTGAAGATCCATATAAAAAACATAACTAACAGGTGATCTAATGGATGGCTTTTTGTTAGTGGATAAAGCCGGCGCAATGACTAGTCATGATGTAGTTGCAATGGCACGTAAAAAACTTGACACAAAAAAGGTTGGCCATGCTGGCACATTAGATCCGATGGCAACTGGCGTATTAGTACTTGGTGTTGGTATTGCGACCAGGCTACTTAACTACATTACAGATGGTAAAAAAGCGTATGAAGCAACAATTAATTTGGGTAAAGCAACCCATACCGATGATAAAGATGGGGATGTAATCTCATCTGCTCCCGCTGATCAAATTGCTAATATTGATGATCAACTCATAACAAATGAACTGGCAAAGTTTGTGGGAACAATTAAACAAAGACCAAGTTCGGTCTCAGCTATAAAAATTGATGGCAAATCTGCCCATGCCAGAGTTAGGGCAGGTGAGAGTGTTGATATTCCTGAGCGAGATGTAACTATTGATGAGATAGTTATTAAAAAGATTAGACATTTAGCCACCGCGATCGAAGTGGATGTATCGATCACCTGCTCGGCAGGAACTTATATTCGAGCGATAGCAAGAGATTTAGGTGAAAGATTAAATGTTGGGGGCCACTTAACCTCACTTCGTCGAACATTAGTTTCACCATTTACTTTGCAGGATTGTCATCCCTTAGCGCAGGCACCATTGATCTCTATAACTGAAGTAATTGAAAAGTTGTTCCCAATCAGAAAGTTAGATTTAGCCCAAAGCAGAGAGATCACATTTGGTCGCGTGATTGAACAAAATCTGCAAAGTGGTGTAGTGGCGGCCCTAGATTCACAAGATAATTTCTTGGCTCTACTAGAAAACAAATTACAAGGCTCTCAAGTTGTAGCCGCCCCAATTTTGGTTAAGGTCAGTGAGTAATTATGTTTTATGAAACAATACGAAGATGAAAGTTTTAGCTGTTGGAATATTTGACGGAGTGCATGCTGGCCATCAACAGATAATTGCTACCGCAAAACATCTAGGTGAAGTTACAGTTATGACCTTTGATCCACATCCAACCTCGGTAGTTGCCCCTGAGCGCACACCATCGCAATTAATATCAGTTAAAGATCGAATTGAATTGCTCAAACAAGCAGGTGCTACCAATGTAGAAGTAGTTAATTTCAATAAGGATTTTTCACAGTTATCGCCTGATCAATTCATCGAAGATGTTTTGCTTGGGAGATTTAAAGCCGAACATGTTGTAATTGGTGAGAACTTTAATTTTGGTTTTAAAGCTCAAGGTTCGCCAAAGTATTTGTCAGAAGTAGGGCCTAAGTATGGCTTTGGAGTTTCTATCGTTAAGTTACAAGAAGAACGGGGTTCAACAATTTCATCTACCCGAATTAGAAGTTTGATAATTGATGGTGAGATTGAGCGGGCAAATGAATTACTTACCAGAAGATTTTATTTGAAAGGTCCGGTTGTGCATGGTGAAAAGCGGGGAAGAGAAATTGGATACCCAACAGCCAATCTTGGTTTAACTCCACTTGCCACAATTCCTGCAGATGGTGTTTATGCTGGTTGGTTAAGTGTTGGTGAAAGCAGATGGGCAGCTGCAATATCAATTGGAACTAATCCAACTTTTCCAGGAGTCAGAGGAAGACAAGTTGAGGCCTATGCAATTGATCAAGTGGGATTAGATTTATATGATCAAGAGGCAAAGATTGAATTTGGTTTTAGATTACGTGACACCTTAAAGTTTGATGGATTAACACCATTACTTGATCAGATGAAAAAAGATTGTGATCAGGCAAGGGAATTGACCAGCAAATAACGCTCAAATACGCGTAGATTTTAAGTATCAACTACTGCGCTGGTAATCTTCTCTTAACTAAAGCGAGAAGGTGCGCCTTCGTGAATAACACCGAGGCCCTCGTGACAGACAGAAGGAGCAATACAAATGGCATTAACGCCAGAAGTTAAAAAGGAAATCGTAAGTAAGTACGGCTCATCTGCAACTGACACAGGAAGCCCAGAAACACAGGTAGCACTTCTTTCAAAGCGTATTGATGAGATAACACAACATTTGCAGACAAATAAGAAGGATCATCACAACCGTCGTGGTTTGTTATTGATGGTCGGTAAGCGTCGTCGGATTTTGCAGTACCTCGCCAAAACGGATATTGAGCGCTAT
>JBPCSS010000005.1:0-3190 GCA_051006855.1 Candidatus Nanopelagicus sp.
TGAAAAATGGCTTGAAAAATATGGGGTTGGTAAGGCTTTAATTTTGGCAAGATTTATTCCATTTGTTAGAACTTTAATTAACCCAATGGTTGGTGTAATTAATATTCCAACTAAAGTTTTTATGTTTTGGAATATAATAGGCGCAATAATTTGGACTGATGGAATTATTTTGCTTGGATATTTATTGGGTGAAAAAATTGAAGGATCTGTAGATAAGTACTTGCTTCCAATTATTGGATTAATTATTGCACTTAGTTTATTGCCGATAGCAATTGAGATTTATCGGGAGAGAAAGCGCAAGTACTAATGAAGGTCTTGCACATTATTACCAGAATGAATACAGGTGGTCCTGCAGTTTTTTTAGATCACTTAACAAGTGCTATGAAGGATTTAGGAACAGAATCAACTATTGCATATGGATATTGTGAATCAAATGAAAGCGATTTTACGCAAAATCATAAATTAAGTGCGCAACTTTTTGAGATCAAATCTCTGCATCGATCTTTAAGTCCATTAGATGATATAAAAAGTTTTCGTAATTTAAGAAGATTAATTAAAGAAATAAGGCCAGATTTAATCAACACTCACACCTCTAAAGCAGGGGTACTGGGCAGACTGGCGGCAAAGTCTGTAAATAAAGATTTACCAGTAGTTCATACCTTTCATGGTCATTTAATTTATGGTTATTTCGCTCGTTATAAATCTTGGATTTTTACGGTGATTGAAAAAATTATGGGCAAATACACAGATGCAGCAGTTGCTGTCACCAGTGAAACTAAACGGTCGTTAACAAATCTTGGTATTGGCAAAAATCTTTTATGGAAAATTATTCAGATTGGAATCCCGGTAAGAAACATCACGGTAAATCAAGAGCAAAGTATAGTTTTCAATTTACTTTGGATTGGGCGCTTTACAGATATAAAAAACCCACAATATGCAATTGAGGTAATCAAATATCTATCAGAAACTTCACCGAACAATTTTTCACTCACCATGGTTTGTGAAGGTGAATTGTTTTCGGGTATAAAAACAAAGGCAAAGAATCTGCCAGTGACATTTACTGGTTGGCTTACATCGCCATTTGAAAGTATTTCTAGTTTTGATCTTTTGATGATAACTAGTAAGAATGAAGGCTTACCGTTAGTTATGTTAGAGGCAGCAAATTACGGTAGGCCGACAATTAGCAATAATGTCGGTGGTATATCTGAATTTATTTCAAATAATCAAACTGGTTATCTAACTGAGATTGATCCAAAAAAGATGGCAATTCGAATCATAGAAATAGCATCCGACAAAAAATCACTACGCCAAATTGGATTAAATGCTAATAAATTATTGAACGAGAAATTCTCAGTAACTAATATGGCAGAGAATTACAAAGACTTATATTCACAATTAGTGATTCGCAAGTAACTCAGCTTGCGCATCTTTTAAAATTTCGCCCAAAGACTTTTTTGGTACCCAACCTAAAACATCTTTGGCTTTTTCATTACTTGTCACAAGCGCAAAACTATCGCCAGCTCTTCTGGTCGTAAACTGAAATGAAATACTTTTCTTTAAGGAAACTTCTGCAGTTTTGACAACTTCAAGCACTGTTGAACCAGTTGAAGTACCTAAATTTATAATCTGATTTCCTGGTACATCTAACTTAGTTAATGATTTGGTTAATGCCTCCGCAAGATCAACGACATGGACAAAATCTCTGGTTGGCGTTCCATCTTTAGTTGCCCAATCATTACCAAAAATTAATAGGGGATTTTCATTTGAACTATGAAGAATACTTGGAATTAAGTGGGTTGCGCCTTCATGTTTAATTTTTAGCCAATTACCTTTTTTAGTTTGTAGGGCGCCACCAATATTGAAAAATCTAAAACAAATTGAGGAAATACCTAAGGATTTTGCATTCTTTTCAAGATACTGATCAATCTCTAATTTCGTTGCCCCGTATACATTAACTGGGTTAACTCTTGATGTTTCATTCACTGGATAATCTTCAGGGTCGCCATACACCGCAGCGGTTGAAGCAAAAACTATTTTTTTAATATTTTTTTCTTTACATTTATTAATTAGATTTAAAGTGCCCTCAACATTAACTTTTTTATAAAGCTCTGGCTCTCGCTCACCCTCTTCAACTCTAATCTTTGCTGCTAAATGGAATACAACCTCAACGCCATCTAGGGCTTGATTTAATTTTTCATTATCTAAAATAGAGCCTTGGATAAAATCTGCATTCTCATCAATATTTTCTTTAAAACCATTACTCAAGTCATCAATGACCTTTACTTGATGTCCTGAATCAATCAACTTATTAACTAGTACTGATCCGATATAACCTGCACCACCTGTAACAAGGATTTTCATTACAAACCTAAATCCGCCAGTTGATACGCAGCGCGGTACTCATACCCAGCTTCTTGCACTTTTCCAGCTGCTCCTCTTTCAACAATTACAGCAACTGCAACAACTATTGCACCTGCCTGCCTTAGCGCCTCAACTGCAGTTAATACAGATCCACCTGTTGTAGAGGTATCTTCAACTGCTAAAACTTTGCGCCCTTTAACATCTGGGCCTTCAATCCGACGTTGCAGACCATGAGCTTTTTCTGCTTTTCGCACTACAAAGGAATCTAATTTGCGACCATTTTTTGCTGCAATGTGCATCATCGCTGTTGCAACCGGGTCTGCGCCAAGTGTTAAACCACCAACAGCATCAAAATCTAAATCTTTAGTTAATTCCAGCATAACCTCACCGACAAGTGGTGCAGCTGTTGCATCTAATGTGACCCTTCGAAGATCGACGTAATAATCAGCTTCCTTGCCCGAGGATAAAATTACTTTGCCATGTACTACTGCTTTTTTTAATATCTCACTTTTTAATGCATCTTTAGCTGACATATAGGTGAGCCTATCTCCACTTTCTATTAATCTTTTGGATAAACAACAACAGTTTGTTCACTTCGTTTAATTAAAGACTTAGGTGGGTTAGCAAGTAGTAAAGCGTCAACCTCAGTTCTTAGTTTTGCCACCTCAAGTGACATATTTGCTACCGCCTCCTCCAACTGCATAATTCTGGCAATTCCAGCCAGATTTATGCCTTCGCCAACTAAACGTTGAACATTTCTTAACTTCACAATATCAAGAAGTGAGTACCTTCGATTTTTACCTATAGTTCTATTTGGAGAGACTATTCC
>JBPCSS010000006.1:0-5383 GCA_051006855.1 Candidatus Nanopelagicus sp.
CAATATCGAGATCAAGCAATTGCCCATGCAGCCAAATATGTGGGCGCAACTTTACGAGGTAATGCATAGATATGCATCTATTTGCATAAATATACTAGTCCGCGCTACCCTTAGAGGATGAAAGTTGGAGTTGTCGGCGCCAGTGGTTATGCAGGTGGAGAGTTGTTGCGTTTATTATCTATCCATCCAAATTTTGAAATTAAATTTATAGCTGCCTATTCCAATGCAGGGGAGTCAATCACAGCGCTGCACCCACATTTGACTGCATTTGAAGGTCAAATTTTTTCACCAGTTAATGTCGAAGAATTAAATAAATGCGATTTAATTTTTACTGCATTACCACATGGCGAATCAGCAAAGCTCATTGCGCAAATAAGTGAAAAGGTCAAAATAGTAGATCTGGGTGCAGATTTTCGCCTTACTGATAAATCTCAATGGGATAAGTATTACGGAGGAGATTACGCAGGAAGTTGGAGTTATGGATTACCAGAGTTAACGGATCATCTTTTAATCGCCAAATCTAGATATGTTGCAAACCCTGGATGTTATGCAACTGCTATTGCGCTTTCAATTGCTCCAGTAGTATCTGAAACAGATAGTGAAGATATTGTGGTGGTTGCCGCCTCTGGAACAACTGGGGCTGGTAGAGCTGCAAAGATAAACCTGATTGGCAGTGAGGTTATGAACAATCTAACCTCATATAAGTTTGGTGGCGTCCACCAACATACGCCAGAGATTGAACAAGTTTTAACCTCAATCTCCAAGAAATCAGTCAAGATCTCATTCACTCCGGTACTTGCTCCGATGCCAAGGGGAATTCTGGCCACCGTAACCGCCAAGTTAATTACCTCAAGTAATATTGAACATCTGCAAGATACTTATTCAAATTTTTATCGAAATAGCAAATTTGTCACTCTATTGCCAAAAGGTCAGATGCCAATGACAAATTCAGTACTTGGCACCAACAATGTTGCGATCCAGATTGCATTAGATTCACATGTGAATCGCATTGTAATTTCAACTGCTATAGATAATCTTGGCAAAGGTGCGGCTGGTCAAGCAATTCAAAATGCTAATTTAATGTGTAATTACGCAGAAGATGCTGGGTTGAAATTAGCAGGTGTTAGATGATCGTTATTAAATATGGTGGCAATGCATTGCCAGATCAAGACAATTCCGATCCAGTGCTAGAGGCGATTGCAGATGCTTTCTTAGATGGTGAGCAAATAGTTCTAGTGCATGGCGGGGGACCGCAAATTGATGAGGCCCTGGCTGAAAAGGGTATTGGCAAGAACAAAGTTGCCGGTTATCGAGTTACCGATGAAGCAGTATTTGATGTAGTGCAATCTGTCCTGAGCGGTAAAGTCTTAAGATCAATAGTTAATTACCTAATTGGAAGTGAGGTTAATGCTGTTGGCTTGTCAGCCTCCGATGGCGGACTTATTAGAGCTCGAAAATTTAAACCAATAGTTGATGGTAAATCGATTGATATTGGTTTTGTTGGTGAAGTTGATGAAATCAATCCGATGATTTTAGAGTCGTTGATGACGGAAGGTTTTTTACCGGTCATATCACCTGTTGCAGCTGATAATGATGGTGTTGGTTTCAATATCAACGCTGATTTAGTAGCGGCTGCCGTAGGCGGAGCTTTACGAGCCGATTCAGTTATCTTTCTAACTGATGTTGATGGGATCTATCGCGCCTGGCCGGACAAATCCTCATTTATCTCTGAAATATCGATTGATGAGTTAAAACAGATTGCCCCCAGTTATGCAGATGGCATGATTCCAAAAGTCAGGGCTGCGATTAGCGCAATTGATTCAGGTGCTTTTTCCGTTCGGATTGCAAATGGCACCGATCTGGCAGCGGTTTTAAACGCCCTTGATAATCAAGGTGGAACCTTGGTGAGCGCCTAATGGCTAAGTTAAGTATGCAAAGTGCAACTGCTAGACGATCTTTAGTAATTAAATTAGTTGATGATGCATTGATTCATTCTCAAAATGATTTAGTTAGAGAGCTTGGGAAGTTGGGGTACACAGTAACTCAAGCCACTGCGAGCCGAGATTTAGAAGAATTAGGTGCGGTTCGAGGCAAAGATAACTCAGGGATTTTCCGATATCAATTTGTTTCTGTGCCACAAAGTTCGAAAAGCAGGGGTGTATCTGAATTAATTGCTTCGGTGGAGGCAAGTGGTAATTTAGCGGTAGTTAAAACCCCGCCAGGCGCGGCCCAATTAATTGCAGGTAATCTAGATCGTGCCATGAAAAGCGGAACTTTAAAAACAGCTATAGGTACCATTGCCGGTGATGACACTGTTTTGGTTGTTGCTAAATCTGCCTCCGGTGGCCCATCTCTTGCTAGAGAGATCACTAAATTTTTTGGGGGCAAGTAAATGACACTTTGGGGCGGCAGATTTAATCAATCACCTGCTCAATCGATGCGGGAACTTTCAAGAAGTGTTCATTTTGATTGGAGATTAGCTCCATATGAAATCGAAGTAAATCTGGTTCACTTAAATAATTTGATAAAGCAAAAGATTGTTTCAAAATCAGATGGTGAGATCCTGCATAAGGGGTTACTGGATCTGGCAACAGAGATAGGAAACGGTAAATTCACTTACATCGCAGATGATGAGGATGTCCACAGCGCAATAGAACGGGGTTTGATTGAAAAATGTGGCCAAATTGGCGGAGCAATTCGAACCGGCAGATCACGAAATGATCTAGTAATCACAGATTTTAAGCTTTATTTAGTAGATCACTTACTTGCAATCGCTGCGGCAATAACCACCCTTACAAAGAATTTGAATAATCAGGCTTTAAATCAAATAAATGTTATCGCTCCAGGTTTTACTCATACCCAACATGCACAGCCAATCACTTTCGGACAGGAATTGAGTAAGCACTCCCACGCTCTTTTGAGAGATGTTGATCGAATCTTTGACTGGATTGATCGGAGCAACTATTCGCCATTTGGCGCAGGTGCTTTAGCGGGATCTTCTATCCAACCTGAACCTGAAAAACTAGCTAAAGAGCTTGGGTTCAAAGGTGTAATGGAGAATAGTATCGATGCCGTTAGCGACCGAGATTTTGCAGCTGAAGCATTATTCATCATGGCAATGATCGGTATACATCTTTCAAAAATTGGCGAAGAGTTTGTGTTGTGGAGTTCAACTGAATTTAATTGGGTTGAGATAGATGATGCCTATGCAACCGGCTCTTCAATAATGCCTCAGAAAAAAAATGCTGATGTTGCAGAGTTGGCTAGAGGAAAATCTGGCCGTTTCATTGGCAATCTGACCGCATTATTAGTTGTGTTAAAGGCTATGCCGTTTGCATATAACCGAGATCTTCAAGAGGATAAAGAACCCATCTTTGATTCAGTAGATCAATTATTGGTTTTACTTCCTGCGATTTCAGGCATGGTTGAAACTGCAAAATTCAAGCAGGCAAATATTTCAAAAGGTGCAGCTGCTGGTTACTCCCTGGCAACAGAGATTGCGGATTTTTTAAGCAAAACAGGTGTGCCATTTTCACAAGCTCATGAGGTGGCAGGAGAGTGTGTTAAATTCTGTGAAAAGATTGGCTTAGAGCTTGATCAAATGAGCGATCAACAATTACTTTCCATCCATCCAAATTTAACTTCTGATGTGAAGCAATATTTGACGGTTTCTGGCGCCGTATCTTCACGCACATCAGCCATGGGGACATCAAAAAATTCAGTTTTAGATGCCATAAATAAATTAAATCAGGACATCAAGGGCGTGGAAAAGGTAATTGCCTCCCTGCAAAAGCAGTTTTCCGGCATGATCAACCCATGAGTAATCAATTACTGGAGGATCTTGAATGGCGTGGGTTAATTGCCCAATCTACTGATCGCAAAGAGTTAGAGAACGCTTTAACTAATCCAATCTCATTGTATTTAGGAGTTGATCCAACTGCTCCTAGTTTGCATCTTGGAAATCTCGTTGTTTTTCTGGTGTTAAAAAGATTTCAATTAGCCGGGCATCGACCAATTGCTCTAGTTGGTGGAGCCACCGGTTTAGTTGGAGATCCGAGTGGTAAAAATGATGAGCGCACCTTAAATGAAGAGAAGTTAGTTGCTGACTGGGTATCAAAGATGCGTAAGCAGGTTGAGAAAATATTGGATTTTAAGGATAAAAATACAAGTGCGAAATTAGTTAATAATTTAGATTGGACTAAATCAGTCTCAGCCATTGAGTTACTGAGAGATATCGGCAAACATTTTTCAGTCAATCAGATGTTGGCAAAAGATTCAGTAGCAACCAGGCTCTCCAGTACAGGCATCTCCTATACAGAGTTTTCATACCAAGTATTGCAAGCATACGATTACCTTGAGCTCTATCGACGTGATCAATGTAGATTGCAAATTGGCGGCTCAGATCAATGGGGAAATATTGTTGCTGGCTTAGATCTGATCAGAAAAGTTGAAGGCGGTAGTGCTCACGCATTAACTGTGCCACTCCTTGCTAAATCAGATGGTTCTAAATTTGGCAAAACGGCAAGTGGTGCCATTTGGTTAGAGGAGAGTATGACCAGCGCCTATGAGTTCTTCCAATTTTGGTTAAATAGTGATGATGCAGATATGCCGAAATTGCTGAAAATATTTTCAATGAAAAATAGATCAGAAATTGAAGAGTTAATCGAGAAAGTTAAAACTAATCCAGGGGCTAGAGAGGCCCACCGAGAATTAGCTAGGGAAATGACCACCATGATCCATGGCGCTTCTATGGCTAAATCTGTCGAAGAGGCGGCTAAGGCTCTCTTTGGCCAAGGTGAGATCGGGGATTTAGATCTAAAAACCTTAGATTCAGCCCTCTCGCAATTGCCAAAAACCACCATTAGAAAAGGTGATCCATATCCAACCTGGGTTGATTTACTAGCAGCAACTGGCGTAGTTGAGTCAAAATCAGCAGCCAGACGGATTGTTAAGGAGGGTGGGGGGTATCTAAACAATAAAAAGGTGGAAAGTGCGGATTTCACCCCTTCCAAGTCCGATCTTTTGCATGGAAAATACCTGCTTTTGCGCAAGGGAAAACGGGATTTAGCAGCGGTTGAGGTTGAGGGCTAAAAGCTCACCTTTTTCACCCGTTAGCCGATTTGACCCCCCTTCCACGCGGGGGCTATATTTCACCTCCCCATACGAGACGGACTTCAGAAGAAGGCCGGGTGTGGAAAACCCCGATTTTTACGGTTTGTAGGCATGCCTAGAAACTAAAAAAATGGGTTGCCCTGCACGCAGAAGCAATTCTGCAACCAGTGCGCAGTCGTACCTTGAGAACTCAACAACGTGCAATAAAGTCAATGCCAAAGATTTCTTTAAGAAATCGAAGGCATTAATTGACGTTGTTAATTTTAATTTA
>JBPCSS010000007.1:0-8467 GCA_051006855.1 Candidatus Nanopelagicus sp.
TGCATTGGTCCAACTCTTGGCGCAGTGCAAGTACTTGCAATCCAAAGCGCAACAGCACAACGCGGCGCAATACTTTCTGCTGCATATTGTGTAGGTCTTGGTTTTCCATTTATTTTAATGGGATTATTTCTAGATAAAGCTGAACCATTAAGAAGATTTATTGCAAGTAAAGGAAATACAATTACTAAAATAGGCGGTCTTTTACTGATTGTAATTGGAGTACTTCAAGTAAGTAATCTTTGGGATCAATTAATGAATAGTTTAAGAGACTTAATTAGCGGATTTATACCAATAATCTAATGAGTACGGTATTGGATAGTCGATCCTTTTTACGCTGGTGCTGGCGCCAATTAACCAGCATGCGGATTGCTTTAATTTTATTGTTGTTACTAGCAGTAGCTGCAATACCCGGATCACTTTTCCCGCAACGCAGTCAGAATCCAATTCAAGTTAAGCAGTTCTTTATTGATAATCCACAAGCCGCTATCTGGCTTGATCGCTTCAGTATGTTTGATGTGTTTAGCTCACCTTGGTTTAGTGCAATTTATTTGCTGCTATTTGTCTCTTTAATTGGTTGCGTTTTACCTCGGAGTATTCACCATCTAAAAGCTATTGGTGCCAAACCTCCCCTAACGCCAAAGTATTTAGATCGTATGGAGTATTACGCGGAAATTAAAAAAATTGATCTAGATGTTGTCGAAAAGTACTTACGGAAAAAGCACTTTCGAATCAGGCGGGACGAGAATTCAATATCTGCAGAAAAAGGTTATGCCCGAGAAAGCGGCAATCTGCTGTTCCACCTTTCATTAGTTTTGATTCTTATTGCCGTTGGAATTGGCTCACTATTGGGCAGCAGAGGTGATGCAATAGTTAATGTTGGAGATCGTTTTATTAATACTCCTACCTCTTATGACATTCTTGGATTTGGTAAGTATCAAGCAGAGGACTCTTTGCCGCCATTTTCATTGACAGTTAAAGAGTTTAAAGCTGAGTATGACCCAGTCACAAATGCTGCTATTGATTACAAATTAACAGTGTTAACTGCAAATCCAGCAGGATCGCCTGAAATCACAAAAGTTATTAAAGTAAATCAGCCACTTACCTATGGAAGCACCAAAATTTATTTGCAAGCTAATGGATATTCGCCAGTAGTAGTTGTGAAAGATAAATTTGGAAAAGTAGTTTTTGATGGTCCGACGCCATTTTTGCCACAGGATGCAAACCTTTCATCAATCGGAGCGATAAAGATCCCTGATATGCAACCGCAGATTGGTTTTGTATCCTCATTTCTTCCAACAGCCGATAGAGATCCAGTTCGCGGAGGATTCTCCTCCTATCCTGAAGTGCTAGATCCTCGTCTTTTGATTTCAATTTGGAAGGGTGACCTTGGATTAAATACCGGGGTTCCACAATCTGTTTATCGCATTGATACCAGCAAGATGGAAAGAATAGGACTTAAAGCTTTAGCGTTAAATGAAAGTTACGATTTTGGTGAGGGCAGTATCACATTTACAGGATGGAAATCTTGGGTTAACTTACAAATTGTTAACGATCCTGGAAAAGGCTTTGCGCTTTTTGGTGCAATACTTGCGATCTTGGGTTTACTGATTTCCTTATTTACAAGGCAACGAAGAATTTGGGTTAAGCAAGGCAGAAAGACTCAAGTGGCCGGCCTTGCTAAAAATGGAATACCAGGACTTGAAGAGGAGATAGCAGAATTGATTAAGGAGATGAGTAATGAGCGATAACTCCGCTGCAATCTTGTCAAACAATTTAATTTACTCTGCCATGATTTTTTACACACTAGCATTTTTTGCCCACGCCGTTGAGGTTGCATGGTCAGTTAAAACTCCTGCTAAGTCGGTAAAGAAAACAAAACTTGATTTCTCACGAACAGATCGAGTTGGTCGACTCGCCTCGGCATTTATGTTTTTAGGATTCGCACTTTTGTTGCCTGGTGTTATTTTTAGAGGAATCTCTGCAAATAGAGTTCCATGGGGCAATATGTATGAGTTCTCAATAACTGGTGCATTAGCTTTTAGCGCGGCGTATTTATTTGCCTTGAAGAAATATAAATTACGTTGGTTGGGCCTTCCAGTCTCACTTTCAGTTCTGCTCACTTTAGGAACTGCAGTCACCTTGCTTTATCGACCAAGTGCGCCACTTATGCCTGCTTTAAAATCACCTTGGCTAGTAATACATGTTTCAGCCGCAATTATTTCTGGTGGGGTTTTCCTTCTTGCAAACTGTATTGCAGCAACTTACCTAATATTGGATAGATATGAGCAAAAAGGATTTCGCCCAGTTTGGGCTGAGAAATTACCTTCCTTAGAGGCATTAGATAATCTTTCATACCGATTAGTGGCATTGGTATTTCCACTTTGGACATTTTCAGTTATTGCCGGTGCCATCTGGGCAGAAGCCGCTTGGGGTCGTTACTGGGGCTGGGATCCAAAAGAAACTTGGGCATTTATTACTTGGGTTGCGTACGCAGCTTATTTACATGCCCGGGTAACAATTGGTTGGCGCGGAAGAAAAGCTGCATGGTTATGTTTGTTGGCTGGATCAACCTTCTTATTTAATTACATTTACATAAATGTATGGGGCACTGGCCGACATACATACTCTGGTTTATAACTTTCTTAAGAAATCCGGATCATCATCTGGCGGAATAATTCTGCCTCTACCACCACGATTTGGTCGTGGCCTTCTTGGCCTACCTGCAATAAACCAAGCAATATCTCCAATAAATCCAGTAAGAATTACTATTAACAACCAAGCCCATTTTGGAAATCTGCGCACTTTTTCTTGAGGTGTCATAGCACAATCAATTAATGTGTAGATATCAAGAATTAGTGCAAAAATAACCAGGTACTTAATCATGTGCTTAGTTTAGCCACTTTAGATTGCTAATGCAGCGGCCAATAAGAAAGCCATAAGTAACTGCAATTTTGCGGTTTTAGAAAGTACTTCAATTAGCTCGGTTCCGACTGCGCCATCTTTAACTTGTTTACCCACCCGAAAAGTTATTGGGACACAAATAAGAGTAATGACGGCCCATTTGCTAATACTTACAGCAGCGATGGCAGTAACCTGAGCAGTAACTAAAAGTAATATGAAAAATAGTCGAGTATTTTTCTCCCCAATTCTGACTGCCATAGTTCGCTTGCTAACCAACATATCTTGTGGCAGATCACGCAGATTATTTATAGCTAATATCGCACATGAGAGAGTGCCAACTGGCATAGCAAGCAAAAATATTTGCCAATTAAATTGTTCTGTTTGAATGTAGTAACTACCAACAGTTGCAACCAGGCCAAAAAAGATGAAAACAGAGAGTTCACCAAAGCCAAAGTAGCCATATGGTTTTTTACCTCCGGTATATCCCCAAGCTGCCCAGATTGATACAGCGCCAACTAAAAAAAGCCAATGTGAAATATTTAAGGCCAAGATAAACCCGGCAGACGCAGCAATTAAAAAAGAGAGTATTGCTGCATTTTTTACGGAATTCGCACTGGCCAATCCTGATGCCACAAGTCTAACTGGGCCAATTCGATGGGTATCAGTCCCGCGGACTCCATCTGAGTAATCGTTAGAAAAATTGACCGCTATTTGTAAAAATAGTGAAACGGTAAGAGCCAGGAGTGCATTACCCCAATTAATATTCTCAGCATAAGAACTTCCAATTAAAACTGGAGCAACAGCCGCAGGCAAGGTTTTAACTCTTGCACCGACAATCCATTTATTCATCTATTTTTTCATTCCTTTTACAATTTCAAGAGCGCGTTTGCGATCTGGTTTACCCAGCTCTGTCGTTGGAATTTCCTCAAATAAGAATATCTCTTTTGGTGTAGTTATTGAATCAAGATTTGCTCTTAACTCCTCAATATCAATGTTAGAAGTACTTGCTAGGCATAATTTTTCGCCCCATAAATCATCCGCCATAGCAAAAGTAATGATCTCTGCCTTTGGGAGAAACTGCTTAATATTTTCTTCAACTGCTGAAAGAGAAATCTTCTCTCCACCAGAAATAATTACATCATCTGCTCGACCCAAAACCTGCAACATCCCATTTTTAATCTCACCAAGATCGGTTGTATTAAACCAATTTGAAGTTGTGATTTTCTCTATCTGACCATTTGAAAGTAAATATCCTGATGCAATCATTGGGCCATTAAGTTGGATGACTCCCGCATCTGAGATTTTGACACCCACCCCATCCAATGGTTTTTGGTTATAAACACAACCTCCTGACATTTCGGTCATGCCATAGGTTGTTATGACTTTCACATGTTTGTTTGCTGCCTCTTTTTTTAATTTATCACTAAGTGGTGCACCACCTACTAACACTGCTTCTGCTGCAGTTAGATGTTCAAGAAGGTTTGAATCTGAAGTTAGAGCCTTATATAGCTGTGTTGGAACAATTGATACAAAATCTGCATCGACATAATTATCTGTATTTCGATTATCAATTACTCTGCTGCCAAGAGCTGTTGCTCTAATAATTACATTTAATCCCGCAATATGAGTTGTAGGTAGAAGTAATGACCAAGAATCTCCAGGGGTTGCACCTAAATATTTAAGACTTGCATTTGTAGAAGCAATAAGAGCTGCTGATGAGAGAACGACTGATTTTGAATCTCCTGTTGATCCGGATGTATTAACAACTAGTGCTACTTCATTCGCAACCTGTTTTACTTGGGTTTGAGTGGTTGAAAGGGCTGCACCAGATCCTTCAAGTGCTACCGCTAAATTTTCTTGAAGTTGTGGGATTGACCACTCAGCCTGAATTGGGATTAAATCTCGCAGTTCTTTTTCTCCCATAATCCCCGTAGGCTATCTCTTATCTAAATCCGAATAAAACCTTAGGAGCAGCACTTGAGTAAGCCGATAAAACGTCAACCTGGCGAACGCACGATTCCTAATTGGCAAACCGGAATAGGCGGAGAAAAGTTTGTAGATATTAAATACCAAGTTTCCGAGGGTATGGCGAAAATTACAATTAATCGCCCCGAGGTTAGAAATGCATTTAGACCACAAACATTATTTGAATTAGCCAAAGCTTTTGATTTAGCTCGAGACAACGATCAAGTTGGAGTAATAATTTTTACCGGTGAAGGTAATGAAGCTTTTTGTTCCGGTGGAGATATAAATGTCAGAGGCAACGATGGATACCTTGGTGATGATGAGTTAAGTAAAAAAGGAATTGGCCGATTAAATGTTTTAGATTTACAGGTTCAGATTCGTCGAACCCCTAAACCGGTTGTGGCGATGGTAGCTGGCTGGGCTATCGGAGGTGGACATGTATTACATGTAGTTTGTGATTTAACAATTGCTGCCGACAACGCAAAGTTTGGTCAAACAGGTCCGATGGTTGGTTCATTTGATGGCGGTTATGGTGCCGGCCTACTTGCAGCTCATGTCGGGCAGAAGAAGGCGCGAGAGATTTGGTTTTTATGTCGCCAATACGATGCGCAAGAAGCATTAGATATGGGCCTTGTGAATGCAGTAGTTCCGATTAAAGAACTAGAAGCAGAAACTGTTTCTTGGGCTAGGGAGATGTTGCGTCACTCGCCATTAGCACTTCGTTTACTTAAGGCTGGATTAAATGCCGCCGATGATGGCTTAGCTGGAGTTCAGCAACTTGCTGGGGATGCAACCATGTTGTTTTATTTAACAGAGGAAGGTCAAGAAGGTAGAAATGCCTACCAAGAAAAAAGGGAACCAAACTTTAAAAAATTTCCTAAACGACCTTAATTTATGTTCCCGTTTGAACTCAAAGTAGTTTCAATTCCAGTAAAAAATAATTTTCGAGCAATTAAAAATCGCGAGATTGCAATTTTCCAAGGGCCTGAGGGTTGGAGTGAATTTTCACCATTTCTTGAGTATGGCCCAAATGAATCTGCGGTCTGGTTAAAGGCGGCAATTGAAGCGGCAACAAAACCAGCACCAAAGCCAATAAGAGAGCTAGTAGAGATAAATGCAACTTTACCCAATGTGAAGACTGAAGAAGTCGCATCAATACTTGAAGGCTTTCACGGATGCACAAGCGTCAAAATAAAAATTAATGACTTCCTAACTGATCACTTAATTTTACAAGAAGTATTAAGAGTCATACCAAAAGCTAAATTCAGATTAGATATAAACGGTGGCTGGCAACTTGAAGAGGCTGTTTCAAATCTGACAAATTACGAACATGAGTTCCCTGGGCTAATTGATTATGTTGAGCAACCTTGCATTGATTTAGCAGATATAAAATCTTTACGGGGAAGAGTAAAACTAAAGATTGCAGTGGATGAGTCGATCAGAAAGTTTTTAGGGTCAGATCTAACCAAAATTAAAGAGGTGGCCGATATTGCAATCATTAAATGGGCACCATCTGGTGGGATTAGTGCAGCACTTGAGATTATTGAAAAAATCAAATTACCAGTTGTCGTTTCAAGTGCGTTAGAGAGCAGCATAGGAATATCACATGGAGTAGCTTTGGCATCAGTGGTGCCAAATTTGTATGGTGCATGTGGATTAGGCACAACCTCATTGCTAGCAGGGGATGTAACAAGTGTGCCGCTAGTTGCTGAAGATGGGTTTATTAAACATAGGAGAATAACTCCAGATTTAATCGAACAATTTAAAGCAGATCCAGCAAGGGTAATTTGGTGGCAGGATAGAGTAAATGAAATATTTGATGGAGGGCTGCTTTGAGTAATTCCACTAAGTTAGCTCACTCATTATTGCGGCAATTAATTGAAGTTGGCGTAAGTGATTTCGTTGTATCACCTGGCTCAAGGAATGCCCCATTTTTAATTGCGTTAGGGGAGGCTGCCAGTAAACAAATCATTGATTTGCATGTAAAAATTGATGAACGTGGTGCTGCTTTTTTTGCTTTGGGAGTTTCAAAAGCAAGCAATAATTATGTGGCAGTTATTTGTACAAGTGGCACTGCCGCAGCAAATTTTCACCCAGCCGCCCTTGAAGCACTACATAGTGATAATAAATTATTAATAATTACAGCTGATCGGCCAAGCAGATTGCGAAAAACGGGCGCTAATCAAACAACAAATCAATTAAATATTTTTCCAGGAATAAAAACTCATGATCTTGCATCTGAAATAGATTTAAAGGCATTGCTTAAATCTGGCCCAATTCATCTAAATGTTCAATTTGATGAACCGCTAATTAGCCAAGAAAATTATGATTGGTTATCTGGTTTAAAAGTAGTGCCAAATAAATATTCAAATACTATAGCCGGAAGCATTGAGGTTGGTGAGGGTGTATTAGTAATTGGCCATGATCGTGGCGGATACACAATTAAGGAAATAAATGATTTTGCAGCAAAACTCAACTGGCCAATAATCGCTGAAGACCCAATTTCTTTTCCAAAGGCGATTGCCCATGCCAGCCTGCTTTTAAGTGATCAAAAAATATTAGAAAGGTTAACTCCAGAAAATGTGGTTGTAATTGGAAGAACTACCTTGTCTAGGAGCACAAACAACTTTATAAAATCTGCAAAGAATTTGATAGTCATCGATCCAAGAATTTTAGAAATTGATAGCAAGCGGGAAGGTAATTTACTTTTACCAACTCTTCCTGCTCAAGTAAAAAGTAGTAAAAGCGAGGAAGCCATTTGGAAAAAGGCTTCTGATCTTGCGTCTAATGAAATTGCAACACTTGAATGGAGTGAACAATTAGCAATCACTTCTATATGTGAATCATTGCCGGATCAGAGCGCATTATTTGTTGGCTCCTCTCGACCAGTTCGAGATGTAGAGGCATTTTGTCATCCTCGAAGCGGGATAGATGTCTTTGCAAACCGAGGGCTTGCTGGAATTGATGGCAATATATCCACGATATTTGGAATTGCTCGAGAGTATCAAAACACTTTTGCAATCTTGGGTGATTTAACTTTCCTTCATGATATTTCAGCTCTTACAAACTGCGCGAGTGAGAACATTCGAATATTCGTAATCGATAATAATGGTGGAGCAATCTTTTCAACACTGCCACAAGCTGGAGTTGATAATTTTGATCAATTATTTGGTACACCACATAATTTAGATTTAGCAAAAGTATGTGCCGGTTTTAATGTCCCAGTAAGCAGCGTAAGCAACATGGCTGAACTACAGCGAGGGCTAGATAAAGATATTAACGGCCTTGAGGTAGTAATAGTTAAGGTTCCGACCAGGCAAAGCAATGCCGAAAAATTAAAGGAAATTACTCAAAGAGTTTCAAGTGCGGTACGCATTGGCATTAATTTAGCCTGACTCTCGGCAAACTCATTTTCTGGATCTGAGCCCGCAACAATTCCACAACCTGCAAATATTCTGATTGATTTTTTATCTTGCGATATCAAGCCACATCGGAGCGCAATAGCAATCTCACCATCACCATTTGCATCGATCCAACCAACTGGACCGGCATACCGCTGTCTGTTCATTTGCTCAAGCTCTGCGATTAAATCATTTGCAAC
>JBPCSS010000008.1:0-13906 GCA_051006855.1 Candidatus Nanopelagicus sp.
TTGTGGAGTTCTATGGTCCTGGCGTTACCGCTTTGCCGATGGCAAATCGTGCAACGATCGGAAACATGTCTCCTGAGTATGGCTCAACCTGTGCAATCTTTCCGGTGGATGAAGAGACTATTCGATACTTAAAACTTACAGGCAGAAGTCAAGAGCAGTTAGAGTTGGTAGAAAAGTATGCAAAGGTAAATGGACTTTGGCATGATCCTTCTGCATCACCAAGGTACTCAGAAAAATTAGAGTTAGATCTTTCAACAATTGTGCCCTCAATCGCAGGTCCAAAACGTCCACAAGATCGAATCTCATTAAGTGATGCTAAGAGTTCATATGCAGCTGTGGCACCAACTTATTTCACTGATAAAACAAATAAAAATAAGATTGATGTGAAGGTTAATGGCAAGCCAACTACAGTTTCTAATGGTGATGTGGTTATTGCGTCAATTACCTCTTGTACAAATACCTCAAATCCTTCGGTAATGATTGGCGCTGCGTTACTTGCCAAGAAGGCTGTAGAAAAGGGTTTAACCAGTAAACCTTGGGTTAAAACCACTTTGGCGCCAGGTTCTAAAGTAGTTACAGATTATTACGATCGATCAGGTTTAACCCCATATATGGAAAAATTAGGTTTTAACTTAGTTGGTTATGGGTGCGTGACTTGTATTGGAAACTCAGGACCACTTCCAGTTGAAATAAGTAAAGCAATTAATGAGAATGACTTAGCAGTCTCTGCCGTACTTTCTGGAAATCGAAATTTTGAAGGCCGTATTTCACCTGATGTGAAGATGAATTACTTGGCTTCTCCGCCATTAGTAGTGGCTTATGCTTTAACTGGCTCTATGAATCATGATTTTGAAAAAGATCCAATTGGTAATGGCAGCGATGGTAATCCAGTATTCCTTAAGGATATTTGGCCAACAAGCGCGGAGATTGAATCGGTAGTGGCTACCTCAATTTCATCAGATATGTTCACCAAAGATTATGCTTCAGTTTTTGAGGGCGATAAGAGATGGAAATCCCTAGATACACCAACCGGTAATACTTTTGAATGGGATGCTAAATCTACTTACGTCAGAAAGCCGCCCTATTTTGATGGCATGCCACGAAATCCAAAGCCAGTAACCAATATTGAATCTGCCCGAGTGCTGGCAGTTTTAGGAGATTCGGTAACAACAGATCACATTTCACCTGCCGGAAATATTAAAGCTGATTCACCAGCGGGTAAGTACTTAGCCGGCCATGGCATCGATCGCGCTGACTTTAACTCTTATGGCTCTCGTCGTGGCAATCATGAAGTAATGATCCGCGGAACATTTGCAAATATCCGTTTGAAGAATTTACTGTTAAATGGCGTTGAAGGTGGATTTACTAAGAATTTCTTAGCAAATGGTGAACAAACCACAATTTATGATGCATCTCGGGCATACATTGATGCAAATATTCCATTAGTAATTCTGGCTGGTAAAGAGTATGGCTCAGGATCATCTCGTGACTGGGCGGCTAAAGGAACAGCACTGCTTGGAGTTCGCGCGGTGATTGCAGAATCATTTGAGAGAATTCATCGATCAAATTTAATTGGAATGGGAGTGCTGCCTCTGCAATTCCAAGATGGGGAGAATGCGGCCTCATTAGGTTTAGATGGCAGTGAAGTATTTTCCATTACCGGTGTGGATAAATTAAATGATGGTCAAACACCAAAAGAGGTTGACGTTAGCGCCGACGGAAAGAAATTTAAAGCAAAGCTTCGGATCGATACCCCAGGTGAGGCAGATTACTATCGCCATGGCGGCATCATGCAGTATGTATTGCGCTCATTATTGAGCAAGTAAATCGCCATAATTTTAACTACCCTTTAAACTATGGGCATGCTCAACCAGATTAAATCGCCAGCGGATCTAAAGAAACTCTCAACAGAGGAGATCAATCAATTATCGGGCGAGATTAGATCATTTCTGATTGAACAGGTTTCAAAATCTGGCGGACATCTTGGTCCAAATTTAGGTGTTGTTGAGTTAACTATTGCCATACATAGAATCTTTGATTCACCAAAGGATGTTGTGGTCTTTGATACTGGTCATCAAAGCTATGTTCATAAATTATTAACTGGCCGAATGGCCGGATTTGAAAAACTTCGTCAACGAGGTGGTTTAGCTGGGTATCCAAATCGAAATGAAAGCGAACATGATGTTGTTGAAAACTCACATGCATCTACCGCCCTTTCTTGGAGCGACGGAATCGCCAAAGGCTTCTCACTTACTAATCAAAAAGATCGCGCAGTAGTTTGCGTTGTTGGCGATGGTGCATTAACAGGGGGTATGAGTTGGGAGGCATTAAACAATATCTCTACCAGTAAAAATGAGCGCTTGGTGATAATTGTTAATGACAATGAGAGGTCTTACTCACCAACTATTGGTGGCCTAGCTACCTATCTTTCAACTCTTCGTGCTACAAGTGGATATGAAAGGTTTTTGGATTGGGGTAAGGGTGTCTTAGAGCGAACACCAGTTGTTGGTCATCCAATTTATGAAACCTTGCATGGAGTTAAAAAAGGAATTAAAGACATTGTTGCTCCTCAAGGAATGTTTGAGGATTTAGGGCTTAAGTACTTAGGACCAGTGGATGGTCATGATGTAGTGGCAATGGAAAAAACATTAAAGATTGCTAAAGAGTATGGCCAGCCTGTTTTGGTTCATGTAATTACTGAAAAAGGTAAGGGCCATGCACCAGCGATCAATGATCAAGCAGAGAAGTTTCATGCCGTTGGCGTTGTTGACGCTGAAACTGGGCAACCGCTAAGTAAGGGTGGAAAGAGTTGGACCTCAGTATTTTCAGATGAGTTGGTAAAGATTGGCACCGAAAGAGCTGATGTGGTGGCAATTACGGCCGCAATGATGGGGCCAACCGGTTTAGATAAGTTTGAAAAAGCATTTCCAGATCGAACATTTGATGTTGGAATTGCCGAGCAACATGCAGCCACTTCAGCAGCTGGAATGGCATTTGCTGGCCTGCATCCAGTAGTTGCGGTTTACTCCACCTTTCTAAATAGAGCATTTGATCAATTATTGCTAGATGTTGCCCTGCATAAGGCTGGGGTTACTTTTGTATTAGATAGAGCTGGCGTTACCGGTGATGATGGCCCATCCCACAATGGAATGTGGGATTTAGCGTTAACTGGAATTGTTCCCACATTGCATGTTGCCGCGCCACGAGATGGTGAGCGAGTAAAAGAGACATTACGCGAGGCGTTAGATATTTCTGATGCACCTTCATTAATTCGTTTTCCAAAAGGTGCGGTAAATGCTGACATCCCGGCCTTTGAACGTCGCGATGGCATTGATGTTTTATATCGGGGTGAAAGTGCTGATGTTTTATTGATAAGTATTGGTGCCTTTGCATCGATTGCAGTTGAGGCAGCAGCGCAAGCCTATCGAGAGGGCGTTGGAGTTACCGTTATTGATCCACGATGGGTTAAACCACTGCCAAAATCATTAGTAACAATGGCGCAGCGATATAAAAATGTAGTTGTCTTAGAAGATGGAATTAAACATGGCGGAATTGCTAGCACGATCTCTGAATTATTTAGAGATGCCCAATTAAATGTGCCGGTTCACTCAATTGGTTTACCGTTGGAGTTCTTGGAGCACTCAAAGCGAGCTGAAATTTTAGAAGATCTAGGAATTACAGTTCAAAACATCACCAGATCTTTAGTTGCTTGGAATAGCAGTGAGATTGGAATAGATGTTAAGGAAGGGATGCCACACCTTTTGGATGAAAACGAGCGCCGCAAACCGCTTCGCTAATTCCTTCTCGATCTAAGTAAGGCAAAATTCCGCCAAGGTGCATTGGCCAACCAGAGCCGAGCAACATGCAGATATCAATCTCTTGTGGAGTTGAAACCACACCTTCATCTAGCATCATCTTTGCTTCAGTTGCTAAAGCTTCAAGTGCACGTTTTCTAACCTGCTCAGCTGTTGAAGGTTTGCTTCCCTTTTCTAAAAGTGCAAGTGCTGCAGGATTTACAGTATTAATACCATTTGAATCCTTTACATAAAATGTCTTAACCCCATCTTTTACAAATCTCTGCATTGTTGGTGAAATTTTGTAACGTGGACCAAGGTTTTTATTTAAAGTTTCAGCCACATGCAATGCAACTCCAGGGCCAACTAATCCAAGTAATTCAAGAGATGACATTGGAAAACCTAGGGGAGCCATTGCTGCATCTGCTACCTCATAAGGCGTTCCCTCATCAATTGCATCTGTTACCTCGCCCATGAAACGAGTTAATAAGCGGTTAACCACAAAAGCTGGAGCATCCTTAACAATCACCATGGTCTTCTTTAAATCTTTGCCAATATTTATCGCTGTGGCGCAAGTGGCATCATCGGTTTTGGTTGTTCGTGCCACCTCAAGCAGCGGCATTACTGCAACTGGATTAAAGAAGTGAAAACCAACAACTCGCTCTGGATGCTGCAGGCCCTCACTCATGGCCTCTACCGAAAGGGATGAGGTATTTGTTGCCAAGATGCACTCTGGGGTAACAATCGTTTCTAGCTCTTTAAACAACTTTTGCTTTAATGATAACTCTTCAAAAATTGCCTCAATTACAAAGTCAGCATTTGCAAAAATCTTCTTATCAACTGAGCCAGAGATATTTGTTAACAATCTAGCTGCTGATTCAGGTGATAAGCGCTTCTTATCCACTAATTTTTGAATCTCATTTTTAATCCAAGCCAATCCTTTATCAACACGCTCTTGGTCAAGATCGGTGATTACAACAGGAACTTTAAGATTTCGAAGCATCAGCAATGCCAATTGAGATGCCATTAGTCCAGCACCAACTACGCCAACTCGAGTTATCTTTCGAGCAAGTGCAGGTTTAGGCGCACCTTCAACCTTTTTGCGTTTCTTTTGAATCAAATTAAATGAGTAAAGAGATGCGCGCAATGAATCACTCATTACTAAATCAGCTAAAACTTTAGTTTCAGCAGCAAAGCCATCTCGAACGGTATTGCTTTGAGCTGCTTTGATTAAATCAAGGGCTGCAAGTGGGGATGGGATTTGTGCGCCACTATATTTCTTAGCAACCGCCGCTTTACCGGTTGCAATTGCTTTTTCATAACCAGCAGAGTCCTTACTAAAATCTTTGCGCTCAATCTTCTTTTTTCCACTTAAAACATCAGCGGCAAATTTAACGGACCTTTCGAGAAAATCAGCGGGTTCATATACTGCATCAACCACACCTAAGGTGAGGGCATCCTTGGATTTCATCATGGTGTTGTTGTTTAGTGCATTTAAAATAATTACCTGAACTGCATTTTCTGCTCCAATTAGTTTTGGTAGCAGTGTTGCACCACCCCAACCTGGCACTAAACCTAGAAAGCACTCTGGTAATCCAGTAAAGGCGGTTGTTGCCAAGGTTCGATAGTGACAGTTAAGTCCAACCTCAAGGCCACCACCGAGTGCTAGCCCATTAATAAAGGCAAAAGTTGGTTTCTTACTTTCATGCAGTTTAAGAAAAACTTCATGCCCTAAATCCCCAATTGCAACTGCTTGAGATTTATCCTTTAGAAAACTCATCGCCGAAAGATCGGCGCCAGCTGCAAATATAAATGGTTTGCCAGTTACCGCAATTGCTACTGCATCTGATTTTTGCGCCTCATCAATTGCATTAGAAAGAGCTGCTAAGGATGCTGGCCCAAAGGTGTTTGGGCGATTATGGTCTGCGCCATTGTCTAAGGTGATTAAGGCAAGATCACCGCTTGCACCAAAGGCAGAAAGTGAAACCATCTGCACAATTGCATTAGTCACTACCTCATCAGGAGCGGCGGCTAAAACATCAGACATTATTTATCACCTTTGTAATTAGGGTTTTCCCAAATAATTGTGCCACCCATACCCAAGCCAATACACATAGTGGTGATGCCATATCTAACCTCTGGGTGCTCTTTAAAGCCATTGGCTAGATTTAAGATTAATCTAACGCCAGATGAAGCTAGTGGGTGACCAACTGCAATTGCCCCACCATAAATATTTACTCGCTTATCATCATCGGCAATGCCAAAGTGATCTAAAAATGAAAGTACTTGAATTGCAAATGCTTCATTAACCTCAAATAAACCAATGTCGGAAATATCTAAGCCAGCTTTTTTCAAAGCTTTTATAGTGCTAGGTACTGGTCCATAACCCATGATCTCTGGCTCAACCCCGGCAAATGCAAAGGAGATTAATTTGGCTTTAATTGGAAGATTTAACTCTTTAGCTTTCTCCTCAGATGCCAAGATTGCGGCAGTTGCCCCATCATTTAAACCGGCGGCATTGCCAGCGGTTACGCGACCAGCTGCTCTAAATGGTGTTTTCAGTGCGGCTAATGCTTCAAGTGTGGTTTGTGGTCTTGGTGGTTCATCAACAGTTGCCACACCCCAACCAGCCTCAACATTTCTTGTTGCAACTGGAATTAAATCAGGTTGAATTTTATTTGCAGCATAGGCAAGAGCGGTTTTTTGTTGTGATGCAAGTGCGTACTTATCTGCCCGTTCCTTTGTTAGATGGGGAAATTTGTCATGTAATCGCTCAGCTGTTGCGCCCATTTGTAATGCATCAGTATCAACAATTTTTTCAGCTAGGTATCTTGGATTTGGATCCATGCCATCACCCATTGGGTGATTTCCCATATGTTCGACGCCACCGGCAATTGCTAAATCATAAGCACCCATATTTATGCCACCGGCAATTGTGGTCACAGCAGTTAGTGCACCAGCACACCAACGATCAATTGAGTAACCTGGAACTGTTTTTGGAATGCCAGCTAAAATTGAAACGGATCGACCGATGTTCATACCTTGATCACCAGTTTGAGTTGCAGCTGCAATTGCCACATCATCAATTTGATCAAGTGGCAGATTTGGATTGCGCTCTAGTAGTCCGCGAATGCAGCGAACCATAATGTCATCAGCTCTGGTTTGGGCGTAGAGGGAACCTGCTTTTCCAAATGGGGTGCGAACTGCATCCACTAAGACCACATTGGTTTTTGCACTTGCAGTTTTGCTCATTTTTAGCCCCTAGCTAATTGGCTGCTTGGATATAAGGCTAGGTTACCCGCCAGTAGAGAAAATGGGTAGTGGGAGGAGTACTTATTTAACTAGGGTTTTGGCAGGGGTTGATTTTGTATACAGGCGCAGCACGATTGCAAGGTAGCTAAGATATATGAACAGTTGCACCCAAGAGGTGTTTACATCAAAGCCAATTGTTCCAGCAAGAATTGTGCCAGCAACTGAATCCTTTGCCATCACAGCTGAGATATCCCAGGCGTATGAACCATCGCCAGGAATCCAACCTAGCTCCTGATACTCATGCACGCCGTAGGAGAGCACACCAGCTGCCACAATAATTAAGGCGATACCAGTGATGGTAAAAAACTTACTCAAATTTAATTTAATTGAGCGGTTATAGATCAGATAACCCAAGATCACCGCAAGTGCTAGCCCTGCGATTAAACCAAGGGAGGCAGATGAGGTAGCAGCAACTGTTTTAAAATTTGTGTAAACAAACAACGCGGTCTCAAGTCCTTCACGGGCAACTGCAAAAAAAGCAGCAGCAGCAAGTGCTAATGGGCCGGCTGATAAAGCGTTATCAACCTTGCCATGTAGCTCATCTCTTAAAGTTCTAGCTGCACGCTTCATCCAAAAAACCATCCAGGTCACAAGACCAACTGCTAGAAATGAGGTGGTGCCGGCAAAGAATTGCTCACCGCGCTCGCTTAACTCAGCTGAGGTAAAGGATAAGAAGCCACCGAGTGCAAAACTTGCAGCCAGTGCAATTCCAACTCCACTCCAAATTGGAACGAGGAGATTTCGTCGACCAGTCTTAACCACATATGCGACCAAGATTCCAACAATTAAGGCAGCCTCTAGCCCCTCACGAAGGGCGATTAAGAAGGTGCTGAGCATGGCTTGAGCATATTCCTAGAGTATTGAATTACGCAACTTAAGTGTTGCGTAATTCCGATCACACACTTAAGGGGCTACCTGCGCCTCAGTTTCAGCCTCCGCGCTCTCGGCCACTACCAAAGCCTCTGTCGCGGAAAGGGCAGGTGAGATAACAGATACCACTTGCTCAATCTGCCAACTTCTAGCGCCTAATCTAATTAACTCACTTTCTACAAAACTTTCATATTCACTCAGATTAATTGGTGGCTCCTGCCAACAAATGCGTTTGACATAATCTGGCGTTATCAAATTTTCGGTAGGAATTTGTAATTGTTTTGATAAATCAATTAAGGCAGCTCGCGCATGGGTTAGGCGGGCATAACCAAGGGGATTCTTTTCTTTCCAAATCTTAATTGGTGGCATGGATTGGGATGCAACTCGAAGCTCCACCTGTTCCTCAATCGGAGTTTTTAAGGATGAAGTCAGAACTTTTAACCATCGACCAAATGGTGGGGCCTCTAATCTTGTTCGCCAACCAATAACTTTGGCAACCTCTTCGAGATTATCTGGTCGCTTAATTGCTAACTCCACAATCGCTTCATCACCTAAAACCCGGCCAGGGGCAAGATCTAACTCCCGCGCTAGCTCATCTCGAGCAAGCCAAAGATCTCGAATTATGGTCATGCTCAATCGATCGCGCACCTTATGCATGCCAGAGGTTCGTCGCCATCGATCTGATTTAGGTGAATCGGTAAATTCATAATCCTGGTAATTTTTTATAATCGAAGCAAAATCTTGCTCTGCCCATTTGAGCTTTTTTTGCTCACTCAAGAGCTGCTCAACTTTATCTCGGATATCCAACAAGATATCGACATCTAAGGCGGCATAGGTAATCCACTCTGGCCTTAACGGTCTGATCGACCAGTCAACAGCGGAGTGTTCTTTTGCAAGTTGAAGCTCCAATAAACTCTCAGCTAAAGCACCTAAGCCAACCTTTGGACAACCTGCAATTCTTGCTCCCAATTCAGTATCAAATAATTTTTTTGGTTTTAATCCAACCTCAATCAAACAAGGAAGATCTTGTGTACTGGCATGAATAACCCATTGGATTTCTGCAAACTCGGAATTGAAACGTTGCCAAAGTTTTGAATCTCGCAATGGAATCGGATCAATTAAGTGCAGTCCGCCGCCTTTGCGATAAATCTGAATCAAATAAGCGCGCTGGCTATATCGGTAACCAGATGCACGTTCGGCATCAATTGCAATTGGTCCCTCACCCTTTAATAGGGCGGTGATTACTTTTTCACCCTCACTTTCTGTGGCAACGACTTCTGGTGTGCCATGGCGAGGTGAAAGCAAAGGGGTGAGCATTAATTTCTTTATTCTAGTTGCTACGAGAGATTGAACTAACTCCATGCGGAATTGGCTCAAGACCTGCAGTAATTGCCAAGAGCTCAAGCCAGGCATTTACATGTTCGACTAAGTTTTCTTCGCTGGTAGGTGTCCAAGAGGCGCGAATTTCAATTTCAGAATCTTCATCTCGCTCAACTAATTCGCCAAAGGATGCGCTGGCAACTCTAGTTACCGTGCCACTTGGATTTATAAAATCACAATTATTCTTCTTAAGTGATTCAAGCAACCAAGCCCAACCAATTTCTGGCAGCAGTGGATCAGATGCCATCTCTAAATCAATTGCAGCGCGTGCGAAAGTTACACATCGCCATTGTCCACCCCAACCCTCTTGGCCAGATGGATCATGGAGTAATACAAATCTGCCTGTGGCAGCATCCTCTAAAACATCTGCAGTCATAGCTAATGCATGGGGTGCAAGTTTTTGCGGAGCAGGAACTGATTCAAGCAAAATTTCACCTCTGGGCTTTAAGGCCAATATTGGTGCAATTACTTGATCAAAAGTTTTATTCACTGTCTAAGGATAAATTGCCACTGGCCAAAGCAGGTGAAGCCACGAGCAAAGTGGAAAATAAATAAGTTTAAATGCAACCTAGTAGGCTTGGCAGATGGCATCACTTTTAGCAATATTCTCATCAATACTTTGGGGTAGTGCGGATTTCTTTGGTGGCAAATTATCCAAGCGATATCAAGCACTTGCTGTAACTGCCGTTTCGCAAGCATTTGGATTACTAATTGGTGTAACAATTATTCTGATCAGCACATCGTGGCTTAAACCAAATCTTTCTTGGGATGGATATTTCTTATCGGGTATTTGTGCCGGCTTACTTGGTTTTATTGGACTGGTTGCGTTTTACTCTGGCCTTGCAACTGGCCGAATGGGCGTAGTCGCACCGATTAGTGCTTTAAGTGTTTTGATTCCACTCACAATTGCTTTCATTAATGGCGAAAAGCCAAGCTCTGCTCAATTAATTGGCATGGGAGTTGCTTTAACTGGCGCAGTATTTGCGAGTGGCCCTGAGTTAAAGGGCGGTTTCGCGGTTAAGCCAATAGTTTTTGCCGTGATTGCTGCCTTCGGATTTGGCGCAGCAGTTGCATTTATTGCAAAGGGTTCAGCAAGTAGTGCAATTATGACAATGACAACCATGCGCTTTTCAACCTTCATCGTTGCCCTATTTTTATTTGCTCGTTTTCGCACACTTGGTGGTTTTAAGAAGAAGGACGTCCCAATTTTATTTGGAATTGGTGGCGCAGATTTTATTGCTAATTTGTTGTTAGGAGTTGCAACCACAAAAGGATTAGTTTCACTTGCTGTAGTCCTTGGCTCTCTATATCCAATTGTTACCGCATTACTGGCTTTTAAAATTTTGCATGAAAGATTACATAAAATCCAGTATGTTGGAATTGGTTTTGCAATTGCAGGAGTTGCAGTTATCTCACTTAGTTAGTTTTTTGTAGAAGAAAAAATCACATGGAGCGATATGTTCACGGCTGATCAATTCGAAGCTGTTAGTTAGATCTTTAATTGAGATTGAATTTTCACCAGTTTTTTCTAAATTAACCGTTAGATAAAGGTTTTCAATCAAACCTTCCTTAATCATATTTTGCAATAGAACTGGCCCAGCCTCTACCAATAAATTAATTGGCGTGGTTTTATCTGGATTAAAACTACTTTTTAGCTCATTGATCATTTCTGCCGGAGTGAGTGCAAATTGTTTTGCCAATTGATTTTTTGGTTGCAATCTAACCTTTGTGTGAGTGAGGATATATAGGGGAATTGGTGTTCGCTTATATGGCTCCCGGCGTGCGGTGTTGCCACCAATCAGGATTAGATCATTTTTTGATCGAAGCTCATGAAATCTTCTTCGATCCTCATCGGTTGAAAGGCCGATGGAGGAGCCAGCCAAGGTGGTTGAGCCATCGGCGCCAACGACTAAATTGGCGGTAGTAATTACAGAGCGCATACCCCACAGGTTACCCAAGTGTCAGTGCTGCCACCTAACCTTTTGCCATGATCATCGATTGCGATAGTTGTGTAATGCGTCAGATCGCCTGTGGCGATTGTGTTGTATCAGTGCTGCTTGATATCAAACCAGCTCCTGGTAAAAAAGCTAAGTTAAGTAAAGCTGACAAAGTTGCTATAAATAATCTCTCATCAGTTGGATTGGTGCCACCCTTGAGGTTTGTGCCAAATTCACCAAATCAAAAACGAGTGAAGAAAATTGGCTAAATCATGAAAAAAGGATGGAAATTTAGATAATTCTCAGCACACTACGCCTAAGTTGGGTTGAGTTGGCAGCGTTTTGGCGGTTAGCCTTTGAAAATGAGAAGTATGCCTCGGGCGATTTTTGCCTTAGTAATTGGTGCTGGAATTCTTTTTCCAATTCCTGCCAATGCTGCGCCCAATTTAATTGAGGTGCAGGCTCGCGTAAGAGATTTACAAGAGCAGGCAACTGAAGCAGCTGAGGGTGCGCAAGAGGCCAAGGTGCAATTGGCAAAATTAAAGAAAACCTTAGATACAGTTCAACAACAAGCAAGTCAACAGGGTGCATCGGTCACTGCTTTGAATAAAACCATTGGCACGATTGCAAATGAACGTTATAAATCAGGTCCGCTTAGTCAATCCTTAGAGTTACTTTTTTCAACTGATCCAGGACTTTATTTATCTGCGGCTGGATCTTTAGAAGCTGTTACTAGACAAAAAACGGCTGATCTAAAAAAGTTTTCAGTTGCAACCCAGCGATTAAATGCCACCTCCTTAACTGTTGCAGATAAGTTAGCGATGGTTAAAGCCGCGGAGGCTAAGTTCACTAAACAATTAGCATTGGCAAACTCAAAATTAAAGGAAGCAGAGGAGTTACTGGCTAAATTAACCGCTGCTGAGCGAGAGCGCCTGGCAAAACTAAATGATGATCAAGAGGATGCAGATCAACAAAAATCTTTAAGTGATGCCAGCAAGTACTCAGGTGTTTCTGGCCGAGGTGGAATTGCAATTAAGTACGCCCTTGCCCAAATTGGCGATAAGTATGTCTTTGGCGCAGATGGACTTACCTACTGGGATTGTTCTGGATTAACGATGCGGGCCTTTGGCGCAGCAGGTGTTTCACTTCCGCACTCATCGAGAGCTCAATATAGATATGGCAAAGCTGTCGCCAAGAAAGATTTACAACCAGGAGATTTAGTATTTTTTGGAAAACCAATTTCACATGTGGCAATCTATTTAGGTCCAGACCGCATGTTGCACGCCCCAAGATCAGGTAGTCGAGTAAAGATTGCCAATATGGATATGGGAAGAAAGCCTTATATTGGAGCACGCCGTTTATAGCGATAAAAAAGTTTTACTAATCACAAATGACCTAGGACCAAGAGCTGGTGGAATTGAGACCTTTGTACTTGGCTTAATTGAGGGCTTACCGAAAAATTCATTGACTATTTACACCTCCTCACAAAAAGGGGATAAGGCATTTGATGCGCAATTGCTAGAAAAATTTGGCGCAGTAGTAATTAGAGATAGGGCAAAAATTCTTTTACCAACACCACGAATAACCCGAAGGGCTGTGAAGATCCTTAAGCAACAAGAGATTAAGAATGTTTGGTTTGGTGCTGCTGCGCCCCTTGCTCTTATGGCAGGCACATTACGATCTGCCGGAGCCAACAATATTGTTGCGTTAACTCATGGACATGAGGTTTGGTGGGCAAAGATTCCACTTCTAAGAAACTTACTTAAGAAAATAATCAAAGATGTTGACCATCTTGGCTATTTAGGAGGTTTCACAAAAGGTGAGATTGCAAAGATAAGTAATCAACCACAAAAGTTTTTACAAATCGCACCCGGAATTGATACCGATCATTTTGCACCTAGAAGTGCTAGAGGTGATTTGATTGAGAAATATCGCTTAGATGGGCGCAGAGTTATTGTCAGTGTTGGCAGATTAGTTCATCGAAAGGGTCAGGATGAATTAGTTAAAGCAATGCCAAAAATTTTAGAACAATTTCCAGATGCAATTTTGCTATTTGTTGGAGAAGGCCCAATCAAGCAGATGCTTTTTAATTCAGCAAAACAATTAGGAGTTTTACCCAAAGTTGTATTTGCTGGCCGAGTTTCACATCATGAATTGCCAGATTACATCTGCCTTGGTGAAATCTTTGCAATGCCTGTTAGGTCCAGATTTGCTGGGTTAGAGGTTGAGGGGTTGGGAATTGTTTACCTTGAAGCAAGTGCCTGCGGCCTGCCAGTAATTGTTGGCAATTCTGGGGGAGCCGTGGATGCGGTTTTGGATAAGAAAACGGGCTTACTAGTTGATGGCACTAAGAGTGATCAGATTGCAGATGCAATTTGTGAGTTATTTGCCAATCCAGAGCGCGCTAAGCAAATGGGGGCAGCTGGACGAGATTGGGTAATTAACAATTGGCAGCTAAGTAATTGGTCTACAAAATTTAATAAAGTTTTAATTGGAGATTAATTTATTTTCAATTGCAGTACTTACCGCTTGAGCACGGTTTTTAGCCGATAGCTTTCGGTAAATATTGGCAAGATGAGTTTTAACAGTTGCTTCAGTTAAGAATAACAAAGC
>JBPCSS010000009.1:0-18531 GCA_051006855.1 Candidatus Nanopelagicus sp.
TCGTAGTAAAGCTCAAACTCAGCTGGATGTGGACGCAATCTCACGTAATCCACCTCTTGCTTGCGCTTGAAATCAATCCACGTATCAATTAGATCCTTAGTAAATACACCGCCACGAGTTAAGAACTCATTGTCACGCTCTAGATTATCTAGAACAGCATCAAGGGAGCCTGGAACTTGTGGAATTGCTTTGGCTTCATCGCCTTCTAATTCATACAAATCCTTATCAACTGGCTTTGGTGGCTCAATTTTGTTTTGAATTCCATCAATACCTGCCATCAACATCGCGGCAAATGCTAGGTATGGATTAGATGATGGATCTGGGCAACGGAACTCAATTCGCTTAGCCTTTGGATTAGATCCAGTAATTGGGATACGAATACAAGCTGATCTATTTCTTGCAGAATAAACCAAGTTAACAGGTGCTTCATACCCTGGCACTAAGCGCTTGTAAGAGTTAACTGTTGGATTGGTAAAGGCTAGAAGTGATGGTGCGTGTTTTAACAAGCCACCGATATACCAACGAGCCATGTCAGAAAGGTTTGCATAACCATCGCCCCAGAACAACGGCTTGCCATCCTTCCAAAGTGATTGGTGAACGTGCATTCCGCTGCCGTTATCACCAAACAATGGTTTTGGCATAAAGGTTGCAGTTTTACCAGCTGCCCATGCAGTGTTTTTAATGATGTATTTGAACTTCATTAACTCGTCTCCTGCAGTCAAAATGTCACTGAATCGGTAATTGATTTCCATCTGGCCAGCAGTTCCAACCTCATGGTGAGCACGCTCAACAAGTAATCCAACCTTGCCAAGATTCATAACCATTTCATCTCGCAGATCGGCAAATTGATCAGTTGGTGAAACTGGGAAGTAGCCGCCTTTGATTCGGGTGCGATAACCACGGTTTGGTGTGCCATCTGCATCCTCTTCAATTCCGGTATTCCAAGCACCTTCATAAGAATCAATATGATGGAATGCTTGATTCATTCCGGTTAAAAATCTAATTCGATCAAATACATAAAACTCTGCCTCAGGTGCAAAGTAAGCTGTATCTGCAATTCCAGTGCTGCGCATGAAGTCAACAGCTTTTGCAACAATTCCACGAGGATCTCTTGAGTATGCGGTGTTGTCATCTGGATTGTGAACTGAGAATAGAATTATTAATGTCTTCTCTTTGCGGAATGGATCAAGGTATGCAGAGGATGGAACTGGGAGTAATTTCATATCTGATTCATGAATTGATTGGAAACCCCTAATCGAGGATCCGTCAAACATTAATCCGTCTTTAAATACACTTTCATCAAATGATTCAACTGGCACATTAAAGTGATGTTGAATACCTGGTAGGTCAATAAATCTAACGTCGATCAACTTCACATCATTCTTCTTGATGTAATCGAAGATCTCTGCGGAATTCTTAAACATCTATTCTCCTAAGATAAATATTGCTGAAAGAAGGGCGACATTGCTCCGCTTCAGATGGGTAAAACCTAGTAGAAAATAATGAAAAAGCCGTAAAGCACGTGTTACATCTATGTTTCACTTTCACCCTTTGGGCTAGGGTTGCCCGCATGAGTTGGGAAGCTTTGCCAAATTTACTGCCGGAGGCCTCATTAGGCAGACGGCTTTTAGCCCTAGTTATTGATTGGACTATGTGCCGGCTGATCGCTGGATTACTGAGCCCATCGGTAATACCAGACAATACCTTTTCAACCTTAATTATTTTCTTCACCGAGGTCTTTCTTTTCACTACTGCATTTGGTGCCTCAGCTGGCCAACGGATTATGGCAATTAAGGTTGTTACTTATCCAGATCAAAAGCGGGTGAAAGTAGGCCGAATTTTTTTAAGAACTCTGTTAATTTGTTTAGTACTACCGGCGGTATTTACAAATAACGGGCGACCACTTCATGATCACTTTGCTAATAGCCAAACTGTTCGAGAGAGATACTAACTTTTACCTACGTGGCATCCTGACATTTGTAGGCATCGGCCCCTTAGGCATTGGCAGATTTAACCCACCAACCGATCGCAACCTTGCTCGTACTTCGCGCAATTGAGCAGTGTTTAATTTCTTTGGCAATTTTTTTAGATGTTTATGTAATTTTCTAATCGAAACTTGCCCAGAATTATCTCCAACTAAAACTTCAGTAACTGGCACACCTGATAGGAATCGCTCCATCTTGCGCTTCTCATCTTGCATAAGTGATTTAACGCCAAAGCCGCCTTCACCCACCAAAATAATGCCCGCCTTACCTGATACTCGGTGGACCATATCTTGATCACGATTAACATTTACGGCAGGGGTGGTAACAAAGCCTCGCTTGATTGACATCAAAACACTTGCTCCTGCTCCCAATTGGCCTTGGATAGAAGCAAATGCTGCGGTATTTGCATAACGAGTGAATAGGAAGAATGCGGCCAAGAATGCAACCGGCAATGTAATAAAGCCAGCATAGATTGGGTGGCCTAAGTTATTACCAATAATAATTCCAAAAGTTAAAACTAAAACAAATATAAGTAAACACCAAACCACGGCAAGTGGGGAATCCTTTTTAACTAACCGATAAGCATCCTTAACAACAGCTAATTGCGATTGTTTCTTGGGGGCATCACCTTTCGCCACTGCCTCTTCTTTTTTCTTCTTTCTGCCAAACATGTCTCTCCCTTACTTCACTGCCCGGGCAGCCATCGCTTGGTTATACAAGCGACCTGCTCTATAGCTAGAACGTACCAATGGACCACTCATAACGCCAAGAAATCCTATTTCCTCCGCCTCTTTACTCAATTCTACAAACTCATTTGGCTTTACCCATCGCTCTACCGGATGGTGTTTGGCGGTTGGCCGCAAGTATTGAGTGATTGTGATCAAATCACAACCAGCGTCACGAAGATCAACCAGTGCTTGGGAAATCTCAGCTCGACTCTCACCCATTCCAAGAATTAAATTAGATTTAGTAATCAAACCAAAATCTCGTGCTTGAGTGATTACATCTAAAGATCTTTCATATCTAAATGCTGGTCTAATAGCTTTGAAAATTCTTGGTACGGTCTCGAGGTTGTGTGCACACACTTCTGGCTTGGTTTCAAAGACCTGATTTAACAAATGTGAATGGCCGCTAAAATCTGGGGCCAACATTTCAACTCCTACACCAGGATTTAATTGGTGAACTTGAGCGATCGTTTCGGCATATAACCAAGCACCCTCATCATCTAAATCATCGCGAGCAACACCAGTAATGGTTGCATATTTTAAATTCATACTTCTTACCGATTCGGCTACTCTTCTGGGTTCATCTCGATCAAGCGGTAATGGTTTACCAGTATCAATATTGCAGAAATCGCATCGTCTTGTGCAAGCTTCGCCACCAATTAAAAATGTAGCTTCTCGATCTTCCCAACATTCAAAAATATTTGGGCAAGCTGCCTCCTGGCAAACTGTGTGCAAACCTTCTTTGGCGACTAGTGAGCGAAGTTTTGTGTACTCAGGCCCCATATTGGCGCGAGTTTTAATCCACTCTGGCTTACGTTCAATTGGAGTTTGGAGATTTCTGGCTTCAATGCGAAGCAGCTTACGACCATTTGGATCGATGCTCATTGGGACAATCTCTCAAGAACTGGTGTTATCTCTTTAATTAAAGTTGGCACAACCTCTTCAACAGTTATGGATCGACCAATCTCTTTTGCTAAAGATGTAACCTGCGCATCAGCAATACCACACGGAATGATTTTGGAGTATGCCGAAAGATCAGGATTGATATTTAAGGCAAAACCATGCATGGTGACGCCTTTGGCAACCCTTAATCCAATCGCGGCAATTTTTCGATCTCCTTTTTGATCTCTTACCCACACTCCACTTCGTTCACAGTAGCGATCAGCCTTAACTCCAAAAATGCTACAAATGTGAATTAATGCAGTTTCTAACTCGCGCACAAAACCGACTACATCAGTTGAATTCTTTAATCTCAATATTGGGTAACCCACAATTTGCCCAAGGCCGTGCCAGGTTATTTTTCCACCCCGATCAACATCAATTACAGGCGTGTTATCAATTGGGCGGTCAGCTAATTCAGTTCTGCGCCCTGCGGTATAAACAGATGGATGTTCAAGAATTAGTAATCTATTTTCAATTTGATTATTCGCAACTTTTTCTTGTATTTGTTTTTGTAATTCCCAGGCAGTTTGGTAATCAATCACACCAAGCTCTTCAACTTTAAGGCCCTTAACAATGGATATGGTTGAACTCACACACCTAGCCTAATTGCCACCGTAATTTTTAGCGAAAGTTTGCATTAAAGCGCAGGCTTGGTGTGAGCAAAATGGCATGGCTGATAGATTTCACCCCTCACTAAACACCTTGAAAGGCTCATTTTCCTATGGCAACTAAAACCAAATCAAAAGGCTCAGTTAAGGGTCGCAAACCACTTTGGATTGCAATCGTGGCCATCATTGCCTGGTTAGGTATCTCATCAATTGCCGGACCAACATTTGGAAAACTTTCAACAGTTCAAGAAAATGACAACGCTGCATTTTTGCCAGATAACGCAGAATCTACGTTGGCTAGCAAAGTGACAGTTAAATTCTCAGACAGCTCAAATGATCAAATCCCAACCCTGTTGGTTTTTCTTGGCGATGTTGATCCAAAGAAGGATCCCGCTAAATTAGGTGAAATTCAAAATTATTTAAATAAACTGGGCGAGAAAATTTTGCCAGAATCAGGCAAACCAATTAGTTCATACATAGTTCCAGGATTTCCAATCCAAGCCATTCCATCAGAGGATGGCAAGGCAGCACTGGCAAATATCGCGCTGAACTCAGACATTGCACAAGAAAACATCGAAGAGAAACCAACCTTACCTATTCTGGTTGAATTTATTCGTGAGGATTTGAAGCAAAACTTTGAATCCAAAAACTTCACTACCCATGTAACCGGCTTTGGCGGAATTTTTGCAGATCTGTTTGGTGCCTTCGGTTCAATTGATACAACCTTGCTTTTAACAACATTGATGGTTGTATCGATTATTTTGATAATTGTTTACCGCTCACCATTCTTATGGATTTTGCCATTGTTCACGGCAGTTACTGCACTTTCATTGGCTGGAACTGTGGTTTATTTCCTTGCAAAGGCGGGAACAATTGATTTGAATGGACAGTCGCAGGGAATCCTGTCTGTCTTGGTTTTGGGCGCAGCAACTGACTATGCCTTGTTGTTGATTGCCAGGTATCGAGAAGAGTTACACCATCATGATTCAAGATATGAATCGATGAGAATTGCATTAAGAGGTGTGTTTGAACCAATCCTTGCATCTGGCTCAACAGTTATCGCAGGTCTATTAGTACTACTGCTTAGCCAATTATCTGGAAACAGAGGTTTAGGTCCAGTGGGCGCGATCGGCATTGCATCTGCGATGATCACCGTTCTTACATTTCTACCGGCACTTTTAGTAATTTTTGGTCGTTGGATTTTTTGGCCAAAGATTCCACGTTTTGATGATGTCGATGAACAATTAAGTGGTGCTTGGTCGAAAATCGGAGCTGCAGTTGAAAAAAATCCAAAGCGAGTTTGGATTTCAACGGCGCTCCTTCTTACCATCTTGGCCGGCTTTTCATTTACGCTAAAAGCTGATGGATTGGCCAATACTGAAGCTTTCACAACTAGAACTGACTCTGTGATTGGTCTTGAAAAATTAGGGGAGCACTTTCCAAGTGGTGAGGGATCTCCAGTTGAGATAGTTGTTAAAGAAAATGATGTCGCAGCTGCCACTGCCGCGCTAATGAGTGTTGCAAATGTGGCATTTGTTGAGCCGGTGGTTGCCGGTCAAAAGATTCCAGGACAACCTACTCCGCCAATCAAGGTGGTCGAAGGCAAAGTATTGCTAAATGCAACTTTAAAGGTTGCACCCGACTCAGTTGATGCTAGAAATACTATTCCGTTGATTCGAAATGCCGTGAAGGAGGTCGACCAAGATATTTTGGTTGGCGGTGGCACAGCGGTTCAATATGACACCGATGTGGCATCACGTCATGATAATCGACTGATTATTCCAATCGTATTGTTAATTATTGGAATTATCTTAGGACTGCTATTGAGAAGCATTTTGGCAGCTGGCATTCTCTTGCTAACTGTGGTGCTTTCATTCATGGCAACCCTTGGCGTTTGCCAACTTGTATTTGAGCACATCTTTGGTTTTGCTGGCGCTGATGCCTCATTCCCACTATTTGCATTCATCTTCTTGGTGGCATTAGGAATTGATTACAACATCTTCTTAATGACTCGAGTTCGTGAGGAGTCGATGAAGATTGGTACTAGAAAAGGTGTTATCAAGGGCTTAACTGTCACTGGAGGCGTAATTACGTCGGCTGGAATTGTTTTGGCAGCAACCTTTGCAGTTCTTGGAGTATTGCCATTGGTATTCCTGGCTGAACTTGGTTTTGCAGTTGCCTTTGGAGTTTTGTTGGACACCATAATTGTTCGATCCTTATTGGTACCAGCGCTAGTTCATGTAATTGGACCGAAAATCTGGTGGCCCTCAAAGCTGCAATACGAGAATAAGAAGTAGGATTTAAAAATGGCTCCCCGCGTTGGTATCGCAGGATACGGATTGGCGGGGAGATATTTTCACGCACCCTTACTACTTGGTGCCGGCTTTGAAATCGCAGCGATTTTAACCAGGAATGAACAGAGAATTCTGGACGCAAAAACTGATTTTCCAAATGCGGTAATTTGTAATTCACTTGAAAATCTACTTAATTCAAAGCTTGATTTATTAGTCGTTGCTACGGCAAATCAATCTCATGCTGAACAAGCCATTGCAGGATTAAGAGCCGGTATTCCAGTTGTGGTTGATAAACCGATGGGGCGGACATTAAAAGAGACTGAAGAAATAATTGAGGTTTCAAAGCAAACTGGAGTTGCTGTTTCAACATATTTCAATCGCAAATGGGATTCTGATGCTTTAACGATCAAAAAGATTATTAGTGAAGGTTTATTAGGTAAAATTTTTCGCTTGGAATCTAGATTTGAAGTGTTCCGTCCGCAATTAAAGGGTGGATGGCGAGAGAATAAGGATGTTGAGCAAGGTGGCGGAAATCTACTTGATTTGCAGCCGCATTTAATTTCAACCGCATTAGATTGGTTTGGACCAGCGCAGTTAATCACTGCTTCCGTGAGAGCGATTCGCGGCGGATCTGATGATGACATTGTGTTAACACTTAAACATCAAAGCGGTGTTGATTCATATTTATCTGCAAGTGCGATCATGGGATCTGCCGGTCCTCGAATTAGATTAGTTGGCGATAGAGCTACCTTGGTTATTAAAGATTTAGATCCGCAAGAAAGTTTATTGCGAAGTGGCATCCGGCCAAAAGATGGTAGGTGGGAGCAGAGTACTAAGAGCGCTGCATACATCCATACTGGTGACCAGGTTGTTGAATATCAATCTGTAGATGGAAATTACACGCAGTATTACTTAGAGGTTAAAAATGCGTTAGCTGGTGGCAAATGGCCGGTAAGTACTGAGGAAGCTTTAGCGGTAGCCAAAATTATCGATCAAGCTAGAGAGATCTCTTTCAGATAAGAATGAGTTTTGATTGCATCGTTGTTGGCGCAGGCTTAGCTGGCCTAACTGCTGTTAGAGAGTTAGAGAAAACTGGCAGATCTGTTCTGCTTCTTGAGGCCACAAATACTGTGGGTGGTCGAGTTAAAAGTGATTACATAGATGGATTTATTTGTGATCGCGGCTTTCAAGTAATAAATCCTAAATATCCAGAGGTTGCAAAAAGCGGAGTCTTAAACTCTTTAGATTTTAAGTATATTTCAGGTCAAATTAGATTAAATGATTATCAAAGAAAAGTTGGTTATTCATTTGCGACATTTTCTTCAGAATTTGGCTCAGTGGGTGAAAAGTTTCATTTACTTAACTTTGTAGCAAATCCAAAGGTTGGTAACTCCAAAAGTTTTGGTGATTACATAGACTCATTTCCAAGAGTTTATGAGCGAGTTTTAAAACCATTTTTAACCGGTGTGTTCCTGTGCGATCCCAGAATTATTGCTGCAGATGTTGCGCAGGAGATCTTGCGTAGTTTCGTAAAATCTCTACCTGGCATTCCAGCAAGCGGAGTGGGCCAGTTTTCTCAAGCTTTGGCGAAATCTGTGGTGAATCTGAAATTAAATGAACCAGTTGAGTTGATCACAAAGGGAAAAGTCATTACAAGTAATGGGCAATACAACTCCAAGTTCATAATTGTTGCCACCGACCCAACCACTGCTGCCCAGTTAGTTACTGGAATCACTCTTCCAAAAATGTTTGAATCAACTACTGCTTACTTTGCAACCTCAGATCTACCTAGGGATGGAAAAAATCTAGTCATCTCATCAAACTCAAAATTAGTAAATTCAATTGTAATCAGTCAGGTCTCTGCAAAATATGCTCCAGCAGATCAGCACTTAATAAGTGCAACATCACTTTCTCCAATAACCGAGAGTGTATTTAGGAAAGAATTAGCAACCATTTGGCGGGTGAATACTCAGCGGTGGCAGTATGTTGCTAAATATGAGATCAAGCAATCACTGCCGGCGCATTTGCCAGGGCAAAGTAAATTTAAAAGTTCATTTGTAACAGATGGTATTTATGTTGCCGGCGATCACATGTCCACACCATCCCAACAGGGTGCGATGAAAAGTGGTTATTTAGCTGCGCAGGCGATTAATCAACTAATGCAGTAAGTGCAGCAAGCAAGTGGGGGTAATCAAATTCAAAGTTATTATCCATTAATACTTTCGGAATAACTTTTTTAGATCCAAGCACCTCGGTTGAAAATCCACCAAGGGCTGCTCTTATTGCAAAGGCTGGCGCAGGGAAAAATGCTGGTCGCTTCAATGCCCGAGCCAATGCGGCGGTGAACTCTTGATTAGTAACCGGATTTGGTGCGGTCAGATTTACTGCTCCTTCAATTTTTGAGTTCATTAAGAAGTTCATTGCACGTATTTGGTCATGCAAGGTGATCCAGGACCACCATTGTTTGCCAGAGCCTAATTTTCCACCTAAACCAAATTTAAATATTGGCATCATTCTTCCAAGAGCGCCACCAGTTGGATCAAGCACCAAACCAGTTCTCAATTTTACAGTTCTAACACTTGGTGCCAGGTTTGCAACCACTTCCCACTCCCGGCAAACAATTGAGAGAAAATCCTCGCCGCCACGATCTGATTCAACAACCGCACGATTTCCAGTCTCTCCGTAGTAGCCAATTGCACTTGCTGAAATGAAAACTTCTGGATGTAATTGTTCACAGGCATTAGCTATTGTGGTTGTGCCAAGTAATCGAGAGTTTAGAATTTCAGATCGATATGCAGCAGACCAGCGCTTATCACCAACACCTGCACCTGCTAAATGAAATACTGCATCAATTCCTTCAAGTGGTTTTAAATCAATCTCACCTTTAATTGGATTCCAAGTAACTTCATCTGATAATCGGGTCGGCCTTCTAACTAACTTTAAAACTTGATGCCCATCACTTTTAAGTTGAGCACAAAGAGCACTACCAATTAAGCCGGATGCACCGGTGACCGCTATTTTTTTAGAACGTGGCAAATTAAAGACCTAGATCAGATTCGAAACGGCCCTCTTCAAGTCTTTCTTTTAGCGTAACTAAGAAACGTGCTGCATCTGCGCCATCGACAACTCGGTGATCGTAGGAGAGTGCGAGATAAACCATCGATCTAATTGCAATCGTTTCACCACCATCAGCACCCTTTACCACCATTGGGCGCTTGACTACCGCACCTAAACCAAGAATTGCTACCTGTGGTTGATTAATGATTGGCGTATCAAAAAGTGCACCACGAGATCCAGTATTTGTAATGGTGAATGTTCCACCACCTAGTTCATCTGGAGTAATTTTATTTTCTCGAGTTCTAGCTGCTACATCTGAAATCTTACGAGCAACACCACCTATGTTTAAATCACCTGCATCTTTAACAACTGGCACCAGCAAGCCGCGGTCAGTATCAACAGCAACTCCAAGGTGTTCAGATCCATGGTAGGTAATTTGATCACCTTCAACGGATGAGTTTAAAACTGGATGTTGTTTTAATGCCTCACAAACTGCCACTGCAAAAAATGGAAGGAAAGTTAACTTCACACCTTCTCTTGCTTCAAAAGATGCTTTGGCAGCATTTCGTAATCGATCAATTTTTGTCACATCTACTTCAACTACTGTTGTTAACTGCGCCGAAATTTTAAGTGACTCAACCATTCGGTCTGCAATAACTTTTCTAAGTCTGGACATGCTTACAGTTGTGCCACGAAGTGGTGATACCGCAAGTGGTCCACGAGGCGCAGCAGCGGTTGATGCCATCACAGTTGCAGTTGGTGTTGCAGCAGCACGCGGCGTTGCAGCCAAAATATCTTCTTTGCGAATTCTTCCGCCCACGCCAGTTCCTTTAATGGTTGAAAGATTTACGCCAGCTTCTGCTGCTAACTTTCGAACAATAGGGGTCACATATGCATCATCTGCGCGAGAAGAGCCAGCCGGGGCTGCTGCAACAGGGGCAGGTGCAGTAACTGGTGCTGGCATAACTGCAGGAGCAATCGGAGTTGGAGCAGGTTTCGGTGCAGGTGTTGCAATAGGAGCAACTGGTGCAACTGGTGTTGATTTAGCAGCCGGTGCGGTCGAGCCCGAGACTCCAATTGAAGCTAAGCGAGCGCCAACTGCAACAGTTGAATCAACTGCAACATCAATACTTAATATTGTGCCCGATACTGGCGATGGAATTTCAGTATCAACTTTGTCAGTTGAAACCTCAAGCAATGCTTCATCAGCTGCGACAGCATCGCCCACCTTCTTTAGCCATCTTGTAACAGTTCCTTCAGTTACAGATTCACCCAATGCTGGCATTGAAACGATTGTGGCGCCGCTACTTGCTGGTGCTGGAGTTGAAGCTTGAACAGGTGCTACTGGAGTTGGCGCAGCAGGTGCAACTGGGGCAGGTGTTGGCGCAGCAACTGGCGCTGGCGTTTCAGACACAGGCTTTGCAGCAGAGCCAGATTCAGCAATTACAGCAAGCTCTGCGCCAACTGCAACAGTGGAATCAACTTGTACAACAATTTTTTGCAATACACCTGCAACCGGGGAGGGAATTTCAGTATCGACTTTATCTGTTGAAACCTCTAGCAATGGTTCATCCACCGCAATTGAATCGCCCTCTTTTTTAAGCCAACGTGTAACAGTTCCTTCAGTTACAGATTCGCCAAGTGCTGGCATGGTAACTGAAAATGTCATTTATTTTTCAACCTTTCTATTAACCATGTTCAAATTATCCGTGGGCATGCAATGGCTTACCGGCCAAGGCTAAGTGTGCCTCACCCATTGCCTCAGACAAGGTTGGGTGGGCATGAATGTGTTGGGCAACATCGGCTGCATCTGCTTCCCAGTTGTAGATTAACTGAGCCTCGGCAAGCAACTCGCCTACGCGAGAGCCCACCATGTGAATACCTAGTACCGGACCATTCTTCTTGGCTACCAATTTAACTGAACCAGCAGTTTTTAGAATATTTGCTTTACCATTTCCAGCTAAATCATAATTTAATTCCACAACATCATTTCCAGCTGCCTTAGCTGCAGCGGTGGTTAAACCAACCGATGCAACCTCTGGCTCTGAATAGGTTACTCGTGGAATGCCATCGTAATTTATTGCTCTTGGGTTTAGCCCAGCAATTTCCTCTGCCACCATAATTCCTTCAGCAAATCCAACGTGAGCTAATTGCAATGTTGGAATTAAATCTCCGACCGCCCATATGCCAGAGATATTGGTGCGACATTTGTTATCAACCAACACATACCCACGATCCATCTTGATACCAGCCTCTTCATAGCCAAGACCGGCTGATACTGGTCCGCGGCCGACAGCCACCAGAAGTAGTTCAGCAGAGAACTCCTTGCCATCTTCTAAAGTGACCTTCACATCTTTCTTGCCACGCTCGGCAGATTTAAATTTAACTCCTAGTTCAAAATTAATTCCACGCTTTCGGAAGGCCCGCTCTAATTGCTTGCTGGAAGATTCATCCTCTAACGCCACTAAGTGGTTAAGACCTTCAATAATCGTTACCTCAGCGCCAAATGATTTCCAGACAGATGCAAACTCACATCCAATCACGCCACCGCCCAAGACGATTACAGATTTTGGAACGTAATCAAGTTTGATTGCTTGCTCACTAGTGATTATCTGCTTGCCATCAATTTCAAGTCCCGGCAAACTCTTTGGATATGAACCAGTTGCCAGGATGACATTTTTGCCGGTGTATTTTGTGCCATTGGCTTCAACTGTGTTGTTTGAAACTAATTTTCCACTACCTTGCACATAAGTAACATTTCTTGATTTCACTAACCCTTCTAAACCCTTGTGAAGCTTTGCAATCACACCATCCTTATAGGTGTTCACCGCTGCCATATCCATGGCATGAAAATCTGCCTTAACGCCAAAATCTGCTGCATGTCTGGTGCTATCTGCAATCTCGCCGGCATGTAATAGAGCCTTAGTTGGAATGCAACCTTTATGCAGGCAGGTGCCACCTAATTTTTCCTTTTCGATTAAAACTACTTTTTGACCTAACTGGGATGCGCGAAGAGCTGCTGCATAACCACCACTACCACCACCGAGAATTACTAGATCAAAATCGGCCATGAGGTAATCCTGCCACGAATTGTTCTCCTTGATAAACCAATGAAAATATCGACACTATGACTGTGAGGAAGCCAACTCAGCTAATTGCACAAGTGAGCGCAAAGCGATTCCGGTGCCACCAACTGGTGTATAGCCATGTGCAGTTTTTTCGTTATAGGCAGGTCCTGCAATATCTAAGTGCAACCATGGTGTTTGTGGATCGATAAACTCTTTTAAGAATATTCCAGCAACTAACATGCCACCCATTCGATCACCAATATTTGCAAGATCTGCAACTGGTGAATCAAGGGAGGCGCGAAGTTCTACCGGAAGTGGCATTGGCCAAAAAGATTCACCGGCAATTTCAGCAGCCTTTAAAAATTGATTACTAAACTCATCATTGTTTGTCATAACAGCAGAGGTTCTGGTACCAAGTGCAACAACTTGTGCACCAGTTAATGTAGCAACATCAATAATTCCATCTAAGCCACCAGCCTTCTTGCCGACCTCTGCAGCCTTAACCAGCGCATCGGCTAATACCAATCGTCCCTCGGCATCTGGATTTAAAACCTCTACTGTTTTTCCACCATAAATAGTTATTACATCACTAGGTCTAGTGGCGTTATCGCTAACCATATTTTCAGCAAGTGGCGCCCAGCCATCAATTGCAATTGGCAATTTAAGTTGTGCGATTGCAAATACTGCTGCGATCACCGCAGCCGCCCCAGACATATCTGATTTCATCGCCTCCATGCCATTTGCTGGCTTTAGCGCAAGACCACCAGTATCGAAGGTGATGCCTTTACCAACATATGCATATCGCTTTTTGGCTTTAGCCGGTGAGTATGAAACATGGAGTAGACGTGGTGGGTTCGCTGAACCTTGACCAACGCCGATAATTCCACCGTAGCCACCTTTTTTAAGAGCAGCATCATTAAGAATTTCAGCCTTAACACCATACTTCGAAGATAATTTTTTAAGTTGTTGCGAGAAAGAATCTGGCGTTAAATGGCTTGGCGGGGTATTAATTAAATCTCTAACTAAATAGGTTTGTTCAGCAATGATATCAGCACGCCGTGCAGCTTCGTTAGCCTGGGCGGTATCGGCAAATTTAGAGATCACACTTACCTGCGCAAGCGGCTGCTTTTGATCTTGCTTGCTGCTACCTAGAAATTCGGTGAAGGTATAGGCGCCCAGTGCAGCACCCTCTGCAATAGCTGCTAATTCAACAACTGATTTATGAGGCAGTGAAAAGGTTGCACTTTTATTACCATTTAGATCTCGGGCAGCAGCCCCCGCTGCGCGTCTTAAATTCTCAGGATCCGATGCGGATTTGATATCGCCTAATCCAGTAAAGACCACAAGCTTTGTATTTTTGCCTGGCAATTTAATGACTTCATCAGCTTTTCCAGTTGCATTCATTGCATTTAGTGTTGCAAGAAGTGAGGCACTATCGATTTGGGAAGCGCCAGATTCAATCTGTAACTTCTTATTAGAACTTGCAAGGCCAACAACTAATACTTCACTATCAACTTTAGAAGTTAATTTCACCTTGGCCATAGCACTCCTGTATTTGCAAAATCGCAGTTTTTTATCTCAGGGATAAGCCTAAAGGATTCTCACAAAAGGTGATAATTATGGGCATTACCAATGAGTGATTTCCATAAATAAGGCGTGTAGGTTTGGGTCATGAACCAATCGCCATTGGCAGATAAACATTTAGCGCTAAATGCAAAGATGGCTGATTTTGGTGGTTGGCTGATGCCGATTGAATATCCTCAAACTGGTGCAATTGCCGAGTACACAGCGGTTCGCCAACATGTCGGCATCTTTGATGTTTCCCATCTAGGGAAAATTTCGGTAGTCGGTGAAGCATGTATTGATTTCATTAATAAAATGGTTACAAATGATTTGACCAAAATTACTACCGGGCAAGCCCAATACACATTACTTTGCAATGAGGATGGCGGGGTAGTGGATGATCTAATTATTTATCGTAATTCCGATTCAGATCTATTCCTCATCCCAAATGCATCAAATACAACGGCTGTCTTTGAGATATTAAAAAGTAATTGTCCTGCTGGCATTAAAGTAACAAACCTTCATAAAGATTACGGTGTGCTCGCTGTACAGGGACCTGATTCAGCAAAGGTTTTAAGTAAGGTTGGAGTAGTAGCCGAGTTAGATTACATGTCATTTGTTCATACCAAGATTGATAATTGCCCAGTTATTTTGTGCCGAACTGGATACACCGGTGAGTTTGGTTTTGAAATTATCCCGGCTTGGAAGGATTCACAGCAGGTATGGGACAAATTGGTGTTAGCAATTGGTGATTTATCCGGTGCAATTTGTGGACTTGGCGCAAGAGATTTACTTCGAACTGAGATGGGTTATCCACTTCATGGTCATGAGTTATCTCTAACAATCACACCCGTTGAAGCCGGCGCAGGTTGGGCAGTTGGATGGAGTAAGCCGGAGTTTCGGGGCAAGAATGTTTTGTTAAGGCAAAAAGACAGTGGCAGTAAATTAAAGTTAAAAGCGATCATTGCGACAGATCGCGGCATTCCAAGAAAAGATATGAAGGTTAAAGATCTAACTGGGCAGGTGATCGGGGTAGTTACCAGCGGAACTTTTTCACCAGCTTTGAAAAAAGGAATTGGCTTGGCTTTAATGAATTCAGATGTGAAAAAGGATGATCAAATTTTGATTGATATCCGTGGCAATGATTCAACCTTTAAGGTTGTTTCCCTGCCCTTTGTGCCATCTAAAGTTCGATAAAGCCAAGCCAGTTTTTTAACTGACAGTTTTTAGCAAGCACCCCAAAGTCGCCAGGCGTACTCAGCAATTGTTGTACCAATATAGAGAATTCCGATGTGAGCGGAGAGTCCCAAGATTTTTGCAAACAGTGATTTTGTGGCGGTGGTTTTCTTTACCGACACAATCACAGGCACTTGATGGCTAGATAACATTATTACTCCTACTCAGGAAACTTAACATTACCATTATCGGCAAAAACAAAGGCGAGTGAATCACCAGGTTTTAATGCCAACTCCGCCACACCTACCTGGGCCCATGCCCACTTTGCATTTAGATCGGCTGGATTTGGCAGTGGTTGCTTACGCTTTTCTAAAACTGCCCAATAGGCAAACTCAGCAGGCATATCTTTGCAATTTTCTATGTAATCCTCATGACCTTTAATACCTATCGGTTCATCAGATTTCGGAAGGTTATTTAACCTACAAACAATTGCATCACCATATTTATCAGTGCCTTCTAATTTAAAATTGGCACTTTTCATCAGCTCTAGCGCAGTAATTTCATTATCTGTAGCTAGGCACTTCTCATATGGCTGATTTTCTGGATCTAAAACACCATAATCAATTACAAGATTTACACAGTTTTTTGTAGTTTGCGCTGAATAAAAGGTGATCCCACCAATTACCAGTGCAACTACTGCGATAGCAGGTATGAATTTCTTTCCAGCCATGAAGTACTTACTGAACATGTAGTGCCTCTCAATTAGAGAGTTTCACGTAAGCGAAAAAACTCAACTAAATGAGAATTCCCGCCCCGCAATCCTCGACGGGTGGTAAATAAATAAAATGTGTTGGGTAATCCGACTTGAAAGAAATCTTTCTCACGGTTGCGGGACAGCGTCGGATTTTCACCGACTTCCCCCAGTCACACTCTTTAAACATTGCTTATTAAGTTGTAGGCGGAGTTTGCTGGCAACTAAGAGAAATATCAACTCACCACGCACATTGCAGCCCCTGCCTGATCGAGTTATTGTTGAGATATGGAATATAGACGTCTTGGCAGTACTGGAATGTATGTCTCAGAAATTACCTATGGAAACTGGATCACCCATGGCTCCCAAGTCGAAGAGCAAGCGGCGATTAAATGTGTACGAGCAGCATTAGATCTTGGTATTACTACCTTAGATACCGCTGATGTTTATGCCGGTACACGTGCTGAATCGGTTATGGGCAAGGCGCTTAAAGGGGTTAAGCGAGAGTCTTATGAGTTATTTACAAAGGTTTATTGGCCAACTGGAACTGGAAAAAATGATCGTGGGCTTTCCCGCAAACACATTATGGAATCTTGTAATGCATCCTTAAAGCGATTGAAAACAGATTATGTGGATCTTTATCAAGCTCATCGATTTGATTATGAGACACCACTTGAGGAAACGCTTGGCGCTTTTGATGATTTGATTCGCAGCGGCAAAGTTTTATATATCGGTTTTTCAGAGTGGAATGCTGAGCAAATCGCGGCAGCGCTAAAAATTCAAGATCAAAAGGGTTATTACCGATTTATCTCCAGCCAACCTCAGTACTCAATGCTGTGGCGGGTTATTGAATCTCAAGTTGTGCCACTTTCTGAAAAAGAGGGGATTGGTCAAATAGTTTGGTCACCAATCGCTCAAGGTGTTTTAACTGGAAAGTATTTACCAGGGAAAAAAGCACCAGCGGGATCTCGCGCGACTGACAAAAAGGGTGGCGCCAATATGATCTCTGGCTTTATGAAGGATGAGATTTTAGAGAAAGTGCAAAAGTTAATTCCAATTGCAGCTAAGGTTGACTTAAGTCCAGCGCAACTTGCGATTGCTTGGGTTCTGCAAAACCCAAATGTTTCAAGTGCAATTATTGGAGCAACTAAACCTTCGCAAATTAAAGAGAATGTGAAGGCATCTGGCGTTAAATTAGATAAATCAATAATGAATGAGATTGATGGCGTATTAACCGGGGTGATTACAACTGATCCAAGTAAGACAGTTAGCCCAAAGCCAAGGGCTTAGTTTTTACTTACCTTTTCGCTTATTGATCAAAACCTGTGGTGACGGGGCTCGTAATCTGCGTAATTGAGTAGCCCGCATCCAGCCATACATCCCAATACCTCTGGTTGGCTCACCGGGAAACTTCTCTTTAACCATTTTCTTGATACGCCTAGATAACAAAATTCCATCCAGAGCTATAAAAATCATGGATGAATACATAACAGCAACTGCAGCTAGCTGCACTGCTGGAATTGGGATGATGGTCAAAATTAATACCACCATGATGATAATTAAGAAGTACTCAGTAACTGATTTTCGCTCATCAACATAATTTCTAACAAATCTTCTGGCATCACCGCGATCTCTAACTGGCAGCGCACTTTCTTCTCCGCGCATATAAGCAGCTCTTGCCTCCAGGCGACGTTGGCGGGCTTGTTCCTTCAGAACTTTTTTTGTTGCTTTACTGGCATTTGGTGATAGTGGAGAAAGCTTTAACTTAGCTTCACTCTCTTTACGTTTTGGCGTTGGCTTGCCCTTTTTTTCGCTCATGAGATTAAGGTAGGGCTAACATTTGGTCTAATGCAACTTTGGCATACTTTGCCACCTCATCATCAACTTTAATCTGGTTGATTAACCTCCCACTAACTAAGGATTCCATTGCCCAAACAAGGTGAGGTAGGTCAATTCGATTCATAGTCGAGCAATAACACACAGTTTTATCTAAGAAAACTATCTGCTTATCTGGATTCTCATTAGCAAGGCGTTGGACCAAATTTAATTCAGTGCCAATCGCCCATTTAGAGCCGGCTGGGGATTGGGAAACAGTTTTAATGATCATCTCTGTGCTGCCAACCACATCAGCATTTGAAACCACATCATGTTGGCACTCAGGATGAACCAACACCTTAACGCCACTTAGTTTCTGCCGAACATCATCAATATTTGCCACTGTGAACCTGCCATGAACTGAGCAATGACCACGCCATAAAATTACTTTGGCATTTACGATCGCTTCATCTGTTAATCCACCATTTGGTTTCCATGGGTTATAGATAACGCAATCAGAAAGTTTGAGACCTAAAGATAAAACCGC
>JBPCSS010000010.1:0-6491 GCA_051006855.1 Candidatus Nanopelagicus sp.
TGCGCTTAAGACTGCAACTGTTATCCAAGGATCACTGATCCACACCGGTTTTAATCCGAGGAAAACATTTCTTAATGTTCCACCTGATACAGATGCAACTGCTGCGATAAATGCTATGCCGCCATAATCTAATCCTTTATCTGCAGCAATTCTTGCGCCAACTAATGCAAAAACTAAGGTTGATAGCAGATCTAGAAAAGGTAGTAACTCCATAGCTTAAGAGTATAGATCCGTTGCAATTAATCGATCACTTAACTTAATACCAAGTCGGCCAACAGTTATATAGGCCAGATATGCACCAGTCTCTCTGGCTAAATACTTATACCCTGAGTTTGAAACAGCGGCTGGGCCAGATTTCACTGGATCACAGCTAGCAATTAAACCTAAGTCGGTGGCCATCTTGATAGATCGATGGCAGTGATAAGGATCTGTCACAATAATTACCGAAGTATATTTTGCGCTTTTCATCGCCGATGCATAAGCCTGGGTACTGCTTAAAGTATCTCTGCCTTTAGTAATGGACAAGATATTTGATTTTTTAACGCCATTATTAATCAACCAGTTCTTACTCGCAGCGGCCTCAGTGGTTCTATCACCTGGAGCACCAGATCCGATTGTGTAAATTCTTGGCGCTAGCCCGGATTTATATATTTGTAAGCTCTCTTTTAATCTAGATTGCAAAATATCACTAGGTCGGCCATCAAATTGGGCGGCTCCCATCACAAGAATTACATCAGACTTTACTGGCTCTGAATTTCTAGCTGAGTACCAAATACTGCCTGCCACATAAAGTGGCACAACAATTATTAATAGCAATATAAATGAGATTACTCTTCTGATAAATCTAAAAATGAACAATTACTTTAGCCACCTGAAATTGCATCATCAATTGAAATTGTTGCCAGCTCATCTGGATCATTAAGCCAACCGTCTGGAAGTTTTACCTCACGGCCATGGCTAGTTCGACCCCGTGGTCCATCGCCAACTGATTGTGGGTATGGTTGATCAGAAAGGCCAGACAACAACTCTTGCATTTGCGCTAATGAAGAAACCATCCCAAGTGATGATCTAATCTCACGTGGTACTGAAAAACCCTTTAGATACCAAGCCATATGCTTTCTAATATCGCGCATTGCTCGATCTTCATTTTCAAAGTATTCAACTAGTAGTTGACCATGACGCAACATAATATTTCTAACTTCAAACAAATTTGGATTAACTCTTTTATTTTCACCATTAATTGAACTAACTAAATCTGCAAACAACCAAGGCCGGCCTAGACAACCTCTTCCTACCACCACGCCTGCACAACCAGTTTGGTTAATCATTCTCACCGCATCTTCACCTGACCAAATATCACCATTACCAAGTACAGGCACATCACTACCAGAAAGATGTTCAACCAAATCAGTAATTTTGTTCCAATCTGATCTGCCTTCATATAACTGCGCAGCAGTTCTAGCATGAAGTGCCACCCAAGTGACTCCTAAATCAGCTGCAGATTTTGCGGACTCTAAAAATGTGTGATGGTCTGAATCAATTCCAACCCGCATCTTTACCGTTACTGGAATTCCAAATTTACTTGCACTCTTAACCGCTGCTTCAACAATTGCTGAAAACAACCTGCGCTTAAATGGCAAAGCAGCTCCACCACCACGGCGAGTTACTTTTGGAACTGGGCAACCAAAATTCAAATCAATATGATCTGCAAGATCTTCACTGCCTAGTAAATCAACCGCTTTGCCTAACACAATTGGATCTACGGCATATAGTTGAACTGACCTTGGACTCTCGCCAACTCCTGGCTTAATTAATCTGAAGGTCTCCTCACGTCTTTCAATTAAAGCACGTGCGGTAACCATCTCTGAAACAAAAAGTCCTGCGCCCATTTCTCGGCATAACCTTCGAAAAGCAGCATTTGTTATGCCAGCCATTGGCGCTAAAACTACTGGTGTACTTAATACAAATTCATTGTTTTCAAATCTGCCATTAGAAATTGGCAGACGAAGTGGTTTAACCTGCGTTAACAATTAGCAACCTAATAATTTAGGAGCTAAGTAATTTTGAACTTGATCAATTGCAATTCGAGATTGTGCCATGGTGTCACGCTCTCTAATTGTTACTGCTTGATCATCTAAGCTCTCAAAATCAATTGTGATGCAAAATGGGGTTCCGATCTCATCTTGCCTGCGATAACGTCTGCCGATTGCACCCGCATCATCAAAATCCACATTCCAATGCTTGCGAAGCGAATCAGCTAAATCCTTTGCTTTTGGCGATAGATCAGCGTTTCTTGATAGAGGCAGCACACCAATCTTCACCGGGGCCAATCGATAATCTAATTTCATCAACGCTCGTTTTTCCATCTCACCCTTTGAATTAGGTGCTTCATCCTCTGTAAAAGAATCCAACATAAATGTAAGTGCGCAACGATCAACACCGGCTGCTGGCTCAATCACATACGGTGTCCAGCGCTCATTTTTTTCTTGATCAAACCAGGTTAGGTTTTCACCAGATGCACGTGAGTGTGATTTCAAATCAAAATCAGTTCGATTAGCAATACCTTCTAACTCACCCCACTCAGTACCTGCAAACTCAAACTTATACTCAATATCTGCCGTGCGCTTTGAGTAATGGGATAGCTTTTCTTTTGGATGCTCAAAAATTCGAAGCCGATCTGGATTAATTCCTAAATCTTTATACCAAGCCAATCTGGTATCGATCCAATATTGATGCCATTGTTCATCTGTTCCTGGGACAACAAAAAATTCCATCTCCATCTGTTCAAACTCACGGGTTCTAAAGATAAAGTTTCCTGGGGTAATTTCATTTCTAAACGACTTACCAATTTGGCCAATTCCAAATGGTGGCTTCTTTCTTGAAGTTGAAGCCACGTTATCAAAGTTAATAAATATGCCTTGGGCGGTCTCTGGTCGCAAATATGCCAAACCTGATTCATCCTCAACTGGTCCAAGATAGGTTTTAAGTAATCCAGAAAATTGTTTAGGGGCAGTAAATTTTCCTTTGGTGCCACAATTTGGGCAATTTATTTCGGCAAGAGATGCCGCTTTTTTCTTATGCTTGTTTTCATAAGCCTCTTCTAAATGATCTGCGCGGTATCGCTTATGACAACTTGTGCACTCAGTTAATGGATCAGAGAAAGTTTCAACATGTCCGGATGCTTGCCAAACCTCACGAGCTAAAATTACGCAAGAATCTAAGCCGACCACATCATCTCTGCCTTGCACCATGGATTTCCACCATTGGCGTTTAATATTATTTTTTAACTCAACTCCAAGTGGACCGTAATCCCAGGATGCGCGAAGTCCGCCATAAATTTCAGATGAGGGGTATACAAAACCACGTCGTTTGGCTAAGGAAACGATTGTCTCTAAACGATCTTGGGCCATTTGATCTCCATCCGGCTGGCTGTCGGCGGCTTGCTTTTCTTGAGATAACTTTACGCTAGATTTAGCAAATGTTAGTTATTGGATTAGCAGCCATCACAGTATTTGCTACTTTCCTAGGTGGCATGCTTGCCCTTCGCGCAAAAGATCGATTTCATCTTGTTTTAGGCCTATCAGCTGGCTTATTACTTGGGCTAGTTAGCTTTGATTTACTGCCAGAGATTTTTGAGATGAACTCATCTGATCTTGGTGGGGTTAAAACCATATCTATCGCCTTAATATCTGGCTTTTTATTTCTCCACTTTTTAGAGCAATTTGTCGGATCCCATGAACCTGCTGAATCAGATTATGGGCATGAACATACACATGCAGTTGAAATTGCAGGTGTGGTTGGCGCAGTTGCAATGGCAGGTCACATATTTTTAGATGGTGTTGCTTTAGCACTTGCATTTAAAGTTAGTACTGAGTTGGGAATTGCAGTATTTATTGCAATGATTGTTCATGCATTTAGCGATGGATTAAATACCGTGGCGCTTTTGATCAAGACAAATCAATGGCGAAAAAAGGGTAAGTATCTTTTGGGATTAGATGCGGTTGCACGAATAAGTGGTGCAACAATTGGTAGTTCACTTAGTATCAGTGATGCAAATTTAGCGATCTACCTAGCACTATTTTCTGGAATTGTTATCTACTTGGCCACCTCTCATATTTTGCCAGAGGCACATTCAAAGCACCCATCAAAGGTGACGATGATTGCAACCTTAACTGGTGTTTTAATCATGTGGTTATTAGTAGCAAATATTTAAGTTAAGCCTTACCAAACCTTCGCTCGCGATCAGCATAAATCTCAATCGCCTTCCAAAGAGTTCGTCGGTCAGCATCTGGCCAAAGCACATCTAAGAAAACCATCTCAGCGTAGGCTGATTGCCACATTAAGAAATTGCTAGTGCGTTGTTCACCAGATGATCTTAAAAATAAATCCACATCACTCATCGCTGGGGCGTAAAGGTACTTAGTTAAGGATTTTTCAGAGAGGGAATCTGGTTTTATTTTTTTACGCATTGCATCCTTTGCAATTGCAACTGCGGCATCTAGCATCTCAGCCCGGCCACCATAATTCACACACATATTCAGGGTTAACACTTTGTTATTTTTAGTTAACTCCTGCGCCTCTTTCAACTCCTTTAAAACTCCACTCCATAATCTTTTCTCCCGGCCCACCCAGCGAATCTTTACTCCTAAATCATTCATCTCATCTCGTCGTTTGCGCAAAACTTGGCGATTAAACTCCATTAGGAATTTCACTTCTTCCGGCGAGCGCCGCCAGTTTTCAGTTGAGAAGGCATAAGCACTTAACTCTTTAACACCAATTTCAATTGCGCCATGGACCATATCCAGTAGCGATGCCTCGCCAGCTTCATGTCCTGCAGTTCTTGGTAATCCTCGTTGCTTTGCCCATCTGCCATTGCCATCCATGACTAAGGCAACATGGTTTGGAATTTGTTTTGGATCTAATTTTGGAGGGGTAACACCGGTGCGATGGGGAGTTGGTGGCGTTACCTTTTTTCGCCTACTCACCCGGCTCTTTCTTTTAACCACGACTTATTCTCTCAACTAAAGGCAAGGATCGTAAACCACGTTCTAAATGCCACTGCAGGTAGGCGGCAATTAATCCTGATGCCTCACTCCTATTTTTGCTTTCACTTCTTACCGCCTGTTCCCAATCCCCCGTTAACAAATGTGCCATTAAATCTAGAGTTGCCTGGGCAGGGGCGGCCGAGGCTGATGGCTTGCAACTAGGACAGACTGAGCCACCACCTTGCAGTGAAAAAAACTTATGTGGACCGGGTGCATCACATCTTGAACAAACAGTTAATGATGGTGCGTATCCGGCAACTGCTAATGATCTAAGTAGATAGGCATCTAATATCAAGGATGCGTCATATCTTTTTTCAGCTAAAGCTTTTAACGAGCCGCTAACTAATATAAATTGCTGCAAAGCTGGTTCATGCTCTGCTTGAGTAAAGCGTTCTGCAGCTTCAAGAATTGCACTAGCAACTGTCCAACTTTGGTAATCACTAGATAAAACATCACCATAATTTTCAATACTTACTACTTGAGTTATGGTGTCAAAGGTGCGCCCGGTATATAACTGCAAATCAACATAACTGGCGGGCTCAAGCCGAGCACCAAATCTAGATTTAGTTCTGCGAACTCCCTTTGCCACCGCTTTTATTCGACCATGTTCTTTTGTGAACAAGGTGATGATGCGATCTGCCTCCCCTAATTTTTGGGTGCGCAGCACAATCGCCTGATCGCGGTATAAAGACATGCCCTTAAGTTACTAGAGGAGTAAGAGCGGGGCGGTTAGCGAACTGCTCGATTGATTGAGGAGATAACTGCCTTTAGCGCAGCAGTTGTTGTACTTGGATCAATTCCAACTCCCCAATAAACCTGGCCCGAAATCTCACACTCTAAGTAGGCAGCAGCTTTTGCATCTCCGCCAGCAGATAAAGCGTGCTCGTAATAATCCAAAACCCGCAGTGCAAGTTTTGGCTCATGTGAGTTAACAATTGCCACAAATGCTGCAATTGGACCATTACCTTTGCCAGTTAGCTTCTTTGAAACACCTTTATCTAGTAACTCAATGCTTAAATCAACATCTTGATCCATCTGCGATGTTTGGGAAAGGCCAGCTAATTTAAACCGACCCCATTGATTTTCCTTGGCTGGTAAATACTCATCTTCAAACTTACTCCACATCAACTCTGGTGAAACCTCACCACCTTCAGAATCAGTTAATGATTGAATAACTTGGCTAAACTCAATTTGTAATCTGCGGGGCAGATCTAATTGGTGTTCATGCTTCATTAAATAAGCAACCCCACCTTTACCAGATTGGCTATTAACTCGAATTACTGCCTCATAGGATCTGCCAATATCTTTTGGATCTATTGGTAAATATGGAACTGCCCAGGTGAATTTATCCTTATCACTGCCAGCAGCTTTGGCATCTTTTTCCATATGCTCAAAACCTTTTTTGATCGCGTCCTGGTGAGAGCCAGAAAATGCAGTAAAGACTAA
>JBPCSS010000011.1:0-20817 GCA_051006855.1 Candidatus Nanopelagicus sp.
TGTTGCATCTAAAATAATTGCAAATGCCACACCAAAGCCAAGCATTTTTATTGAGGTAACACCACTTAACATAAAAGCGGCAAAGACTATTGCCAGTAAACCAGCTGCGGCAGTAATGATTCGCGCAGATCTTTGTAATCCTGTAGCGACAGCTTCAATATTTGATCGTCCAGCATCATGCTCCTCTTTGATTCGAGAAAGCAGGAATAGCTCGTAATCCATAGATAATCCAAAGGCAACAACTGCAACTAAAATTACCGATCCAGTATCAACTGAGCCAGTAACGGTGAAGTCACCCACCAGCCACTTCAAATGGCCTTCCACAAATATCCAAGTTATGGCACCTAAAGTTGCACTCAGTGAGAGAATATTTAAAATGACTGCTTTGATCGGCAAGATAATTGATCCAGTAAATACAAATAGTAGAACTAATACGCCGATTGCAATCCAGAGCAGTGCCCAGGGCATTGTTTTTGCAATTCCGATTTGAGTATCTGCATAATCAGCTGCAACTCCACCAACAAGTGTTTGGTCGGGCGCATTTATCAGTCTTATCTTTTTAATTAATGATTCAGCCTCTGGAGTTCTTGGGCCCATCTCATGAATTGCAATAACTCGAACATCATTTCCAAGTATTTGCGGTTCACCTACTCTGACTATGCCATCAACTTTTGCAATCGATGAGACATATTGAGTTATCTGGGTAATTTTTGTTGCTCCGCCCGGAATGATAATTTCAATCGGATTGCCTTCTTGCCCAGGAAATCTTTCGGTAATAATTTCAGCTGCATAAGCTGCAGGATTACTAGCGGGTAAAACTCTTGAATCAACTTGTGAGAAAACTATGTTTGTAATTGGAGATGCTAGGACACCTAATGCAATCAAACTTAAGGTAACAACTGAGACTGGTTTTGCCATTACAAAACGAGCAGTTTGTGCCCATCGACCATCCTCTTTAGGGGTTAACGCTGCTTTTCGGACTACCGCCTTATCAATTCGCTTGCCAAGAATTGCAAGTAAGGCTGGCAATGCAATTAGTGAACCAAAGACTGCCATGATTACAACTGTTACACCGGCATAGCCAAAAGATTTTAAAAACATTAGCGGAAAGAGCATTAAAGCGGCCAGAGTAATAACAATTGTTAGGCCAGAATAAAAAACAGTCTTTCCTGCCGTGGCAACAGTTTTCTTAATTGCTTCATCAACTGATTTACCAGCGTGCAACTCTTCTCTGAATCGATTAACAATTAAGAGCGAATAATCAATACCTAAGCCAAGTCCAAGTCCAGTAATCAAATTTAATGCAAATACGCTTACGCCTGTGAACAAGGTGAGTAGATAAATAATTAAAAGTGAGCCAAAAATAGCCGATACCCCTACAAGTAAAGGCATGGCACTTGCCACTAGTCCACCAAATACAAAGACTAATAAAATAAAGGTCAGAGGAATAGATATTGCCTCTGATAACTTTAAATCATCAGCAATTTTGGTATTAATTGCGTGAGCAAATACTCCAGTACCGCTGGCATAGATTGTTAAATTCTCAAACTTGCCATCGTATTTGTCTTGAATTCTTTTACCAAGAGATTGCACCGTATCCCACTCAACATCCTTGCTATAGACAAACAAAAATGCAGATTTAGAATCAGAGCTCTTCAAAGATGGTGCGCCACCCGCGCTCCAATATGAAAGTGTTGAACCTACACCTGGCTCCGATTTGATTGCCGTTTCAAGCTTTGTTGCGGAAGCAATAACTGCCGGGTCAGTTAACCCATTTTTAGTTTCAACAACTAAGACAACTGCGGGGTCCTTAACTTTAAATACATCAGTTAGGTACTCAAATGCTTTACTTGAGTCGCTTTTTGGATCGTTGTAGCCACCGCTATCGAGTTTGCCGAAAACTGATGATCCAATTCCACCTGCCGTAAAAATTGCCAGGAGGAACAATGTGAAGATTAATTTCTTCCGCTGAACTATAAGCGAACCAAGTTTTTCAAACATACTTCCCCCTTGTTATCTGAATAATGTTCAGATTATGGTGGTTTAATTTGAACACTGTCAAGTTTCGGGCCATAATAGTTCCATGTCAGTGTTAAAAGTCTCACGAAGCTCCTATCACCATGGAAATTTAGAAGAGGCACTTATCAGGAGTGCAATTAAGTTAATACGAAAACATGGGCCAGATAATTTGTCATTACGAGCAGTGGCATCGGACTTAGGCGTGAGCCCTTCAGCCGCCTACCATTATTTTCCAGACAAGGATTCGCTTATTCAAGGAATTGGTCAATTTCTGTTTACGGAATTGGCGAATATGATGGAAAAATCCTTAGAGAAGTTTCCAGGACGAAGTATAAAAGCAACTAAGGCAAGGTTTAGAGAAATTGGTCTGGCTTACTTTAATTGGGCTGTTAAAGAACCAAATTTATTTCGGCTTTTATTTGGCGGATTCTGTTCGATCGACAGCAGTAATTCCCACAAAGAGGATTCAAGCTTTAAAATACTTGAAAAAACTTTAGATGAATTGGTTGAATGTGGCGCAATGCCCAAAAAATTGAGACCTTATGGTGAAGTATTAGCATGGACAAGCGTTCAAGGAGCTGTAACTTTAATACTTGAAGGGCACTTGCCGGAGAGCTCATTTAGTGATTTATTAGATGGACTTGAGATTGCATTAGGAGTTAGCTAATGAAAGATCCAGAGATACTTCCTAAGGTAACAAACGATGAGATCGATTTAGAAGTGGATAGTGAACGTGACGAAGAAATCACAAGGGATAAGCCGCCTCATCATTAACTATTCGTTGCTTTTTGAAACAGGTTTACTTTCTTTCTTCGCAACAGGTTTTCTTTCAGCCTTTGCTGCGGGTGTTTCACTCTTTGAAGCGGGTGTACTTCTTGAATCAGTTTTATAGAAGCCACTTCCTTTAAATACAACCCCGACATTGTTATAAACCTTGCGAACTGCGCCATTGCACTTTGGGCACTTTTCAATGGCTGATTCAGTGAATGATTGAACCGCCTCAAAAGCATGCTCGCACTCATTACACAGATATTCATAGGTTGGCATAGGAGTAATCTTAAGCAGGTGGCAAGATAAGGGCTAACTCAATTAAGGGGGGCAAAGTGATTAAGCGGATTTGCACACTTTTCACTGCACTTCTAATCACTTGTGCTGCGGTGCCTACTTCTTGGGCAACTTCAATAGTTAGCACCTCACCAACTGCCGGATCAGTATTAAGCATTTCACCAACTGCTGTAACCATTAAAGCTAATGCTGATTTATTAGATGGTGCAAATGAAATTACGGTAAGTGATTCAAAAGGAACCAGAGTTGACGATGGCTCTATTCAGATTCAAGGTTCAGTATTAATGGTTGGAGTTAAGCCACTTACTATCTCAGGCTTGTACACAGTTGCATACACATTGATGGCGATTGATCAGCCACCAATAACCGGCACATTTACTTTTCTATATAACGCTCCAGCTGAGATGGCTCTGCCAACTCCAACGCCATCTGAAGAAGAGGTTGTTACTAACTCACCAAATCGCATTACAGATTTGTTTGTGATTGGACTGATGGTATTTGCATTTATTATGTTAATTTTCTTATCACGTTATGCCAAGCAAACCTTGAAAGAACCAGCACGTTCTCGAAAAGTAAAGAAGAGTTCGAGCACCAGCAAAAAATTCTTAAAGTAGTTTGGGTTCACACTTGATTGAATTACTCTCACCCCTTACCAAAGGCTTGATGCAATTAACCGGGGTATTAAGTATTGGTTTATTGGTTGCAATAGCTTTTCTAGAGTTAGATCATAAGGGCAGGGTCACGAATCTTGCTTTAGTGAAAAAAACCAAAAGATTAATCTCATTATGGCTAGCCACGACTATTGTTTATATTTTAGTTCAGATTGCATATTTACTTGATCAACCAATAACAGCATCCTTTGACTTAACAGTTATCAGGTCTTATTTAACGCAAACTTCAATTGGTAAGAGTTATTTAATCCAGATCATTGGCATACTTTTCGTATTAGCGATCTCACTTAAGAGAGTTATTTCCACCTATCTTGCCTTACTAATTTCAATTATCGCTATCACAGCCTCAATATTTCAAAGCCATGGTTCAACCTCTGGCCACCATGGATTGGCAATCGGAGCTTTAGTCATCCATGTGATTTCCTTAAGTTTTTGGGTGGGTGGATTATTTGGTTTAACCCAATTAAGTAAAGAGCACAAGTTAATCGCTCTTCCTAGATTTAGTGCGATCGCATTATGGAGTGCGATTGCTGTGGCACTTTCTGGTGCTGCCACTGCTTGGACCAGATTAGATTCAATTTCGGCTTGGCAAAGTAAGTACGGGGTAATTACTTTATTGAAAGTATTTTTAACTATCACTCTCATCGGATTTGGTGCATTACATCGAAGGTGGATAATCAAATCTGATTTCCCTTCTGTATTTAGATTAATCACTGCTGAGATTGTGATTATGTTTGCAACTGTGTTTGTGGGAAGTTGGTTATCAACTGTTAATCCACCAGAACGTGAAGTGATCTCCTCACCAGCTTTGCTTGTAACTGGACTTGAAATGCCGCAGCCACCAACAATTTCGCGGGTTTTACTTGCCTATGACGCAGATGGATTAATGCTTGGCCTATTAATACTTGCGGTTGCTCTTTATATAAAGGGTGTAATAATTTTGAGTAGACGCGGTGATAAGTGGCCCGTCGGGCGAACAATTGCATTTGCGCTGGGAATATCAGCAATTGATTTTGCAACAAGTGGTGGCTTAGGAGTTTATTCACGGTTTGCGTTTTCAAATCACATGTTGGCTCATATGGTGCTTGGCATGATTGCACCGATCGGCATTGTGCTGGGAGCGCCAATCACTTTAGCGCTTAGAACTTTACCGGTTGGTCGAAGTGAAGATGAACGTGGAATACGTGGAGCATTTATCGCAATACTGCACTCAAAAATTTCAAATTTTTACACCCACCCAGTTGTTGCATTAGCTATATTTGATGGTTCACTCTTTGCCCTCTACTTCACACCACTTTTTTCAAATCTAATGCAGGGCCATAGTGGACACTTCTTTATGTCGATTCACTTTCTACTGGCCGGCATATTGTTCTTCCAAGTATTAATTGGAATTGATCCCTTGCCTAGAAAAGTTCCGCATATTGTGAAGATGATAATTATTTTTGCAGCGATGAGCATTCATGCGTTTTTCTCAATCTCATTAATGTCAGCCTCAACTCTGTTAGATAATGGTTACTTTGCATTACTAGAGAGGCCATGGGCAACAGATCTATTGGCTGACCAAAGATTAGGTGGAGCAATTGGTTGGGCAATGGGTGAGATTCCAATCCTGCTTGCACTACTTGCCACCTTCTTGCAATGGATAAGGCATGACAAGAAAGAGGCTTCCAGAATTGATCGGGCTGCCGATCGAGCAGCTGCCATGGGCGAAAAAGATGATCTGGCTATCTATAACCAATATTTAGCAGAGTTAAATCGACGAGATAACTCGCAATAGAATAGTCCTATGCCTACAAGTTCAGATATGCCCGCATTATTTGGCGAGGAGTATCAAGCACTTCGAGAAAGCGTTAGTGCGCTAGCGCAAAAAAAGATTTTACCTTTTGCTCATGATGTTGATGAGAACTCAAGATATCCGCAAGAGGCAGCAGATGCGCTGCAAGGAGCAGGTCTTGCTGCTGCGCATGTGCCAGTTGAATTTGGTGGTCAAGGCGCAGATGCGTTGGCGGCAGTAATAATTATTGAAGAGGTGGCAAGAGTTTGTGGAGCTTCATCATTAATTCCAGCAGTTAATAAATTAGGTTCAGTTCCACTGATGATTGCTGGCAATAGTGATCAAAAAAAGAAGTATTTAACTCAACTTGCAGCGGGCAAAGGGTTTTCATATTGCCTATCTGAATCAGAAGCTGGATCTGATGCGGCCGCAATGAAAACTAAAGCGGTAAAAGATGGAGATGGCTGGATAATTTCTGGCAGCAAGAAGTGGATTTCAAATGCAGGTGTTTCTGAGTTTTACACAGTTCTAGCTTCAACTGATGGTAGTAAAGGGGCTAAAGGAATCTCTGCGTTTATCATTGAAAAATCTGACCCAGGTGTTTCATTTGGTGCCCACGAGAAGAAGATGGGCTTTCGTGGATCACCAACCCGCGAGGTTTATTTCGATAATGTAAAAATAAATGACGATCGTCGCTTAGGTGAGATTGGTACTGGCTTTTCATTAGCAATGAAAACTTTAGACCACACCAGAATTACCATTGCAGCTCAAGCGCTAGGAATTGCGCAAGGTGCTTTTGATGTTGCAAAGAAATATGCCCATGAGCGCCAACAATTTGGTAAACCAATATTTGATTTTCAAGGTGTTCAATTTATGTTGGCAGATATGGCAATGCAGATTGAAGCGGCAAGGCAACTTACTTATGCAGCAGCGGTAAAGAGTGAACGAGGTGAAAGTGATTTAACTTTCTTCTCAGCTGCTAGTAAATGTTTTGCCACAGATGTGGCTATGAAGGTAACAACCGATGCAGTACAAATACTTGGTGGCTATGGCTATGTAAGTGATTATCCAGTGGAGCGAATGATGCGCGATGCTAAGTTAACACAAATCTATGAAGGCACAAACCAAATTCAACGAGTTGTAATGGCTAGAAATCTAGAAACTTTAACTAATTAAAATCTCACAATAATCTCTGGGGTGGCGGCTGCTTTAATTTTTTGATCATGTTCCTCAACTGGCAATATTTCACTAGTTAATTCACCTCTATGCAGCAGAGCGATGGTCCAAGCATTAGAACGCGCAAGAATTCGATCGTAGGAGCCACCACCTTGTCCTAAGCGATTTCCAGTACGGTCAACATGTAATGCAGGCAAAATAATTACATCCAGTTGAATATCCTCAAGAGCTTCACCAACTGGCTCAAGAGTTTTACCAGACTTTTTTAACTTACTCTTATCGCCATCCCAGCTAACCCATTCCAAATCATTATTTTTAAGCAGCCTAGGCAGAAAAAGCGTTTTACCTGATGAAATAATTCTTTGATTTACATCACTAGTTTCTGGTTCAAATTCATATGAAATGTATGAGCCAATTTTTGAAGTATCTTTAAATTCATTTGCTGAGAGAATGTGTAGCCAGCTTTCGCTGGTAAATCTATCCGCACGTTCTTTACGGTAATGCTTTCGAAGCGCAGATTTAGTCTCGTTATTAACCATGCCCCTTACCTTAATTTATCGCTTGGGCAAAGTAAGGTTTAGGTATGAATGAATCACTTTCTGTCGCATTAATGCAGGAGCAATTGCTCAATCTGAGCAATCCGCTGACTGCGTTAGACCTACCACTGCTGGATGCTCATGGAGCTAGTTTGGCCAGTGATCTATTGGTAGACGAGAAACTTGTTATTAAAAGTGGCCAGCAAATTGATTCAACTCAAATCGCGTTAGCTGCCTCCCTAGGATTAGATAGATTGCCGTGTCGACCACACCCACGAGTAGTGATCATTAGTGCCGGTGATGATCTTGTTGAACCGGGCAGTAAATTAGCTGATGATGAAGATGAATTTGAGAGTAACTCCTGGTTTTTAACTACCTTTGTTCGTGAAGCAGGGGCTCATGCATTTAGAGTTCATACAATTCCAGAAACTCAAGATCAGCTTAAGTTAATTGTCGAAGATCAATTAGTACGAGCAGATTTGATTGTGATTAGCGGTGAGTCTAAAGATGAATCATTTGATTTAATCACCTCAGTTTTATCTAATTTAGGCGAAGTCAAAATAGTCACTCCAAATCTTGCAGAAAGTAGTAAACACAGTTACGGCTTAATTGGCCCAGACAAGACACCAGTAGTAGTTTTACCTGGCGATCCAATTGGTAATTATCTTTCAGCAGAACTTTTCATCCGCCCGATGATTATTAAAATGTTAACGGGTGGTATTTCTGATCGGAAAAACAAAAAAGTTAAATTAAGTAAGCCCTTAACATCTGAATCAGGCAAAGTTCAATTCTTAAGAGGTTTTCTAAATGATGATGGTCAAGTAACAGCTTTGGCTGATCAAGATTCACTTATTACCTTATCAATGGCTAATTGTTTAATTGAAGTTAATGAGAAAAGCGAGAAGTTGAGTGCTGGTGATCAAGTCAATATTTTGATGGTTAATTAGGAAAATTTGAAGAAATTAATAGACCATGAAATAACTCTAAAACCAATTCGGTTTAGAGATAAGGCTGCATGGGATTCAGTTCGCGCAATCAACAGAGATTGGCTATCACCTTGGGAGGCAACTAGACCACATATTGATAGCAATTCACCATTGCCTTCTTATTACGGGATGGTGATGCAATTGAACAGAGAAATTAGAGCACTCAGATCAATTTCATTAGGGATATGGCTTAACGAAAACAAAAGTGAAATATTAATCGGTCAAATCACACTAGGTGGAATTATTTTTGGCGCCATGCGAGGTGCTCATATTGGCTACTGGATTGACCAAAGATTTGCTAGCCGCGGGTATACAACTCGAGCTGTAAAGCTATTAACTAAATATGGTTTTGAAACATTAAAGCTGCATAGGATTGAAATAAATCTAAGACCTGAGAATGAGGCTTCTAAAAAGGTTGCAGTAAAGGCTGGCTTTGAATTGGAAGGGGCACGAAATAACTACCTTCACATTGCAGGTGATTGGCGCAATCACATTACTTTTGTTAAGGAAAACCCAGAAATAAAATAAAGATAGTAAAGACATACCTACCCATTTCCCCTTAAATCTAACCTTCAACATTTATTGTTGTGCTTTATGGGTTCGGGTTTTATCTATTTAATCATCATCGCGATGTGGGCTGCCTACTTCTTGCCGCAATGGTTGAGTAAGCATGAAGATAACTCAGGGCGCGCAATTGAAAGATATAAAAATGCAATGCAAGTGGTGGCAGAAAATAATCCAAACATTAAAACCGAACCAAGGTTGGAAGATAAAACTAAAATATTTTTGCAACGCCGATTGATTTTTGGTTCATTATTCTCACTAAGCTTTCTCTCACTAATTTGCGCAGCTGTTGGATTTTTAGATTTCACCACCACTTTAATTCCAAGTACTGCTTTACTAATTTACTTAGTTAATGTTAGAAAACAAGTTGTTGCATCACAATTGAAGATAAGAAGATTAAAAGCATTAGAAAAAATCACGAACAGTAAGATTCCAACTACGTTAATTCCTGAAAAAATAGAGGAAAAAAGCAACAATGAACATTGGGTTCCATTTGCTGAGCGAAGTGAGATTACTGGCGTAATTGTGGTGCCAAAAGATCGCAAAGGTTGGCAGCCAACTAAATTACCAAGACCTGTTTACACCACTGCAGCAAAGGCTGTTCCAAGTAAGCGAACAATAGATCTGACTACAACTGGACAGTGGAGCGCTGATCAAGAGCGGATCAAAGCACTTTCGGGCAGAGATGATGATTTCTTTGATCAAGCAATGGTTACGGATTTATCCCAGGAGGATAAAGCAGTAAACGAGTAATTAAATCCAGCTAGGCAACCACATTCTGGCTAACCAGTCTACATATGGGATGTTTAAACCTATGAAAATTGGCAGAAAGTAAAGAAAATTGATACCAACAACAATTACAAATCCATAGATTAATTTGCGATTCATCTGATTATTCAGCGCCCAGTTAAATACATTAATCAGAGATAGAACAATAAATGGAAATATTGCTACTGCATAAAAATAGAATGTAGTTCTGTTTTGAATGAAAAACCAGGGTAAATAGGTGCCGGCAATACCAGCAAGAATGAAGGCTGAAACTCGATCCCGATTAGTGAGGAATAATCCAACTGTGATTGCAATTGCAAAAATGCCAGCCCACCACAAAATTGGGGTGCCGATTGCCAATATCTCTTGCGAACATGATTTAGCACCACAATTTTTAGTTGATTCATAATAGAAAGATGTTGGCCTACCCAACACCAACCAACTCCAAGGATTTGCCGCGTAGGTATGTTGTTCGGTTAAGCCACGGTGAAAATTCATGATTTGAACATGGTAATTCCAGAGTGAGGAAAAAAGGTTTGAGCCAGAATCTCTTGCCCAACCTTTTGAGCTAATGAACCATCCACTCCAAGACAGTAAGTAGGTGCCGATAGGGGTAATTACAAATTGAGTAAACCGCTTACCCCAGGTGGCAAAGTTAGCCCGACCAATATTGATTGTGAGCAAGATTAAAAAAGGTATCACAAATACCGCACTCCATTTTGTGGCAGCTGCCAGACCAATTGCTACACCACTTAACCAAAGATTGTCTCTGAGAATTAAATAAAAAGCGAGTAGCATAAAAAACATTAAGAAAATATCGAGCAGCGCCACTCTAGACATAACAAGGTGGAGTCCATCGAGTGCAAATAATGCTGCTGCGATGTTACTTAGAAATAAAGAATTAAAGAGTCTTTGTACAATTAAATAAATTATCAAGATCGAAGTACTACCAACAACTGCAGCGATTATTCGCCACCCAAATTCATTGTTACCGAAAAGCTTGATTCCAAGACCAATTAACCATTTTCCTAAAGGTGGATGAACAACAAACTCAGCTGCTCCCTGCTCATTTAATTCAACTCCGTCAGTAATTAGTGAGGCAGCATTTTTGGCGTAGTAAACCTCATCAAAGATATAACCCTTTGGAAGATTTAGCTGCCAAAGTCGAAGAGTTATCGCAAAGCCAATAATGATTGTGATTGGGGCTAAGTGACGAAAACGAGTAATACTCACAGGGTCAGCCTAAGACCTGAGCGAACAACAGACATGAAATAACCTGAGAGAATTAGCAGATGTTAATCCTGGCCTGTTTACCAATCGGTGATGCCCATGATGCCTCTGCGCATTTGATTGAAGCAATTGGGCAAGTTCAGTATGTGGCTGCTGAGGATTCACGAAAGTTTGCCAGACTTTGCCAAGATTTAAATATTAAGCACCACGCAAAAGTTATTTCATTTTTTGAAGGAAATGAAAGTGAAAAAATTGAGGAGTTAACTAATCTTCTAAAGTCGCAAAAAGATATCTTAGTTGCTACCGATGCTGGCGCCCCTGGTATTTCAGATCCAGGTTATCGATTGATCAGAGCAGCGTTACAAGCTGATGTGAAAATTAAAGTTTTGCCTGGACCAAGTGCGGTAACAACTGCCTTATTACTATCAGGCTTACCAACTGATCGATTTTGCTTTGAAGGTTTTCCACCTCGCACTCAAGTGGCCAGGCAGAAATGGTTTAAGGATTTAAAGCAAGAAGAGCGCACCATTATTTTCTTTGAAGCCCCGCATCGAATTGTTGAATCACTTACTGATGCTGCCGCTGAAATTGGATTAGATCGAAATGGTGCTATTTGTCGAGAGATGAGTAAGCATTATGAAGAAGTAGTTCGAGGAAATCTAGGCGAGCTAATCGAATGGGCAAAATCAAAAGAAATTTTGGGTGAAATAACAATAGTGATCGAGGGCTTTGATCCTGGAAGTAGAGAGTATGACCAAGCAGGTTTAATTCAAATGGTGCTAAACCTGGAGGCAAATGGTGAAGGTCGAAAAGAGGCAATTTCACTAATTGCAAAAGAAACTGGAATTTCTAAGCGGGTTGTATTTGATGCCATGGTTGCCCATAAGAGTGGCGATAAGATTTGATCATGGCTGAAAAATCTTTTTATTTAACTACGCCCATTTATTATGTAAATGACGCACCACATATTGTCCATGCCTATACAACAGTTGCTGGGGATGTTTTAACCCGTTGGCATCGTCAACGTGGTGAGTCAGTTTGGTTTCTTACCGGAACTGATGAACATGGCCAAAAAGTTTTAAATACTGCGCAAGCAAACAACACATCACCGCAGGATTGGTGTGACAAATTAGTTGATTCTGCTTGGAAGCCAGTTTGGAAAGATTTAAATATTGCCAATGATGATTTCATCAGAACCACCGAGGATAGACACAGTCTAAGAGTCCAAAAATTTCTTCAAAGCTTAAAGGATTCAGGATATATTTATGCTGGAAAGTTTGAAGGCCCATACTGCATTGGGTGTGAAGAGTTTAAATTGCCTGGGGATCTGGATGAAGGCAAGTGCAAAATTCACTCCAAACCAGTTGAAATGTTAAGTGAAGATAATTGGTTCTTTAAGTTATCAGCCTTTAGGCAACCATTACTTGATTACTACAAAGCAAACCCAGATGCATGCCAGCCCGAAAGTGCCCGTAATGAAGTAATTTCATTTTTAGAAGGTGAAGTTAGAGATCTTTCTATCTCAAGATCTACCTTTGATTGGGGAATACCAGTTCCTTGGGATATCAAGCAGGTTATCTATGTTTGGTTTGATGCGTTATTAAATTATGCAACAGCTGTTGGATTAGGTGATGAGCCATCTAGTGCTGGTGGAAAAAAGTTTGCCACCACTTGGCCAGCAGATGTGCACCTAGTTGGAAAAGACATTTTGCGCTTTCATGCAATTATCTGGCCAGCCATGTTGATGGCAGCTGGCGTAGCAGTTCCTAAAAAAATATTTGCCCACGGTTGGTTGTTAGTTGGTGGTGAAAAAATGTCTAAAAGTAAGTTAACGGGGATTGCCCCATCTGATATTACAAAAGATTTTGGAGTGGATGCTTTTAGATATTATTTCTTAAAGGCTATTCCGTTTGGCAGTGATGGCTCATTTTCTTGGGAGGATATGGCGGCTAGATATACCAGCGAATTGGCTAATGATTTTGGTAATTTAGCTTCTAGATTAATTGCAATGATTGAAAAGTATTGTGATGGGAAAATCCCAGAAATCGCTAAAGATGAATCTCTTGCTGCCTTGCTAGTTGAAAGTGTTAAGAGTGCGGATGAAGCAATTTGCGCTCTTGATTTTCAAGGCGGCATAAACACAATCATGGATTTTTGTAAGCGAGTAAATGGCTATGTAACAGAGAAAGAGCCGTGGGTAGTGGCAAAAGATGAATCTAGAAAAGCTGAGCTAGATGGGATTTTATATAACACCGCGGAGTCACTGCGTGCATTAGCTGTATTACTTCACCCAGTAATGCCTTCAGTTACTGAAAAACTCTGGCAATCACTTGGTGCTCAAGACTTACTTGGCGAAATTGGCAAGCAGCAAATAAGTAAGGTAGCAAACTGGGGGCAATTACCGGCCGGATGTGTTGTAACTAAAACTGATGTGCTATTTCCAAGATTAGAAGAGGTTAAGTAATTTATGGCAGATCGTCATAACCGCGATCTTGATCGAAAACCTGGACCACTGCCAGAACCAATCAAAACAAAGACAGTAGATTCACATGCTCACCTGGAATTAATTCACAACAGTGAGCCAGATTCACCTTTGATTAAACAAACTTTAGATCAAGCGGCTTCAGTTGGTATCGATCGAGTAGTGCAAGTTGGCTACTCTGCCGAGCAATCAATTTGGTCGGTTAAATGTGCTGAAAGTTTTATCGGTCAGGTATTGGCTGCAGTTGCACTGCATCCTAATGAGGCACCAGTTGTTGATGACTTAGAGAAGGATTTAAAAATTATTGAAGAGTTAGCGGCAAACCCAAGAGTTAGAGCAATTGGTGAAACTGGACTAGATTTTTTTCGAACTCCAGAGGAGTTAAGAGATAAACAAAAGTACTCATTCGCGCGCCACATAAAGATGGCTAAGGATCACAAAAAGGCATTAGTTATTCATGATCGTGACTCACATCGGGCGGTGTTAGATTTGTTAAACCAAGAGGGAGCACCTGATAAGACAATTTTTCACTGTTACTCAGGTGATGCCGAAATGGCAAAGGAGTGCATCGCTAATAATTACATTCTCTCCTTCGCTGGCACATTAACCTTTAAGAACGCACCAGAATTACGCGAGGCAGTAGTGCTCGTTCCAGTTGAGCAGTTATTAGTTGAGACTGATTCACCATTTTTAGCACCGATGCCAAATCGAGGTTCATTAAATACACCGGCCCAGATTCCAAATACTTTGCGGGTAATGGCAGATCTAAGAGGTGAATCAGTAGATTACTTAGCGGGTGCGATCTCAGAAAATGCTGAACGCATTTTTGGTAAGTTTTAAATGAAAACTCTGCTGGGCGCAACGCAGATAAGAGAATTAGCTAGTGAGTTAGATTTAAAGCCAACTAAAAAATTAGGTCAAAACTTTGTAGTTGATGCGAACACTTGTCGCAAGATTGTAAAGCTAGCCGAAGTAATTGAAGGCGATATTGCCTTAGAAATTGGTCCAGGACTTGGTTCCTTAACCTTAGCTTTACTTGAAAATGCCCACCAAGTACTTGCAGTTGAAATTGATGATCGCCTCGCTAAGCAACTTCCAGTTACAGTTGAAAAACATGGCTTTGATTCCAAAAAACTTATTGTTTTAAATCAAGATGCGATGGCGCTTAGGCAACTGCCAACTCAGCCAACTGTATTAGTTGCGAATTTGCCTTACAACATCTCAGTTCCAGTACTACTTAATCTCTTGGAAAGATTTCCATCAATTAATCGAGGTGTCGTGATGGTTCAAAGTGAGGTGGCATATCGATTAGCTGCAAAGCCTGGTAATAAGCAATATGGATCTCCAACTGCAAAAGCTAATTGGTGGGTTGATTTAGAGATGGCAGGTTCAGTTGGCAGGTCTGTTTTTTGGCCAGTTCCAAATGTTGACTCTTCTTTAGTTAAATTTACTCGGCACACACCACTTGGTGATGAACGCCAACGAAGTGCCACCTTTTCAATAATTGATCAAGCATTTGCTAAAAGACGAAAAATGATGCGATCTGCAATCGCAGAGTTATTTGCAGGCGAGGCTGAAAACAATCTAATTGCTGCTGGAATTGATCCAACCCTTCGTGGTGAGGCGTTGGCGGTTGAGCAATTTTTTCAAATAGGTGAGAAATTACTTGCACAAAATTCACGCAAGTAAGTTATAAAACCAATACGCTCTAGACCATGAGATCACGGGGAGTTACTGCCAGAGTTCCAGCTAAGGTAAATCTGCAACTCTCAGTTGGACCACTAGGCGCTGATGGCTTTCATGAAGTAACAACTGTTTTTCAAGCGATCTCCTTATTTGATGATGTCACGGTGGCAACAGCACAAAAGGGAGAGGGCATAAAGATAAGTATCACTGGGCAAACCTCTAACGGTGTGCCAGCAGATAACTCAAATTTGGCGGTTAAAGCGGCGCAGTTAATGATTAAAAATTATGACCTGCCAGAAGACTTAGAAATTAAATTAAAAAAAGAGATTCCAGTAGCAGGTGGGATGGCTGGAGGCAGCGCAGATGCTGCAGGTGTAATTGTTGGCTTAGATTCATTATTTGAACTTGGCTTATCCCGAGATGTAATGGAGTCTGTTGGCAGCAAAATTGGCTCTGATGTGCCATTTTCAATTTGTGGCGGTGTCGCAATTGGCACTGGCAGGGGTGATCAAATAACGCCAGCACTTGCCAAAGGAAGTTATAACTGGGTACTAGCTCTTTCTGGTCAGGGATTAGCAACACCATCTGTGTATCAGGAGTGTGATCGCCTTCGAGAAGGTTTATCAATCGCACCTCCAGTTGTTAGCGAGCCATTAATGCAGGCATTACGAGCAGGAGATGCCAAAGCATTAGGTAAGGCATTAACAAATGAATTACAACCTGCAGCTTGTTCATTACGTCCAGCACTTAGATTGGTTTTAGATGTTGGTGTTGATTACGGCGCACTTGGTGGCATTGTCTCTGGCTCAGGTCCAACAGTTGCATTTTTAGTATCAGATGATGAGCATGCAATGGATTTAACCGTTGCATTAAGCAGTAGTGGGGTTGTTTCCTCTGTTGTTAGAGCAACTGGGCCTACTAATGGCGCACGAATAATTGAAAGTTTTTAATTTAACCAGTTATAAGGGATAATTCAGGTTCCGCCATTGTGTAGTGGCTAGCACATGAGCCTTTGAAGCTCAGGGTCCAGGATCGATACCTGGTGGCGGAGCCACCAAGTTAAGGGGGTAATTGATGAGTAAGTTATCACTTGTCATTGTCCTAGCGGCCGGCGATAGCAAACGGATGAAGTCAAAGCAATCCAAGGTGCTACATAAGATTGCCGGAAGATCTGTAATTGAGAATTTACTCGAATCAGTTAGGCCATTAGCCCCTACTAACTTATCGGTTGTTGTTGGTGCTAATAAGGATGAGGTAATAGAACATCTAACCAAGGTTGCGCCAGAGGCAAAAACTGTATTTCAGGAAAAAAGAGATGGCACTGGCGGTGCTACCCAGTTAGCGCTCGCTGAACATAAAGGTGATGGCACCGTTTTAATTTTGGCCGGCGATACCCCGCTGCTAACCACTCAAACCCTTAGTGAATTTATCCAGGTTCACCATGATGGAAAAAATATCGCATCAGTTTTAACCGCTTTGCAGCCAGAGCCAACCGGGTATGGCCGGGTGATTAGATCCAGTGATGGCCAGATTCTAAAGATTGTTGAAGAAAAAGATGCAACTGCGGAAGAAAAAGAGATTGATGAGATTAATACCGGAGTTTACCTATTTGAATTAACGGTTTTGCGTGATGTAATAAAAAATCTTAAAAATGATAATGCCCAAAAGGAGCTATACCTAACTGATGTGATTAGCTTGATTAATTCCAGTGGCAAGAAATCCCATGCAATATTGTCTAATGATTACAGTGAAACTTTAGGAATTAATGATCGCACTCAACTGGCTGAATGCGCAGCGATTATGCGAGATCGAATTAACTCTCAACATATGTTAAATGGTGTGACCATCTTGGATCCAACTACAACCTGGATTGATCATGAAGTAAAGATTGAATCTGATGTTGTGATTTACCCAGGATCATCAATTACTGGCGCCAGTCACATAAAATCAGAGGCGGTTATTGGACCAAGAACCACACTTGATTCTTGCATTGTGGAGGAGAGTGCCAAGGTTATTGAATCTAATTGCACTGAATCTGTTATTGGCAAGGGTGCCAAGGTTGGACCCTTCACATATTTGCGTAAGGGCAGCGTATTAAAGGATGAGAGTAAGGCTGGCTCCTTTGTTGAGATCAAAAATTCAACAATTGGATCAAAATCAAAGGTTGCCCATCTTTCCTATGTGGGTGATGCTGAAATTGGAAGTGAGAGCAATATTGGCGCAGCTACCATCTTTGTTAATTATGATGGCGAAAATAAACATAAAACTTCAGTAGGCGATCATGTAAGAATTGGTAGCGACACTATGTTGGTGGCTCCAGTAAGTGTGGGTGATGGTGCCTATACCGCTGCCGGATCAGTGATAAATGAGGATGTGCCAGCAGGTGCGATTGGAATTGGTCGCGCTCGCCAGGTGAATATCTTGGGCTGGGTACTTAAAAAACGTAAAGATAGTAAATCAGCAGCAGCGGCAAAAAAGGCTGGGGCAAAAGAGTAAGTAGTTTCTAGTAGAGTTAACCTAGATTCACCACAGTGAGGGGGAAGCTAAACTGAACGAGATTCGCTTATCCTCCGAGAAAAGTTTGCGCCTATTTTCAGGACGCGCCTATCCAGAGTTAGCAGATGAGGTTGCCGCCGAACTTGGCATCCCAATCACACCAACCTCAGCATATGACTTTGCCAATGGTGAAATATTTATTCGATTTGAAGAGAGTGTGCGCGGCAGTGATGCATTCGTATTACAAAGCCATAGTGCGCCAGTAAATAAACAAATTATGGAGCAGTTGATTATGGTCGATGCGTTAAAGCGAGCATCGGCAAAGCGAATTACCGTAGTTCTGCCTTTCTATGGCTATGCCCGACAAGATAAAAAACATCGCGGACGTGAACCAATCTCTGCCAGATTAATGGCTGATTTGTTTAAGACTGCTGGAGCTGATCGATTAATGTGTGTAGATCTTCACACCTCCCAGATCCAAGGATTTTTTGATGGCCCAGTTGATCACCTATTCGCACTTCCATTGTTAACTAATTATGTTGGTAGCAAAGTCGATCGCAAGAACTTAGTAATTGTTTCACCAGACTCAGGCCGTGTCAGGGTTGCCGAAAGATGGAGTGAGCTACTAGGCGGCTGCAGTATTGCTTTCATTCATAAAACACGTGATCCAAGAATTCCAAATGAGGCAACGGTTGGAAAAGTTGTTGGAGATGTTAAAGGTATGACCTGTGTGGTGATTGATGACATGATCGATACCGCTGGAACGGTTACAAAAGCGGTTGATGCGTTAATTGATGCCGGTGCCAAAGATGTAATTATTGCCGCTACCCACGCAGTTCTCTCTGGCCCAGCAATTGATCGATTGAAAAAATCAAGAGTTTCTGAGGTAGTTGTTACCAATACTCTGCCAATAGCTGAAGAGAATAGATTTGATAACCTAACAGTTCTATCAATTGCACCATTGCTGGGCCGTGCCATCAAAGAGGTTTTTGAAGATGGCTCAGTTACAAGTCTTTTTGATGGGCATAGTTAAGAGTAGATTTTCCGAAAATATAAATTGCGCCCGTAGCTCAACTGGATAGAGCATCTGACTTCGGATCAGAAGGTTCGGGGTTCGAATCCCTGCGGGCGCACCAACAACCAAGAGTTTTCACAATCTTAGGATTGTCTAGAAAATGTTTAAGTGATGCACTCCCTTGCACGCTAATATTTAGGCATTACTTGTTTATTGAATAACAGGAGGATTAGATGAAAGAGCGTGTTGTTATCGGAGGTCGGCATTTTGCGCAATCAACATGCGCTTGCCTAACTGCAATGACTAAAGGCAATCTTGATGCCATAACTCCTGAACATTGGAAAGTTGCATTAATTACGGGAGTTGGTGTTGGAGTATTTGCAATTTTATTTACATTCATACCTAGACTTGAATTACAAGAAACTCGTTGGGGAGTTGTACTTGTGGCCTTCCTTGGTACTTTTATTGTGGATGTTTTAAATCATGGCAGTCACTATCAAAATTTTTGGGGTGATGAAGCTCTGATAACTGCGATGGGAGCTGCGGTACTAAGCCTTTTTGTTTCCTTCACCCCACTCGATAGGCTCAATCAAAAAATAAAAAGTAAATAACCTCCAAGTTCAGATTCACAGGTTTGGGGTTCAAATCCCTACGGGCGCACCATCGATTTGTCCTTTTACCCACCCATTAGATAACCTTGCGCTTCATTCCGCGAGGGATCAAACCGTTATCGAGGGAGAAGTAAAGTGGCTGAAATTTCAATTAAGGGAGCACGCCGAACCGAGTTCGGTAAAGGTGCATCTCGTAGATCACGTCGTGATGGATTTATTCCGGCGGTAATTTATGGACATGGCGAGAAACCACAGCATGTGGCATTACCTTCTCGTGAACTTGGAATTGCATTAAAGACTTCAAACGTATTGATTGATGTTGTATTAGACGATCACACAGAGTTAACTCTTCCAAAATCTGTTAGCCGTGATCCATTAACTGGTCTGCTTGAGCACATTGATTTAGTTATCGTGCGCCGTGGTGAGCGAGTAGTTGTTTCTGTTCCAGTACACACTGAAGGTAAGTATGACCAAGATGGAATTTTGGAACACACAAATAACTCCATTGAGGTTGAGACCGATGTAACTAACATTCCAGCATTCTTAATGCTTAGCATGGAAGGAATGATGGCTGGTGAGTCTAGGTATGCATCTGATGTTGTACTTCCAGAGGGTGTTAAGTTAATTAGCGAACCAAAGATGACAGTTGTGCACTTGTCTGTTAAATCTGCAGAGGTTGAAGAAGCACCTGTTGTTGCAGCTGCTGCTGAAGGCGATGCTGCTGCCGCACCTGCTGAAGGCGATGCTGCTGCATCTGCTGCAGCCCCTGCCGGTGGCGATGATAAGAAGGACAAAAAGAAGTAAGTTGGCACTAGCCTTAACTTATGGCTGATCGTTGGTTGGTAATTGGTCTTGGAAATCCAGGGCCTGAGTATGAAAAAACCAGACACAACATTGGTCAACTTGTCTTAGATCAACTTTCTGGTGGTCACAAATTCACTTCCCACAAATCTCGAATGGAAATTTGTGAAGTTAGATGTGGTGAGCAAACTTTAGTTTTAGCTAAATCTCGCGGATATATGAATGAAACTGGCGGACCCGCTAAGGCATTACTAGATTTTTATAAAATCCAACCCAGTCAAGTTATTGCAGTTCATGATGAACTTGATCTGCCATTTAATGCGCTGCGTATTAAACAAGGTGGCGGAGATAACGGACACAATGGCCTTAAATCTTTAACCGCATCATTTTCAACTGCTGATTACTACCGGATCAGAATGGGTATTGGCCGTCCGATTGGAGATCAAGATCCAGCTGATTTTGTGCTTAAGCCTTTTAGTAAAGAGGAGCGAAAAGATTTAGGTGAGTTTTTAACGCGAGGAGCAGGTGCCATCACAGCTTTAGTTTTAACTGGAATGGATAAGGCTCAAACCGCTTTTAACTCTTAATTGCCCTAGCTCTGCCTGATTCAAGCCGGGCTACTGGCACTCTAAATGGTGAGCAGGAAACATAATCAAGATTTAAATTATGAAAGAAGTGAATACTTCTTGGATCTCCTCCGTGCTCGCCACAAACACCCAATTTGAAATCTTTTCGATACGCCCGGGCTTGATCTCGAGCAATTCTTACCAATAAACCAACGCCATCTTGGTCAAGTGATTCAAATGGATTAAATGGAAGTAGTTCTAGATCTAAGTAACGTGGCAAGAATGTTGACTCAACATCATCGCGGCTAAATGCCCAGGTAAGTTGGGTTAGATCATTTGTACCAAATGAGAAAAAGTCTGCGTAATCTGCC
>JBPCSS010000012.1:0-31810 GCA_051006855.1 Candidatus Nanopelagicus sp.
TCTGAGGGAGTTAGAAATGCGAACTAAATTTAATTTATATCAACCATGGCTAACCTTGGCTGCACGACTAATTTTAGGTGGAGTTTTATTAGCAGCAGGTGGATTAAAAATTGGAAACCTCCAAAAATCAGCAATGGCAGTACGGGCTTATGAGATGTTGCCGGTTGGTTTAGCCAATTTTCTTGGATATTCTCTACCTTGGATAGAAATTGGAATTGGTTTACTTCTTATAGTTGGCGCGGCGGTGGCGGTATGCGGATTGCTTGGCGCGTTCACAATGCTTGCTTTTATTATTGCGATCTCTCAGGCTTGGGCTCGAGGGCTGAGTATTGACTGTGGATGTTTTGGTGGCGGCGGAGCGATAGATCCAGAAGATACCAAGTATTTGTCTGAGATAATTAGGGATATAGGATTACTAGCATTAGGAATTTACCTTTACTACTTTCCAAAAGGTAAATTTGGATTGGATAAATAGGGAGAAAAAATGGCAACTACACCTAGTGGAGACAAAGGAACTCGCAATTTAGTGATCGGAATGATCTCTTTTATTGTGGTCGTAGGAGTTGTTTTTTCACTAATTAGTAGTCGTTCAAATTCAACTGCAGCAATTCCAGCCACTGTCTCAGAGGCAGATGGTTATGGAATCGTTCTTAATCCAGAGAGCACTCCGAAAATTGATGTTTACGTAGATTATCAATGTCCAGCATGCCGAATGTTTGAAATCATTAACGGCGGATACTTAAATGAAGTTATTGCACAGAAAAAGGCGAAAGTAGTGTTTCACCCAATGACTTTTATTGGTCCTGAATCTGTTTTAGCTGCAAATTCTGCAGCATGTGCTGCTGATGAAAATAAATTCGTAGATATGAATTTAGCATTGTTTCAAAATCAAGCTGACTCTGAAAATTCAGGCAAATGGTCAAATGAATTTCTTGTTGAACTCGGAAAATCAATTGGCATCACCTCCGGGAGCTTTAAAACTTGCGTAAATGATGGAAAATATATTAAGTGGACCAGCAATGTTGCAGCTGCCTCAGCAAAGGCTGATGTGAACGGAACTCCCACAATTTTTATAAATGGCAAACAGTTGGATCGAAACACTGAATATGGAGATCAAGCCAAGTTTAGAGCTGCACTTGCTGCCGGTGGCGTAAAATAAATTACTTCAACCCTAAATGAAGCAATTAATTCCTAGCCCCTCTCTTTCTTCATTTTCGGTAGGTCCGCTAACTATTCATTTCTACGCCCTTTGCATTATCACTGGCATTGCAACTGCAATTTGGATTGGGCGTAAGCGGTATGCAAATTTAGGTGGCAATCCAGACGATGTCTCTGAAGTTGCCGTTTGGGCTGTGCCATTTGGGATTATTGGTGGACGTATTTATCATGTGATTACTTCGCCAACACAATATTTTGGAGCAAATGGCAATCCAATTGACGCTCTTCGTATTTGGGAGGGTGGATTAGGTATATGGGGAGCAATCTCACTTGGCACAGTTGGTGCTTATTTATATTTTAGAACTCATAAAACCTCATTAAATTTTCGCCAACTTCTAGATTGCTTAGCGCCTGGTGTGGTCTTAGCGCAAGGGATTGGAAGAATCGGAAATTACTTTAATCAAGAGGTTTTTGGAAGGCCAACAGGACTTCCTTGGGGGTTACAGATCGATCCTGTTAATCGACCAAAAGGGTTTGAAAGTTATTCCAGTTTTCACCCAACTTTTCTGTATGAATTGTTGTGGTGCTTAGTTGTTGCGGCATTGCTGATTAAATTGCCGGGATTTCTAAAAAGAATAACCCCCAACCAGGGTGATATTTTTGCCCTATATATTCTTGGATACACAACCGGTAGAGTTTGGATTGAAGCCTTGCGCATTGATGAGGCCAACTTAATATTTGGTTTACGTCTGAATATCTGGGTAAGTTTTATGGTGCTGATGACTGCATCTGCATACCTAATTGCTAGCAATCGCCGTGGCAATACCAAGGAAAATCACATACCAAGTTAGTATTTCGCAATGGGTTTAGAAGATGTTCAAATGAGAAATCTTGAGCACCGAGCAAATCGAGCAGGCTGGCTTCGGGCAGCGGTACTTGGTTCAAATGATGGCCTGGTATCAACTGCAAGCTTAATGATTGGGATTGCGGCTGCGAATAAAATTGATTTTTTGATTACTGCTGGCTTGGCTGGAATTGCAGCTGGATCAATGTCAATGGCAGTTGGTGAGTATGTCTCAGTTAAATCCCAAAATGATATTGAAAAATCTGATCGTGAAATTGAAATTAAGCAGTTAGCTATAGATCCAGAAGGTGAATTTGAAGAGTTAGTAGATATCTATGTTCAACGAGGATTATCAGAAGAGTTGGCTAAGCAGGTAGTTACTTCGATGCATAAAAAGAATGCACTTGAAGCACACCTTCGAGATGAACTAGGACACTTCGATCACACTCGAGCCCGACCGATACAAGCCGGTGTGGCTTCAGCGATTGCATTCACGGCCGGGGGGTTAGTACCACTACTCGGCGCATTGATCGCTACCTCAAATCAGGTAATTGCAATTCTTCTTTTTACGGCAATCGGTTTGGTTGCAGCTGGATATATTTCAGCCAAGATCGCTGCATCGCCAGTAGTTAAAACCATCATAAGAATTTTTCTTGGTGGAGCCTTGGGTGTTGCAATTACCGCAGGTATTGGTTGGTTGGTAGGTCTTACTGGGGTTTGATAACCCTGATACTATTTATCACGTAATTTGATTTGAAGTTGGGCCATTGCCGTCCCGACCCTTAAGGGATCGGCCTATTTAAATTGCAATCTAAATTCTCAAGCGTGCCAGAAGCAGTGGGATTGTATGACCCTGCATCTGAGCATGATTCTTGCGGCGTTGCCATGGTGGCAACCCTAAACAAAACCAAAAGCCATGAGATTGTTAGCAAAGCATTAACGGCTTTAAGAAATTTAGAGCATAGAGGTGCATCCGGTGCTGAACCAGACAGCGGCGATGGCGCTGGGATATTGATACAGATCCCGGATGAATTTTATAGATCAGTAGTTAATTTCAAACTACCAAAGTTAGGTTTTTACGCCACAGGTGTTTTTTTCATTGACGGCGAAACTAAAAATGATCTTGAGCAGATCAGCAAGATTGCAAGCGAGGAAGGTTTGCGCATCTTAGGTTGGCGAGATCTTCCCATTAATTCAAAGTCAATTGGAAAGACAGCTTTGTCTGTAATGCCTTACTTTAAACAAATATTTGTTTCCGGATTAAAAGATGAAAATGATCTTGCTTTGGAGCGAATGGTTTTCTGCCTGCGAAAACGAATTGAACACACCATGCCAATTTATGTTGCATCTCTTTCTTCAAGAACAATCGTCTATAAGGGAATGTTGACCACCGGACAACTTGAAGAGTTTTTTCCAGATCTTTCAAACTCACTGGTTGTATCCTCAATGGCGTTAGTGCATTCAAGATTTTCAACGAACACATTTCCATCTTGGCCGTTAGCCCATCCATATCGATTTATTGCTCACAACGGTGAGATAAACACTGTAAAGGGAAACCGAAATTGGATGCGAGCACGTGAAACCTTGTTACAAAGTAATTTAATCCCTGGTGATTTAACAAGATTATTTCCAATTGTAAATAACTCTGGAAGTGATTCAGCATCTTTTGATGAAGTTTTAGAGCTTTTGTATTTAGGTGGTCGGAGCTTGCCCCACGCAATATTGATGATGATTCCTGAAGCGTGGGAAAACCATGCCACTATGTCACAAATTCGTAAAGATTTTTATGCATTTCATTCCGCTTTGATGGAGCCTTGGGACGGTCCGGCTTGCGTGACATTTACCGATGGCAATCAAATTGGAGCTGTCTTAGATCGTAATGGTTTACGACCATCAAGATTTTGGGTAACAGATGAAGGGTTAGTGGTATTGGCGAGTGAGGTTGGTGTTTTAGATTTCAAACCAGAATCAATTGTGCGTAAAGGAAGATTGCAACCAGGAAAGATGTTTTTGGTTGATCTTCAAGAGGGCAGAATAATTGAAGATGATGAAATTAAAGATAATCTGGCAGCAGCTCAGCCATACTCTGACTGGTTGCATGCTGGATTGGTTAGATTAAGTGATTTACCTTCTCGAGAACACATTGTTTACCCACACTCTTCAGTCGTGCGGCGCCAACGTGCATTTGGTTACACCGAAGAGGAGTTGCGCTTAATCATCACCCCGATGGCTAAGAATGGTGCCGAGCCGTTGGGTTCCATGGGAACAGATACACCAATTGCAGCCTTGTCGGAAAAACCACGGTTGTTATTTGATTACTTTGCTCAGTTATTTGCCCAAGTTACAAATCCACCATTGGATGCAATACGAGAGGAATTAGTAACTTCACTTGGCGGTTCAATTGGTCCAGAGCACAATCTTCTAGATCCAGGTCCATCATCTTGTCGGCAAATATCTTTGCAATTTCCAGTAATCGACAATGATGAATTAGCAAAAATAATCAATGTAAATGCTGATGGTGACCAACCCGGCTTTGCAACTCATGTAGTGCGCGGATTATTTCCTATCGCAGGCGGGGGCAGGTCGCTTGTAGCACGATTAGAACAAATAAGGTCAGAAGTATCTTTAGCAATTAATGAAGGCGCAAGAATCATAGTTTTATCAGATCGAGATGGTGATGCCGAAAATGCACCAATCCCATCGCTATTGCTTACCTCCGCGGTGCACCACCATTTAATCCGTGAAAAAACAAGAACTAAGGTAGGTCTAGTTGTTGAAAGCGGTGAAGTTAGGGAAGTTCATCATGTCGCACTTCTGATTGGTTTTGGCGCAGCTGCGGTTAATCCTTACTTAGCAATGGAGAGTGCTGAAGACTTAGTGAGGCAGGGAATTATCACAGGAATTACTCCAGAGAAAGCGGTCAGGAATTTAATAAAGTCTTTAGGTAAAGGCGTATTAAAGGTGATGTCAAAAATGGGAGTATCCACAATTGCTTCCTATACCGGAGCTCAGATCTTTGAAGCTATTGGTTTATCAGCCGAAGTAGTCGATGAGTACTTCGTAGGCGCTACTTCACGTTTAGGTGGGGCGGGGATTGAAATCATTGCGCAAGAAACTATAAAGCGCCATCACATTGCCTATCCACCAGGAGGAGAGATTCCTGGAGCTAAGAAATTGCAAATTGGTGGTGAGTATCAATGGCGAAGAGAGGGTGAACCACATCTATTTGATCCAGAAACTGTATTTACTCTCCAGCATGCGACTCGTACAAAACGATTTGATGTTTTCAAGCGGTACACGCATAGAGTTGATGATCAATCCCGTCGATTAATGACTTTACGAGGATTGTTTAACTTTAGGTCTGATTTACGAAAACCAATTTCGATCGATGAAGTGGAACCAGCCTCTGAAATCATTAAAAGGTTTGCAACTGGTGCAATGTCTTACGGCTCAATTTCACAGGAAGCCCATGAAACTCTGGCAATTGCCATGAATCGAATTGGTGGAAAATCCAATACTGGCGAAGGCGGTGAAGATCCAGATAGAAATAAAAGAGATAGCAATGGAGATTCACGCCGTTCGGCTATCAAGCAGGTTGCCAGCGGAAGGTTTGGTGTTACAAGTGAGTACTTAGTTAATGCCGATGATATTCAAATTAAAATGGCTCAAGGAGCGAAACCGGGTGAAGGTGGTCAGCTTCCTGGCAACAAGGTTTACCCATGGATTGCAAAAGTTCGCTACTCAACTCCTGGAGTGGGATTGATTTCACCACCACCACATCATGATATTTATTCCATCGAAGATTTAGCACAGTTAATTCATGATTTAAAAAATGCTAACAACCAAGCGAGAATACATGTTAAATTGGTTGCCGAAGTCGGAGTCGGCACCGTTGCCGCTGGTGTTAGTAAAGCCCATGCTGATGTAGTTTTAATATCGGGCCATGATGGCGGAACTGGTGCTTCACCGTTAACCTCACTAAAACATGCTGGTGCGCCATGGGAATTAGGGTTGGCTGAAACCCAACAAACTTTATTACTCAATGGCTTAAGAGATCGCATTGTTGTTCAAGTTGATGGACAAATGAAAACTGGTAGAGATGTTTTGATTGCAGCTTTACTCGGAGCTGAAGAGTTTGGTTTTGCAACAGCGCCACTGGTCGTTTCTGGTTGCGTTATGATGCGAGTTTGTCATTTAGATACCTGTCCTGTTGGAGTTGCAACACAGAATCCAGAGCTGAGAAAGAAATTTACGGGCAAACCTGAGTTTGTCGAAACTTTCTTTGAATATATAGCTGAAGAGGTTAGGCAGTTACTAGCGCAGTTAGGATTTAGAAAATTAGAGGATGCAATTGGCCAAGTTGAAGTGCTAGATACTAAAGCTGCAACAGATCATTGGAAGGCTAGTGGATTAGATCTTTCACCAATTTTGAAAGCACCTATAGGTAACGGAGCTCGTAAAAATACAACGGAGCAAGATCATGGCTTAGCTACTGCATTGGATAATGAATTGATTTTGTTATCGAAAGAAGCATTAGAAAATGGTAAAAATGTGCGTTTGGATATGCCAGTAAGAAATGTCAATCGAACTGTCGGCACCATGCTGGGTAGTGAAGTAACGAGAAAGTTTGGCGGTTCAGGATTACCGGCCGATACCATAGATATAACTTTTCATGGTTCGGCCGGCCAATCTTTTGGTGCTTTTATTCCATCTGGTCTGACCTTGAGACTTTATGGCGATAGCAATGATTATGTGGCTAAAGGCTTATCAGGCGGTCGAGTGATTATTCGGCCTCATGAAAAAGCCAGGTTCATATCAAATCAAAATGTGATTGCAGGAAATGTAATTGGATATGGAGCCACTTCGGGGGAAATAATGATCTCAGGAATAGTGGGAGAAAGATTTTGTGTACGTAATTCTGGTGCGCATGCAATCGTGGAAGGTGTGGGCGATCATGGTTGCGAGTATATGACTGGTGGATCAGTAATTGTGCTCGGATCTACTGGAAGAAATTTTGCAGCTGGCATGTCAGGAGGAATGGCATTTGTATTAGATTTACAACCTTCACTAGTGAATACTGAAATGGTTGATTTACTTTCACTTCCTGCAAATAAAGAGGAGTTTGTCAGAACAAGTATTTCAAACTTCTTTGTTGAAACGGGATCCCAGATTGCTAAAAATCTATTGGCTGATTGGGAAAAGAGTAAAAATCGAATAACTTTAATTATGCCAAGAGATTATGCAAGAGTTTTGGAAGTTATGGCTAGAGCCCAACGTGAAGGCCTGCCGGTAGATAGCGCAGTTATGGCGGAGATAAATGGCTGATCCAAAAGGTTTTATTAATACACCAAGAGAGTTGCCAAAACGCAGACCTGTGGATGTTCGTATAAAAGATTGGAAAGAGGTCTACCAGGAGCAGGAGTTTTCGCATCTACAAAAACAAGCCGGAAGATGCATGGACTGTGGCATACCGTTTTGTCATCAGGGTTGCCCGCTAGGAAATTTGATTCCAGAATGGAATGATCTGATTTGGCGCGGAGAAAAACCTGAGGCGATTGATCGCCTACATGCAACAAACAATTTTCCAGAATTCACAGGGCGACTCTGTCCAGCACCGTGTGAGACAGCTTGTGTCGTGGCAATAAATGCCGAAGCTGTGACCATTAAACAAGTAGAGCTCAGAACTATTGAAGAGGCATTTCTTGAAAAAAGAATTGTCCCTTTAATTCCAGATCGACTTTCCGGAAAAACAGTTGCCGTAATCGGTTCAGGTCCTGCTGGTTTAGCAGCGGCGCAACAACTTACTCGAGCCGGCCATACTGTGGTGGTTTATGAACGTGCTGACAAAATTGGCGGCCTTTTACGTTATGGAATACCAGAATTTAAAATGGAAAAATCAATTGTTGATCGAAGACTTTATCAAATGGAGCAAGAAGGAACACGTTTTAGAACCGGCGTTAATGTTGGTAAGGATTTAACTGGATCAGCGCTGAGAAGTAAATATGATGCAGTAGTTCTTGCCGTAGGCGCAACAAATTGGCGTGATCTAGATCTTCCAGGTCGAGATGCAAAAGGTGTTTATCAAGCAATGGAGTACTTACCGTGGGGAAATAAACAAGCACTTGGTGAGTTGACCGCCCCAGCTGAGATAAATGCAGAGGGAAAGCATGTTGTGATCTTAGGCGGCGGTGATACTGGCGCTGACTGTTTAGGCACAGCTATCAGGCAGGGAGCAGCATCTGTTACTCAACTAGAGATTATGCCTAGACCATCTGATGAAAGAGTTGAAAATCAACCTTGGCCGACTTATCCAATGGTGTATCGAGTAAGCAGTGCTCATGAAGAGGCTGGGGAGCGTGTTTACTCTGTATCTACTCAAGAATTTTTAAAAGATTCTGCTGGAAACTTAAGAGCAATAAAGATCGTGGAAACTGAAATAGTTAATGGAAAATTTCATCCAGTTAAAGGCAGCGAAAAAGAAATTCCCGCTGACTTGGTATTTCTGGCACTTGGTTTCACGGGTCCAGAAAAGAATGTATTGCTTGATCAGCTTGAAGTTAAAATTGATGAAAAAGGGAACATCATTCGTGATCATGATTACGCAACTGGCAGTGATGGAGTCTTTGTGTGTGGAGATGCTGGGCGGGGTCAATCTTTGATCGTTTGGGCAATTGCCGAGGGGCGCAGTGCTGCAGCAGCGATAGATAAGTACTTAACCGGAAACACGCAGTTGCCTTACCCAGTTGAACCAACAGCACGCCCTTTGATGGTTTAAGGTTTTTCACATGCGTCGCGCGAAAATTGTATGCACTATTGGACCTGCTGTTGAATCGGTCGAGAAAATTACCGAGCTTATAGATGCTGGCATGAATATGGCCAGATTAAATCTTTCACATGGTGGGTATGAAGAACATCAAAAGCGATTAAATAATGTTCGAGAAGTTGCAAAAAAGTCTAAAAAAGCGGTTGCAATATTAGTTGATTTACAGGGCCCAAAAATAAGGCTAGGAAGATTTAAAAATGGTCCACATGATTTAGCCAGGGGCGACAAATTTACAATCACTACTGAAGATATTGAAGGTACAAAAGATCGAGTTAGTACAACCTATAAAGGTTTACCTGGTGATTGCAAAATTGGTGACAAAATAATGATTGATGATGGCAAAGTAACTGTCGAAGTATCTGAAGTAAATGGGAGTGAAGTTGTAACCAAAGTCATTCATCCAGGAGCTGTTAGTAATAACAAGGGATTGAATCTGCCTGGTGTGGCAGTGTCTGTGCCTGCAATGTCTGAGAAAGATGTTGCAGATTTAAGGTGGGGCTTAAAAGCAGGGGCAGACTTTATAGCACTTTCCTTCGTACGTAACGCAAGTGATGTGAAAGATGTTCATAAGATTATGGATGAAGTTGGAATTCGAATTCCAGTAATTGCAAAAATCGAAAAACCACAAGCAGTTGCTAATCTGCAGGAAATTGTTGATGCATTTGATGGCATTATGGTTGCTCGTGGTGATCTAGGCGTTGAATTGCCAATTGAAGATGTGCCGATGGTACAAAAACGTTGCATAACTATGGCTCGTGAATCTGCTAAACCAGTAATTGTGGCGACGCAAATGCTTGATTCCATGATCAGTAATTCTCAACCAACCCGCGCTGAAGCAACAGATTGCGCAAATGCAGTTTTGGATGGTGCCGATGCATTAATGCTCTCAGGTGAAACCAGTGTTGGTGAATTTCCAATTGAGTCTGTAAAAATTATGGCCCGCATAATTGAAAGAACAGAAGAGATTGCATTAGATCAAATCCCGCCATTGAAGCACTCACCAGCTACAAAAGGCGGCGCGATTACAAAAGCTGCAACTGAGGTTGGCTTAACCGTTGGCGCAAAATATTTGGTTGCGTTCACTCAAAGTGGGGATTCAGCAAGACGCATGTCCAGATTGCGTTCACCAATTCCAATGCTGGCTTTAACCCCTGATACTGGAACATATAACCGTTTAGCCCTTTCTTGGGGAGTAGAGTCATTGTTAACGCCGGTTGTTAACCACACCGATGAAATGGTTATGCAGGTTGATACTATTTTGATTAATTCCAAGCGAGTAAACCTTGGCGATCTGGTGTTAATTGTTGCTGGATCCCCGCCAGGTATTCCTGGATCAATAAATGCTATGAGAGTTCATAAAATTGGTGATGCTGTTGGTGGCGTCGCGCCTGCTTATCGCAAGTAATTTAGTATTAAAAGATATCCACTATAAACTAATACGGTAATTCGCCTCGGTACTCCAACGGTAGAGAGGACGGTCTCAAAAACCGTATAGTGTCGGTTCGAATCCGACTCGAGGCACATGAAGACAGACAATAAAAAAATAAGAATTCTAGTTGCCGAAGATGAAACTATCATTCGCCTAGATCTTGTTGAGATGCTAACTGAATCTGGTTATGAAGTAGTTGCACAAGCTGAAAATGGTGCAGTGGCAATCGAGTTAGCCAAGAAATTTAAACCTGATTTAGCGATTTTAGATGTAAAAATGCCAGAGATGGATGGGATAACTGCTGCAGAACAGATTATCACTCTCGCCCCGGTGCTTATGTTGACTGCTTTTAGTCAGCGAGAGCTTGTTGAACGCGCACGAGACGCAGGTGTAATGGCTTATGTAGTTAAGCCATTTTCAATTTCTGATTTAGTACCAGCGATAGAAATTGCAATTAGTAGACATCGTCAAATGAAAAGTTTGGAGGATGAAGTTGCGGATTTGTATGAAAGATTAGAAACTCGCAAGATTATCGATAGAGCTAAAGGTATATTGATGAAAGCTATGGGATTAACAGAACCTGAAAGTTTTAGCTGGATCCAAAAAACTGCCATGGACCGTCGAATTTCAATGAAGCAGGTTGCTCAAGCAGTTATCTCGCCAGAGTCAGCCCCTGATAGATAGTTACCTTTCGGCCAGTATCAAGCAGGTAATTCGTGCGCTACAAGTGCGCTCACCTTTTTCATTTGTTATTTCTACCTCGTAACAGCACAAAGTTTTTCCAAGAGTGACTGCAGTTGCAATCGCAGTGACAATTCCTGATGTTGCTGATTTATGGTGTGTGGCATTTATGTCGACGCCAACAATTCTACGATTGGGGCCGGCGTGAAGTTGCGTTCCAATGGAACCTAGACTTTCTGCAAGAACTACATTTGCACCGCCATGCAGTAATCCAATTGGCTGTGTATTTCCTTCGACCGGCATAGTTCCAACAAGTCTGCTTGGCGAGGCCTCGATTATTTCAATGCCCATCTTCTTGTCGAGGGCACCAGATCCTCGCTGGCGAATCAATTCCAAATAATCGGTCATATGATCAAGTTTAACCTGAGATGCCAATTAGAATCCCAATATGAGTGCCGAACATAAGCGATTATTGTTAATTGATGGCCATTCGATGGCATATCGAGCCTTTTTCGCTTTACCGGCAGAAAACTTTAAAACCTCAACTGGGCAACCAACTAATGCAATATATGGGTTCGCTTCAATGTTAATTAATCTAATTAAGGAAGAGAAACCTTCACATATTGCAGTTGCTTTTGATGTTTCAAGGAAAACATTTCGAACCAAGATATTCCCAGATTACAAAGCCAATCGTGCTTCGACTCCTGATGAATTTAGATCCCAGATGTCATTCATAACTGAAATGATTGACTGTTTCGGCATTAAACATTTTGAATTAGAAGGTTATGAAGCTGATGACATTATCGCTACATTTGCAAAATCAGCTGAAGAAAAAGGTTATGAAGTTTTGATTTGTTCCGGTGACAGAGATTCCTTTCAGCTTGTAAATTTAAAAACTACAGTCCTATATCCCAAAAAAGGGGTGACTGAGATGTCAAGAATGACGCCTGAAGCAGTAGTAGAAAAATATGGACTATCACCTTTGCAATATCCAGATTTCGCTGCACTACGCGGAGATCCAAGTGATAATTTGCCATCAGTGCCAGGTGTTGGTGAAAAAACTGCAACAAAATGGATTTCTGATTATGGAAATTTAGAGAAATTGCTTGCTAGTGCCGCAGAGATTGGTGGCAAAGTGGGGGATTCACTAAGAGCAAATGTTGAGGTCATTAAATTAAATCGCGAACTTACGCAATTACTAGATAATCTAGATTTGAAAGTTCAAATTGAAGATTTAAGTTGGTTTGGATTTGATTCTAATTTAATGAATAAATTCTTTGAAAAAATGGAGATTCGCGCTTTGAAGGAAAGACTTAAATCTCTGCCGCAGGCAGGGGATGAAGTGGCGCATGTAGTGACGGTAAAAGTTTCAGAAATTACTGCTGAGGAATTAAATAAACTGCTTGAAAAATATACCCAACCAATTGCAATTGCTTTTGACTACGAGGAAGAAAAATTACGTGGTTACTCGGTAGCAATAAGTAGTACTGAAGTTTACTACGTACCAGATAATAAAATTGGTGATTGGATTTCTAAACCTCAACTACCAAAATATTTACATTCAGCTAAAGCAATTTTGAAAAACCTGGGATTGTCTGGGTTAAAGTCCGATATTGAATTACTGGCTTACCTTTGTAATCCTGGAAGTAGAAATTTAAGTTTAATTGATCTTGCTGAAAGAATTTTAGGTGAAGGATCTAATTCTCAGGAACTCTTCTCGCAATTTGATCCTAAGCAGGCAGCTTGGATATTTGCTTTACAAAGAGAGTTAAGCAACGAGGTTTCATCCAAGGGTATGGCTAGTTTGTATGAGGATTTAGAGCAACCTACCTTGCTTTTACTGTCCCAGATTGAAGCGATAGGGATAGCGGTAGACCGATCAAAATTGAATCAATTATCAGCACATTTCACAAAAATTGTGGCTGATGAAACCTCCATGGCGCATAAAGAAGCAGGTCATGAGTTCAATGTGGGCTCGCCTAAGCAGCTACAGGTTGTTTTATTTGACGAGTTGAAACTTCCTAAGACAAAGAAAATTAAAACTGGATTCACCACAGATGCTGAAAGTTTGGAGTGGCTTGCTGGGAAAACTAAGCATCCTTTACTAAAGCACTTATTAAGAATTCGAGAAACTAGCAAGTTAATGACCACTATTGATGGACTGATAAGTGCAGTCGAAGATGATGGCAGGATCCATACAAACTTTCAGCAAACTGTGGCAGCAACGGGAAGATTGTCATCAACCGAACCAAATTTGCAGAATATTCCGATTCGGACCGAGGAAGGACGAAAAATTAGGGATAGTTTTATAGCTCAAAAACCGTTCTTGGATTTATTGACTGCAGATTACAGTCAAATAGAGATGCGAATAATGGCGCATTTATCTGATGATAAGGGTTTGATCGCAGCTTTTGAGTCTGGAGAGGACTTACATTCCACAGTTGCGGCCCAAGTTTTTAATGTTGAAAAGAGCGATGTTGATTCAGAAATGCGCAGAACAATTAAGGCGATGTCTTACGGGCTAGCTTATGGGTTGTCTTCATTCGGACTAGCTCAGCAGCTAGATATCGACCCCGCGTCAGCAAGCGATCTAATGGGTAAGTATTTTGAAAGATTCGGCGGAATTAGGGATTATTTAAAGACAGTTGTTGAGCAGGCGCGTGAGCTTGGATATACCGAAACAATTTTAGGCAGAAGAAGGTACTTACCAGATCTAAATCATGAAAATAGGCAGCGCAGGGAAATAGCAGAACGAGCAGCGTTAAATGCACCAATCCAGGGTTCAGCCGCAGACATTATAAAGATCGCAATGTTAAAAGTTGACACTAAAATTAAATCGGAGAATCTAAAAAGTAGATTGTTGCTGCAAGTCCATGATGAATTAATTCTAGAAGTTTCCCCAGGTGAGCACGAAATACTTTCTAAGATTGTTAAAGAGCAAATGTCTACTGCTTATAAACTTAATGTCCCACTTGACGTCAATATTGGTGTGGGAAAGAGCTGGGACTTAGCTGCGCATTAATTTATTTATTTGTATCTAAATTCGCCTCTAATGCTTCAGTATCTTCCTCTTCTGTTGGAATACGATCAGCAGCTTTTAGTAAGCTGGCTCCACCACGCATAATTAAATATCCAATTCCGACACAAATTGTTGTCAGCGCCAAGCAATATCTAGGCGAGTAGTGTTCAGAGATAAATCCGCCAAGTGCTGCGCCTAACGAAGCAAATGTACCCTCTACAGTCCATAACCAACCTAATGCTGCAACCGCAGTTCCTTTCGGTCTAACAGCTTCACTAATTTCTAAGTAAAAAACTTGTAAACCACCTGACATTAAACTCATGGTTGCGGTCACGATCATCATGGACCAATCTGGATATGTAAAAGCCAGCGGCAGTGAGAAAATGAACCAAAAGAGATAAATCCGTTTGAATGCTGTAAAGGATGAAGTTTTTTTCGAAACCATCCCTGCTACAAGGCCACCAATAACATTTCCAGCCGCCATAATGGCAAAAAGAATTCCAGTTCTGTGTGGAATATTTTCTAGAGTAGTAAATGCAGGTACTGCAATATCAAAGGCGCCCCAGCCTAACCCGATAAATACACCCTCAAGCATTAGTAACTGCATAGCTGGTGTTCGCCAGACCGCAAGATCTTTCGATGATTTCTTCTCAGGTGTCCACCTTTTTAATTGCGGTGAAAGTGAAAGAGCGGCTCCGCCGATAAAAATGAGAGCTGCGCAAATCCGTAAAGCTAATTCTGGAGAGTAGTTCAATGCAACTGTTGTGGCCGCTAGCGGTCCAAAGACTCCAACTGAGTTCATAACTGCGGTGTCAATTGCGTATGCAGTTCTAATTTGATCCTTAGGTACTGTTACTTTCCAAAGTGGACGAATTGATAAATTAATTGGGGGAGCTGAGAAACCCAAAATTCCGGCAAAAAGAACCAGTTGGGTGCTTGAATTACCAATAGAAAACAAAAGGATTAAAACAGCATAGCTAGGTGCAAAAACTCTCAACGGAATTTTCATTCCAAATTTATCTATCAATGTGCCTCGAAGGCCTGCAGTTGTTGCGCCTGTAATGCCATTAATGCCTGTAGCAAGTCCTGCAATCGCGATCGATCCAGTGGTTTGTTGAACTTTAAAAAAAATACTCAATGAGATCATTCCGTAGGCCATTCGAGCCGGAAAAGAACTAATTAGCAGGTATTGGCCCGATTTATTACTCAAAACCTGGGAATATCTACTCATTGGCTCAGTCTAGTCATCACCAGTTTGACCCTACTGTCTATTCGAAAGTAACCTTGCCCGTCCCTGTCCCTACTAGTTGATTTACCCCCGGAGTACACCTATCTAATGACCCCTTCTCAAATTGCTGTAAACGATATTGGAACTGCCGAAGATTTTTTAGCCGCTATTGAAGGCACAATCAAGAATTTTAACGACGGAGACTTAGTTTCTGGAATAGTTGTTCAAATCGATCGCGAAGAAGTTTTATTGGATATTGGTTACAAAACAGAAGGTGTTATTCCATCTCGTGAATTATCAATCCGACATGATGTGGATCCAAGTGAATTAGTTAAAGTTGGCGACCGAGTTGAGGCACTAGTTCTTCAAAAGGAAGATAAAGAAGGACGTCTAATACTTTCCAAAAAACGTGCACAGTATGAACAGGCATGGGGAGATGTTGAAGGCAAGAAAGAACGTGATGAGGTTGTAACCGGAACTGTAATCGAAGTAGTTAAGGGCGGACTAATAGTTGATATTGGACTACGTGGATTCTTGCCAGCATCTTTGGTCGAAATGCGAAGAGTCCGAGACCTAACGCCATACATCGGACAACAGGTTGAATGTCGAATTATCGAGCTAGATAAGAATCGCAACAACGTGGTGTTATCTCGTAGAGCATTCCTTGAGCAATCTCAATCTGCTTCACGCACCACTTTCTTAAACCAACTTCAAAAAGGTCAGGTTCGATCTGGAGTTATCTCCTCAATCGTAAACTTTGGCGCATTTGTTGATCTTGGTGGTGTTGATGGCTTGGTGCACGTTTCAGAGCTTTCTTGGAAACATATTGACCATCCATCTGAAGTTGTAGAAGTTGGCGATGAGGTTACTGTCGAAGTTCTAGAAGTAGATTTTGAAAGAGAGAGAGTTTCGTTATCTCTTAAGGCAACCCAAGAGGATCCATGGCAGGCATTTGCTCGTACCCACACAATCAATCAAGTTGTGCCTGGTGAGGTAACTAAGTTAGTTCCATTCGGTGCTTTCATAAAAGTATTTGAAGGTATTGAAGGTTTGGTACATATCTCAGAATTAGCAGAGCGTCATGTTGAAATACCAGAGCAGGTAGTTCAAGTTGGAGATAAGTTATTTGTAAAAATAATTGATATTGATCTTGAGCGTCGCCGCATTTCACTTTCATTAAAGCAAGCTAATGAGGGACAAGAAGTTGAGGTTGAAGCATTCGACCCAACTCAGTATGGAATGCCAGCTCGTTATGATGCTGAGGGCAAGTTCATATATCCAGAAGGTTTTGATCCTGAAACTCAAGAATGGAAACCAGGATATGAAAGTCAGCGCGAAGAGTGGGAGCGTCAATACGCCGAAGCTCAATCTCGCTTTATGGCTCACAAGAAGCAAAAAGCAGAGGCGAAAGCTGCCGACGCCGCCGCTCCTGCTGCTGAGTAAGAAATTATTAATTATGGCCTCAGAAATCTGGGGCCATTTTTTTATTGTGTAGGGTTTAACTCATGTTAGTCGTGGCGTTAACCGGGGGAATCGGTTCTGGAAAATCTACTGTTGGCCAAATATTTGAAGAACTAGGAGCCATTGTTACCGACTCTGATCAACTTGCGCGAGATGTTGTAGAACGTGGCACAACAGGATTTGATCAAATAGTTGCAGCATTTGGTGACGAAGTTTTAAAAAATGGCGATTTGAATAGAGCGGCATTAGCCGAGTTAGTGTTCAAAGATCCATCTAAACGCAGGCAGTTAGAACAGATAACCCACCCATTGATCAGAAAAGCTTTCGCAAATATTGTCGAATCAGCCAAAAGTGATTCAATTGTAATTAATCAAATTCCATTATTGGTTGAGTCAACTCATGACTACAAATTTGATCATGTAATTACAGTTTCCGCTTCGGAAGAGGTAAGAATTGAGCGACTTCTCAAGCGTGGTATGACTTTGACTCAAATAATGCAGCGACTCAAAGCTCAATCAAATGATATGCAGCGTGAGGAAATTGCGGATTCGATAATCAAGAACGATAATGGTCGAGATGAGTTATTGTCTGATGTAGAGAAAGTTTGGGAGCTTCTTCAGCTTAAAAACCAGAATAAATCATGAGACCAATCTCTGACTTAACCCGTCGCGTGGAACCTTTTCGGGTTGTAAGTGAATATGTGCCCGCTGGCGATCAACCAGCTGCGATTGCTGAACTAGTTGATCGCTTGGCTAAGAATGAAAGAGACATAGTTTTACTGGGAGCAACGGGAACTGGAAAATCAGCAACTACAGCTTGGATGATTGAACAAGTCCAGAGACCAACTCTTGTTATCGCTCCAAATAAAACTTTGGCAGCCCAACTAGCCAATGAGTTTAGGGAGTTACTTCCAAATAATGCAGTTGAATATTTTGTTTCATACTATGACTATTACCAACCAGAGGCATATGTACCGCAAACTGACACATTTATTGAGAAAGATTCCTCCGTTAACGATGAAGTTGAACGTTTAAGACACTCTGCAACAAACTCATTACTTACTAGGCGTGATGTAATCGTAGTTGCCACTGTTTCCTGTATCTATGGCTTGGGAACACCTCAGGAATATATAGATCGTATGGTGAAACTGAAGATCGGAGATTCAATTGATCGCAATACGCTGCTGCGAAAATTTGTTGACATTCAATACAAGCGAAACGATATTGCATTTGAACGTGGAACATTTCGCGTTAGAGGGGACACAATAGAGATCATTCCTATGTACGAAGAGCTTGCGTTGCGAATTGAAATGTTCGGCGATGAAATCGAGAAAATTATGACCCTGCATCCTTTAACAGGAGAAATAGTTAGGGACGAGACTGAAATGTATGTATTTCCAGCAACTCACTATGCAGCCGGCCCGGAAACAATGGAACGGGCAATTATGCAGATAGAGGCAGAGCTTGAAAAACGTGTAGATGAGTTTGAAAGATCTGGGAAATTGCTTGAAGCGCAGAGAATTAAGATGCGCACCACTTTTGATATAGAAATGATGCGCCAATTGGGCTTCTGTTCTGGAATCGAAAACTATTCAAGACATCTAGATGGACGAGAGCAAGGATCTGCGCCTAATTGCCTTTTGGATTATTTCCCTGAGGATTTTCTAGTAGTAATCGATGAGTCTCATGTGACAGTTCCCCAAATAGGAGCCATGCACGAAGGTGATGCCGCTCGAAAACGAACACTTGTGGAACACGGTTTTAGATTGCCAAGTGCCATGGACAATCGCCCACTGAAGTTTGCTGAGTTCCTAGAAAGATGCGGCCAGAAGGTTTATTTGTCAGCCACGCCTGGCAAGTATGAATTAGAAAAAACCAACAATGATGTTGTAGAACAAGTAATTCGTCCAACTGGGTTGGTCGATCCAAAAATCGTTGTTAAGCCAATCAAAGGCCAGATCGATGATTTAATACAAGAAATTAAATTGCGCGCTGAACGTAATGAGCGGGTTTTAGTGACAACGCTAACTAAAAAAATGTCGGAAGAACTCACCGACTACATGCTGGGGCTAGGCGTGAAGGTTAGATATTTGCATTCAGAAGTTGATACCTTGAGAAGAGTTGAATTACTCAGAGAACTTAGAACTGGTGAATATGATGTACTAATCGGCATCAATCTTTTACGTGAAGGTTTAGATTTACCCGAAGTGTCCTTGGTGGCTATTTTAGATGCGGATAAAGAAGGGTTTCTAAGATCGACAACATCTCTTATTCAAACTATTGGTCGCGCAGCTCGAAATGTATCCGGCGAGGTGCATATGTATGCCGACAATATGACAAAATCAATGAGTAATGCCATAGATGAAACCAATAGGCGGCGCGCCAAACAGGTTGCCTATAACAAGGAACGCGGAATTGATCCAACCCCATTACGCAAGAAAATTGCGGACATCACAGATTTAATCGCAAAAGAGGCGGATGACACAGATGATTTAGCCGCCAAAACAAAGAAAATCGGATTTACTAGTGGGGTTCATAGTAAGACTGCGCACTCCTTGCCACGCCAAGAACTAGTGGCTTTGATTGAATCACTTACTGATCAAATGAAATTGGCAGCATCGGAGTTAAGTTTCGAATTAGCGGCCAGATTAAGAGATGAAATTAGAGAATTAAAGAGAGAGTTAAAGGGAATGCAAGAGGCGGGTAATTAATGAACGATCGCTTAATAGTTCGTGGCGCCCGAGAGCATAACTTAAAGGATGTTTCGTTAGACATGCCACGAAATTCCCTGATCGTTTTTACAGGGTTGTCTGGCTCAGGAAAATCTTCTTTAGCATTTGACACGATATTTGCCGAGGGCCAACGCAGATATGTTGAATCGCTTTCGGCTTACGCTCGACAATTTTTGGGGCAGATGGATAAGCCAGATGTAGATTTCATTGAAGGATTATCTCCTGCTGTATCGATTGATCAAAAATCCACAAATAGAAATCCTAGATCTACCGTTGGCACCATTACAGAAGTTTATGATTATCTAAGATTATTGTTTGCTAGGGCGGGTAAACCGCACTGCCCAAAGTGCGGCAAAGCGATTGCAAAACAAACACCTCAAAATATTGTTGATCAAATATTGCAGATGCAGGAAGGCCTTAAATTTCAGGTTTTAGCACCAGTTATTCGTGCCCGAAAAGGTGAATTCTTAGATTTATTCAAAGATTTTATTACGCAAGGCTACTCCCGAGTTAGAGTTGATGGCACCACATATCAAATTGCTGAAGTGCCTAAACTAAAAAAACAGGAAAAGCACACAATAGAGGTTGTGGTTGATCGTTTGACTGTGAAGTCGGAGAGTAAATCGCGAATTACTGACTCGATTGAGACTGCCTTAAAGCTTGCCAGTGGTTTGGTAATTTTAGATTTTGTTGATGCTAAAAAAGGTTCACCTGATAAGGAAAAATCCTTTAGTGAACATATGGCTTGCCATGATTGTGAGATATCTTTTGAGGAGTTAGAGCCAAGATCATTTTCCTTCAATTCTCCATTTGGGGCATGCCCAGAGTGCACAGGTATCGGAACAAAACTTGAAGTAGATGAGCAATTATTGATTCCAGATGATTCAATTTCAATTTATGATGGCGCTATAGCTCCTTGGTCTGGCGGGCAATCTGCTGAGTATTTTTTAAGATTGCTGGAAGGCCTTGCCGGAGATTTGAAATTTTCACTGGATGTTCCATGGAAGAAACTTTCTCCTAAAAGTAGAGATGCAATTTTGCATGGCTGGGATTATGAAGTGCATGTTAAGTATAAAAACCGCTATGGAAGGGTAAGAAATTATTCAACTGGTTTTGAAGGGGTAGTTCCCTTTATACATCGTCGACATTCTGAAACAGATAGTGATTACAGTCGCGATAAATATGAAGCTTATATGCGTGAAACCCCCTGCCCTTCTTGCAAGGGGAGCAGATTGAAACCTGAAGTACTTGCCGTGACTTTGGGTGGGAAAAATATTGCACAGATCTGTGAATACTCAATAGCAGAATGTGCAGTTTTCCTAAACAATATTTCCCTTTCTGCGCGCGAGAAAAAGATCGCTGAACGAGTTCTTAAAGAGGTACATGCTCGCTTAGGGTTTTTGCTGGATGTTGGATTAGATTATTTATCTTTAGCAAGACCTGCTGCAACGCTATCTGGGGGTGAAGCACAGAGAATTCGCCTTGCAACACAAATTGGTTCAGGTTTAACAGGAGTTTTATATGTACTCGATGAACCAAGTATTGGATTGCATCAACGTGATAACCGAAAATTAATTGATACTTTAACCAGATTGCGCGATTTAGGAAACACCTTAATCGTTGTTGAGCATGACGAAGACACAATCCGAACTGCAGATTGGATTGTAGACATAGGTCCAGGGGCGGGCGAGCACGGCGGCAGAGTGGTTTCATCCGGCAGTTATGAAGACCTAATTGCCAGCAAAGATTCTATTACTGGCGCCTATTTATCAGGAAAATCAGTTATTGCAATTCCTAAAAAACGCAGAGATATTGATATGAAAAAGTCATTAACTGTGAAAGATGCAAAGGAAAATAATCTACAGAACATTGACGTAACCTTCCCATTAGCTGCATTTGTTGCAGTTACTGGCGTAAGCGGATCAGGTAAATCAACTCTGGTTAACGATATTTTGTATTCTGTTTTAGCAAATAAATTAAATGGAGCAAGAATTGTTCCTGGGCGCCATAGAACGATTACAGGTCTGGATCAGTTGGATAAAGTTGTTCACGTAGATCAATCTCCTATTGGCCGAACTCCACGTTCAAACCCAGCCACTTACACGGGTGTGTTTGACAAGGTACGGGCTTTATTCGCGGAAACAAGCGAAGCCAAAGTTAGAGGTTATCAACAAGGTCGTTTCTCCTTCAATGTAAAAGGTGGCCGGTGCGAAAATTGCTCTGGCGATGGAACCATCACAATCGAGATGAATTTCCTCCCAGATGTTTATGTTCCTTGTGAAGTGTGTCATGGTGCACGGTATAACCGTGAAACATTGGAAGTTCACTACAAAGGAAAAACTATTGCGCAAGTTTTAGATATGCCGATTGAAGAAGCTTCTAAATTCTTTGAATCAGTTCCAGCAATAGCTAGATTTCTAAACACTTTGTGCGATGTGGGCCTTGGATATGTCAGATTAGGCCAGTCTGCGCCAACACTCTCTGGAGGAGAGGCTCAGCGAGTTAAGCTAGCAACAGAATTACAGCGCCGATCTACGGGTCGAACTATTTACGTACTGGATGAACCAACTACCGGCCTACATTTCGAAGATGTGCGGAAACTTCTCTTAGTCTTAAATAGATTGGTAGATACTGGAAATACTGTGATTGTGATTGAACATAATTTGGATGTCATAAAATGTGCAGATTGGGTTATTGATCTTGGGCCAGAAGGTGGTTCTGGTGGAGGTTTAGTGGTGGCCGAAGGACGTCCAGAAGAAATTGTTAAAAATCAAAAAAGTTACACCGGAAAGTTTCTAGCTAGCGCGCTTAAGAAGTAACTTATGAGTGATCCAAAGAGTTATCGCCCAACAAACTTGCCGAGTGATCCTGGTGTGTATCGATTCTTTGACAAGGATGACAAAGTAATTTACGTTGGTAAAGCCAAGAATATTAAGAATCGACTTAACTCGTACTTCGGTAGTAATTTGCAGATCAAAACACGAAAAATGATGAAGACTGCAGTCCGGGTTGATTGGACAGTTGTTAACTCCGAAGTAGAAGCTCTTCAGTTAGAATTCACTTGGATAAAGCAATATAGTCCAGATTTTAATGTTCAATTTAAAGATGATAAGTCTTATCCTTATCTAGCGATTGACATGGAGTCTCAATTTCCAAGATTATTTATTTCACGCTCAAAGAAAATATCTGGAGTAAAATACTTCGGGCCATATTCGCATGCATGGGCACTAAGAAGCACCTTTGAAACATTGATAAAGATTTATCCCGTTCGAACATGCACTGAATCAAATTTCCAATCTGCCAAACGCAATAAGCGTCAATGCCTGCTTGGAGATATTGGGCGATGCGCCGCGCCTTGCGTTGAATGGATTAGCGAAAAAGATCATAAGGCCTTAGCGAATAACTTAGTAACATTCCTGGAAAAATCACCAGAAGAAATATCAGTCAGGGTCGAAAAAGAGATGCAGGCTGCTTCCCAGGCACAAGAGTATGAGAAGGCGGCCAAATTAAGAGATCAACTGGAAGCAATAAATAAAGCTTTTGAATCCACAGATAGATTCCTAAATGAAAAACTGGATGCGGATGTGTTGGCAATCCATGAAGAGATTACGCATGCTGCTTTATCGCAATTTATAGTAACTGCTGGTCGAATAACGGGCTCAAGATCTTGGATAGTCGATAGAGGAAATCTATTAGAAGACGAGTCAATCATCTCTGCAACAGTTGGAAAAATCTATGCCGAAAATACACCGCCAGCTGAAATTCTTGTAGATAACTTGCCATCAGATTCCAAACTGTTAGAGGAGTGGTTGGGAACCAAACGAGGTAAAAATGTTTCAATCATCCAGCCAATGCGTGGTGAAAAATTCGATTTAGTACAGATGGTTAAGCGCAATGCTAATCAAGCCTTAATTCAATATTTAAGCAAACGGGCCAACGATGCTGCAGTGAGCGGGAGCGCATTAGCGCAGATTGCCGAACAACTTGAATTAGCTGAACTACCGCTACGGATTGAATGCTTTGATATATCTAATATTCAAGGAACAAGCATGGTGGCATCAATGGTTGTTTTTGAAGATGGGCAGCCTAAAAAGAGTGATTACCGGAGATTTTCCATATCTGATGATGCTAATTTTGATGATACTCGCGCTATGCATCATGTCATCACTCGTAGATTTAAGCGGTACTTAGAAGAGAAAGATATTGACATCTCAGAGGCAACCGCAGCTGGCGCAAGCAGGCCCAAATTTGCCTACCCGCCCCAATTAGTAGTTGTGGATGGTGGCAAGGGCCAGGTTAATGCCGCCGCAAAAGCACTTTCGGAGTTAGGTATAACTGATGTTGCACTCTGCGGATTGGCTAAGAGATTAGAAGAGGTTTGGTTACCCCACAATAGTGAACCAATAATTTTTCCAAGACACAGTGAAGCCTTATACCTATTACAAAAAGTTAGAGATGAAGCCCATCGATTTGCAATTAATTTCCACAGAAGTAAGAGATCAAAAGTTATGTTGGAATCTTTGCTAGATGAAATTTCAGGATTAGGTGAAATCCGCAGAAAATCTCTACTTACTCATTTTGGATCAGTTAGTGCATTAAGAGCTGCCAGCTTGCAGGAAATTGCGAGCGTGCCCGGTATTGGCGAAAAAATGGCAAATTTAATTTATGACCAACTAACCAGTGGCCAAATTTCTAGTAAAGTCGATGTTCAGACCGGTGAAATTTTAGATGCTTGACAGATGTAGCAAGATATTGCCATGAAAGGCGATACTGAGATACTAGTCATTACCGGCATGAGTGGTGCTGGCAGATCAACTGTGGCTCATACCTTAGAGGACCTTGGTTGGTATGTTGTTGATAATTTACCACCGGCACTACTTGGGAATTTAATTGAATTAGTAAACGTCTCTGTCAAGAAAGTAGCCGTAGTCATAGATGTTCGTGGACGAGCTTTTTTTGATGATTTAACAAAATCTTTAGCTGAGTTGGCCGATCAAGGAGTTTCTAGAAAGATCTTGTTCGTTGATGCTGCAGATGATGCATTAGTGCGTCGTTTTGAATCCACCAGGAGACCTCACCCATTACAAGGTGCTGAGCGAATCCTTGATGGAATTACGAAGGAGCGTGAGCGCCTTCGAGAAGTAAGAGATTCTGCAGATATCGTTATTGATTCATCCGCACTAAATATTCATCAGCTAGAAAAGAAGATCAATGATTATTTTCATGAAGAATCAGAATCTGATCTAAGAGTAAACATACTTTCATTCGGTTATAAGTATGGAATTCCAGTGGATGCAGATTTGGTTATGGACTGCAGATTCATAGCCAACCCCCATTGGATTCCAGAATTGCGGCCATTAACTGGTAAAGATAAAGCGGTTAGCGATGAGGTTTTGAAAAGTGCAAATGTGAAAGAGTTTCTCGAAAAATATCAATCATTGTTCGAAACCATGGCATTAGGTTTTATATCAGAGGGAAGAAAATTCTTAACCTTAGCAATCGGTTGCACTGGCGGAAAACACAGATCTGTAGCGATTACAGAAGAGCTCGTTTCTAAGCTTTCCATGGGAAAAGTGCTTTCTAAATATAAAATTGAAACTCATGCCATTCATCGAGATCTGGGCCGAGAAATTTAGATGAGTGTGAATCCTAAAGTGGTTTGCTTAGGTGGTGGTCATGGATTAGCTGCCACTTTGGCGGCAATGCGTACCTTAACAACCCAAGTGACGGCAGTCGTAACTGTTGCAGATAACGGTGGATCTTCTGGCAGATTGCGGGAAGAGTTTAATTCACTACCTCCCGGTGATTTACGGATGGCTTTAGCAGCACTTTGCGCGGATGATGAGTGGGGCCGAGGGTGGGCTGAAATAATGCAATACCGGTTTACTAGTTCAGGCCCAATGGATAATCATGCAGTTGGCAATCTTCTGCTTACTGCACTTTGGGATCGAGATCATGACCCAGTTCAAGGACTAGAGCGGGTCGGGCAATTGCTTAAAGTTGTGGGCAGAGTTTTGCCGATGGCACTAGAACCTTTGGATATTGAAGGGGAGTTTACAAATAATCAAAAAACAACCTCGGTGAGAGGACAGATTCAAGTTGCAGCTGCGACCGGAAAGGTAAATGAACTTCGGTTAATTCCAAATAAACCGAAAGCAACTCCTCAGGCACTTACCGCAATAGCTGATGCTGATTGGATAACTTTTGGACCGGGCTCATGGCTATCAAGTGTTATGCCACATTTGTTATTGGCGGAGCAGGCCGATCAAATTCAGTCAAGTTCTGCTAAAAAAATTATGATATTCAATCTTCCTGATAAAACAACCTCTGATGAGTTCGCAGGGTTTTCTCTTGAGGCCCATTTGCAGTTGGTACTAGATCATGTTCCAAACCTTAAAATTGATGTGGCACTAATTGACAACTCAGTTAATGGCAAAGAACCTGGTTTTGTGGATCTAGTCGAAAGGTGCGGTGGCAAGGTTGTTGCATTTGACTTAGCAGATGACAAGCAAAATTTCCACCATGATAGGGATAAATTAATTTCCGCTTTCACCCACATTTTTGGCTAATACCTGCTTAGATAACCCCATCAATATTTGAAGGAGCAAAAATGGCAATGACAGAAGCAGTTAAAGATGAGTTAGGACGACTCTCTATAACTAAACCATGTTGCCGCAAAGCTGAAGTCTCTGCCCTGCTTAGATTTGCTGGCGGTTTGCATATTGCAGCTGGAAAAATTATTATCGAAGTGGAACTAGATACCGCCCAAAGCGCACGTCGACTAAGAAAAGACATTTCAGAAGTATTTGGTCACGAAAGTGAATTATCTGTGGTCTCCTCAAGTGGCATTCGAAAAGGAAGTCGCTACATTGTTCGTGTCCTTGCAGATGGTGATGCACTGGCCCGCCAAACTGGTTTAGTAGATGCTAATAATCGACCAATTCGCGGACTGCCACCACAAGTGGTTTCTGCTGCGATATGTGATTCTGAGGCTGCATGGCGTGGTGCATTTTTAGCTCATGGTTCACTCACCGAACCCGGTAGATCTTCGGCGTTAGAGATTACTTGTCCAGGACCAGAGGCAGCATTGGCTCTAGTTGGAGCAGCTCGAAGGTTAGGAATTACTGCTAAAGCGCGGGAAGTCAGAAGTGTTGATCGTGTTGTGATTAGAGATGGAGATGCGATTGGAGCACTGCTGACAAGACTTGGTGCACATGAAACAGTATTGGCTTGGGAAGAGCGCAGAATGCGAAGAGAGGTTCGTGCAACTGCTAATCGATTAGCAAACTTTGATGATGCAAACCTTCGTCGATCAGCTAGAGCTGCAGTGGCTGCATCTGCAAGAGTTCAGCGAGCAATGGAAATTCTTGGAGCTGAAATTCCAGAACATCTAAAAGAGGCAGGCGAACTTAGAGTCAATCATGGCCAAGCAAGTCTTGAAGAACTTGGTTCATTAGCAACACCGCCGATGACTAAGGATGCAATTGCTGGACGCATTAGGAGATTGCTTGCGATGGCAGATAAGAGAGCCCGAGAATTAGGCGTACCCGATACCGAAGCAAGCATTAGCCCCGATTTATTGAATTAACTTTAATAACCAAATGGTAAGATTGTCCCATCTCACAAAGTAGTGATTTTCATTATGATATTTAAAATTTCAAGCGAGGAAATTTATGATAAAAGTTGGTGTTAACGGGTTTGGAAGAATCGGCAGAAATTTTCTAAGAGCCTCTTTAGAATCAGGCGCAGATTTTGAAATTGTAGGAATCAATGATTTAACCGACAATGCCACGTTGGCACATCTACTTAAGTATGACTCAATTTTGGGAAGATTAAAGTATCCAGTAACTCACACAGAAAACTCGATTACGGTGGCCGGTAAAACTATTGCAGTGAGCGCTGAACGTGACCCCGCAAATATTCCTTGGGGTAAATTGGGCGTTGATGTAGTAGTTGAATCCACCGGAATTTTCACTAAGGCTGCTGATGCAAAAAAACATATTAATGCTGGGGCAAAAAAAGTAATTATTTCAGCACCTGCAACTGATGAAGACATCACGATTGTTATGGGTGTAAATCACGAAAAATATGATGCAGCAAAGCACAACATTATTTCGAACGCTTCTTGTACAACCAATTGTCTAGCGCCAATGGCAAAAGTTTTGAATGATGAATTCGGAATCGTCCGTGGCCTTATGACGACAATCCACGCTTATACAAATGACCAGGTAATTCTAGATTTTCCTCACAAAGATCTTAGACGCTCTCGTGCCGCAGCCCTTTCTATTATTCCCACCTCAACTGGTGCAGCAAAAGCGATCTCTTTGGTGTTGCCTGAGCTAAAAGGAAAATTAGATGGCTATGCATTACGAGTACCAGTACCAACTGGATCTGCAACTGACTTAACAGTTGAGTTGGCAAAAGAGGTTTCGGTGGCTGAGATAAATTCAGCATTAAAGAAAGCCAGTGAGTCAACTTTAAAGGGTTACTTAACTTATACAGAGGATCCAATAGTTTCTGCAGATATTGTGACGGACCCTAGTTCATGCATCGTTGATGCCGGTCTGACTAAGGTGATAGGAACAACTGTAAAAATTGTTGGCTGGTATGACAACGAATGGGGTTACTCCAATCGTTTAGTAGATCTAATCAAATACATAGGTAAATCTTTATAAATTAGATGGGGATCAAGACTCTTTCAAATCTAACGCTGCAAAATAAAAGAGTATTACTGCGTTGTGACTTAAATGTTCCCATCAAAGATGGTGTAATTACTGATGATGGTCGAATTGTTGCTTCCTTGCGCACTATTCGAAAGCTTCTTGATGCTAACTGTTCAATCATAGTTTTAGCACACCTGGGCCGCCCAAAAGGTGTTCCCTCCAAAGAATTATCACTTGCACCGATAGCAAAACGCCTAGGTGAATTACTAGATAAAGAAATTGAATTTTCTAGTGAAATTACTGGGCAATTAAATCGGGCTCACTCCTTAAAAGCTGGCCAGATTTTGATGTTAGAAAATATACGCTTTATCTCTGCTGAAACAAGTAAGGATGAACAAGAACGACTTCTTCTAGCAAAGGAGCTATCAACATATGCTGAAGTTTATGTGGGTGATGGATTTGGCGCAGTTCATCGAAAGCATGCCTCAGTTTACGAGCTTGCAAAATTATTACCACATGCGGCAGGAGAATTAATTAATTCGGAAGTCGCAGTTTTAGAAAAATTAACTTTGAACCCTGAACGACCTTATGGTGTCATTCTTGGTGGAGCGAAAGTGTCAGACAAAATCGGGGTCATTTCAAATTTACTAAACAAAGTAGATCTAATCGCAATCGGCGGTGGTATGGTTTTCACTTTCCTTGCAGCCCAGAACAAAAAAATTGGAAAATCACTTGTTGAAAACGAGTTAATTCCCACTGTAAAAGAACTGCTAGATAAAGCTGCACAGCTGGGCGTTAAAGTAATTCTCCCAACCGACGTGGTGGTTGCAAAAGAGTTTTCTGAATCTTCTCAGCCAACAATTGTGTCAGTCGATGAGATTCCAGATGATCAAATGGGATTAGATATTGGTCCTGAAAGTGCTAAACATTTTGCCCAAGAGATAGTTACTTGTCAGACTGTATTTTGGAATGGACCGATGGGAGTTTTTGAATTCCCAAATTTTGCTCACGGAACCAAGGTTGTGGCCCAATCACTAACTCAAATACAGGGCATCTCCGTTGTCGGCGGGGGAGACTCGGCCGCTGCTGTTCGTAAACTAGGATTTGCTGATAAGCAGTTTGGGTATATCTCAACAGGTGGTGGCGCATCTCTTGAATATTTAGAAGGTAAAGAACTTCCTGGGCTGGTAGCACTAAGTTAGGAAAAAGATGCGCAAACCTTTAATTGCTGGTAATTGGAAGATGAATCTTAATCATCTTGAGGCTATTGCCGTCACTCAAAAATTGGCATATTCACTTGAGGACAAAGATTACGATGCTGTAGAAATAGTGGTCATACCCCCTTTTACAGATATCAGATCAGTCCAAACATTGGTCGATGGTGACCGCCTACGTTTACTGTACGGCGCCCAAGATATCTCTGCCGCAGAATCTGGTGCGCATACTGGTGACATCTCTGGTTCCATGTTATCTAAATTAGGTTGTACCTACGTTTTGATTGGTCATAGTGAGCGTCGCATGAACCACCATGAAGATGATCAATTAGTGAATAAAAAGATTAAAGCAGCTTTGACCAATGAATTAAAACCTATTTTATGTGTTGGCGAAGAGTTAGCAATTCGAGAGGCTGGTACACATATATCTCACGTGTTAGAGCAGCTCAGGAATGCACTAAAAGGATTCCATAAACCAGATTTGAAGAAACTAGTCATTGCTTATGAACCTGTATGGGCAATTGGAACCGGTAAAACTGCAACACCAGAAGATGCTCAAGAAGTTTGTTTGGCAATTCGTAATGAGCTTAGAAAAATAGGCAGTGATGAGATTGCAGATAATTGCCGCATACTTTATGGCGGTTCTGTTAAGTCAATAAACACTTTAGACATAATGAAAGAGTCTGATGTTGACGGGGCTTTAGTCGGTGGTGCCTCACTAGATCCAGAAGAGTTTGCGAGAATTTCCAAGTTCCACAGGGTCTTAAATAAGGCTTAATAGGTCGATTACGGCAAACCGCCAAAAAGATAGTATCCTTATCCGATAGTTGCAGATCGAAACTTAACGCGAAGGCGAGTAAATGAATTTAGCTCTTTCAATCATTTTGGTTCTCTCAAGCATATTGATGATTATTTTGGTGTTGCTGCATAAAGGTAAAGGATCTGGCTTGTCAGACTTGTTCGGTGGTGGAATATCATCAACATATGGTGGTTCATCTGTAGTTGAGAAGAATTTGGATCGAATCACAATTGTCGTAGGTGGCGTTTGGTTTGCATCCGTTATTGCACTTAGCTTATTGTTGAAATAATTTATTAAGAGAAGGAGAAATCATGGCCGGTGGTAGCGCAATCCGAGGTAGTCGTGTCGGTGCTGGCCCAATGGGCGAAGCTGAGCGTGGTGAGTCAATTGCGCGCTTTCGAGTTTCTTATTGGTGCGCTAATGGTCATGAAACAAAACCTTCATTTGCAGAGGATGGAACAGTTGAAGTTCCGGCCGAATGGGATTGCCCAAGATGTGGGTTTCCCGCTGGTCAAGATAAAAACAAACCGCCTATGCCAATGAAAAACGAGCCTTATAAAACACACTTAGCGTATGTAAAAGAGCGCAGAACTGAAGCAGAAGCTAATAAAATTCTTGATATCGCTCTTAAGAAATTACGGGGAGACGAGTAATTTTTAAAGCTCTTTAAATAATTGTGTCAAAGCCGAATTATTGTTTTTTAAATGAATCCGAATCAACGGCAATTTACGTTCCATAATAGCCGCTGCATCACCGAGCGCCTGAGCTTTAATCAAATCTGCAAAATTAAATTTCTCGCCTGGAACTGCTAACTCTGATTGTAATTCTGTAGTTATCTGTATGAAGCAACCATTTGGCTGCCCTCCTTTATGAATTTGCCCAGTTGAGTGCAGGTATCTTGGTCCCCACCCAAAGGTAACTGGCTTTTTAATCTTTTTGGTAATTAATTGGGTTAGTTTCAATACGTCACTGTTTTCAGCTCGAGGAAGATATGAAAGTATCGCAAAATATTCACCGGGTAGTCTTAAAAATTCATTTAAATTGGTAATACTTTGATTTGAGTAAACAATATAGTTTTCAGTCTCAACAAGAGGAAATTCGGGTTTAAAAGTACCTTCAGTTATTGCATTCAAAATAGCGGTGCTGCGCACCTTTGCTTCAGTGACATTAGGTTGGTTGAAAGGATCAACTTTAAGTAGGTAACAGAGCAAAGCTGTTACCCATTCCCAAAAAATGAAATGTTCGCCCAAACTACCCTCAACTATTAGTTCAAAATCTCCGTTGGACAATCCTATTGAGAGACCGCTATGTATTTGATCGCTTGAATTGATTATTACTGGCAAACGTCCCTGTCCATTTTTACCGGTGGATTCTGCAACTAACTGCTCAATCCAATCTGATAATCCAGGGACATTTGAGTTCAAATCACATAGGCTAAATATTTGTTTAGTTTCTGAGAGCAATAATGATGCTACATCAATAACTGAAGAATTTACTTGCGTGAAAGATTTAGAGGCAATTTCAGCATCATCCAAAAGTAGGGAGACATCTACTCCAAGTAAAGCAGCAGGGACCAAGCCAAATGCAGACAGGGCGCTAAAACGTCCGCCAACTAAAGGATCAGCATTTACTACTTTGTATCCAGAAATCCTCGAAGATTTATCAAGGGGAGTACCTGGATCCGTGACAATAACTAAATGATTTTCAGGCGATAAGCCTTGATCTTTTAGGAATTGAACAAAATATTTTAAGTGCGAAGT
>JBPCSS010000013.1:0-7779 GCA_051006855.1 Candidatus Nanopelagicus sp.
AGATAAAAATTCTTAAATACTTGTCGTTGATTATCAATAATTTTTTCAAATGTGCACATGGCTTCTATCTGTTCAGCTGAAACAAATGGAGTTTGTGCAAGTGCCATAACCCCTAGTGTAGATAAGATTGCCTACAATAACGACATGGAAAAGGTCACACCCTCCTCTTACTCGATAAAGCAGATTAAATCTCCTTCGCAGGTTAGTTTTGAAGAGCGAAAATCATTGGTCGACCTACTTAAAGACTCAGTGGCCAATAATTACTCTGTTGGCTTTATGCAAGATTCAACAGAAGGTGATTTCGAAAAATTCTGGATAGATGAGCTCGCGTTGTGCAATTCTGAAAATGGAATATTTCTCGCGTTCGCTGGTTCTCAAGTAGTTGGATCAGTGATAGTTACAAGGGAGTTGCGTGCTAACGGCCGGCACCGCGCTGAATTTCGAAAACTATTGGTCCACTCCAAAGCACAAAAAATGGGAATCGGGACTGCTCTTGAAAGATCGGCGACAAGCTACGCCAAAGATATTGGTTTAAAGCTTTTGTACTTAGATTCTGCAACCTCTTACTTAATTGACGGCGTATATGAAAAATGGGGTTGGAAAAAAAGTGGTGAAATTCCAAATTTTGCAAAAAATCCTGATGGATCCCTGGTTTCAACATGGTTTTTCTATAAATTATTAGACTAAAGAAGATAAACTACTTTCATGCGATCGGGATTCATGTTTTTTTGGGCAATACTTGTATCTGCGTACATGATTATTTCCTATCGCAATAAAGTCAGAGCTGATAAGAATTTAACTAAAGTTAATTGGGATACTTATAAACTCAAGTTGAGCATGAGCTGGTGGAGTGGATTCTTATGGGCTTCAGTAATTTTCACTATCTATTATTTAATAATTTCAGCAGGTCTTTCTAAATAATCTACTCTTTTTCGCTCCACCGTGGACTTGTACTTTTCGGTGGATAAATTGGATCTTTAATCAAAACAATTCCAGGTGCGCGACTGACCGAACGTTTAGCTAAAACTTCAGATAACTGGGCAAGATTTGTTTGGACAAATTCGATACCAAAAGATTGAGCCAAAACCTGCCAATCGGGATTGAAAAGATTTACTCCGCGCTCTGGATGTTTCATCACCTGCTGATCAAAACGCAACATTCCATATCCGCCATCATCGTGAAGCAGGATAGTTAATGGCATTTGCTCCTGGGCCACAGTTGCTAACTCACCCAAGCCAAATGCAATTCCCCCATCACCACAAACTACTAAGGTGGCCAAACCTGCTGCGGCTGGTCCAAGACTTGCTGGTAATCCAAAACCTAATGTTCCCCAACCAACTGGATAAGAAATTTGTCTTGCACGTTTAGCTTGTAGATAAACACCCGTCCAATATCCGGAAATTGCCATGTCGCAAACAATGTAATTCTCACCTGGCCAACTCTTTTCAATTGCACTAACCAATGCCATTCCCGCTTTGCCTTTATCACTTGCGGTTATTCGCTTACGTGCTTGGGAAGAAATTTCGCCAACATTTACCCAAGTACTCCTGGCTGGTAATGATTTAAGTGCTGCGACCACGGATGAAAGATCTGAAGTTTCTAGAACTAAATCTGCAGAGATATTGCGTAATGCAATCTTAGGATTGGCATCAACTAAAAGGATTTTACTTGGAAACTTGATACTCCAATTTTTAGTGTTCATTCCATCTAGTTGTGAGCCAAAAATCAATAATGCTTCACAATCCGCTAATAACTGCTCAGCTTCGTGCTCATGAATAGGAATATTTAGATAGTGTTTACTCGAACTACCAACGCCACGTCCAGCAAAGGATGTAAAAATCGGTGCGCTTAAATGATCAGCCAAAGCTGCTATTTCACCACTGAAATTGGCTGCTCCCCCGCCTGCCCAAATTCCAATCTTGTTTACGCCAGTAAGTAAACCCTTAATTGATTCTAAATTGATCTCTCGATTTTTTTCTTGCGCAAGGTATGAGGTAGCTAAATTGCTTAACTCTGGTATCCCTTGATTGAACTCTTCATTTAATACATCAGATGGAATTCCAATGTAACCAACACCAGCTGGAGCTACAGCTAGAAGTTTTAAAAAATCCACAACAGTTGCCACGGCCTCTATTGCAGTTTTACAACTTTTTGCTAGAACCACTTCTTTGTTTTGATTTTTTAATCGCTTAGCCATTGGAGTGAAAAGTGCACTTTGATCATCCATCTCATGCAAAATTCCCCTAGATCCATCGGAAGAACGGTTTTTAATCGGAGCTTCCGATGAAATTAATAAAAGATGTGAGCCTGATATTGCAGCCTCTCCGAATGCACCTAAGGTATTTGCGGCCCCTGGCCCAGTTGTGGTTATCGCGACAGATAATTTTCCAGTTGCTCTTGCCAATCCGTCTGCAGCATAAACACAGCTCTGTTCATGGCGCACGCTTACAATCTCAGGACGATCTTTAGAAAGAGCATTCCAAAAACCTAGATTGTGGACGCCAGGTATGCCAAAAGCTTTTTTTACGCCTTCATTTGCCAATAAATCTAAAATTACTGCGGCGACGGTCCGTGTTGAGCCTTCCATGTTCAAACCATATCGGCATTTTCCAATTTTGCTTATCTAGGAGAGAATGCCTCTATGTTCACATCAACTAATCCTTCAAATACCAATGAAGTAATCGCAACAGTCCCAGAGGCCACTGCAGCTGAAATTCTCACAGTTCTACGAACTGCAAAAAAAGCTCAAAAAGGTTGGGCAAAACTTCCAGCCCCAACTCGTGGTCGAATAATTGCAAATGTTGGTCGATTAGTTGAGAGCAATAAGGAAGCGCTAGCTAAATTAATTACCAAAGAAATGGGAAAGGTTTATAGCGAAGCATTAGGTGAGGTTCAAGAGGTAGTTGATACATGTGATTTTTTCCTAGGTGAGGGCCGTCGCTTGTACGGACAAACCGTGCCAAGTGAGATGCAGAATAAGAATCTATTTACTTTCCGAATGCCAGTTGGAAATGTTTTTGTTATCACGGCGGGAAATTTCCCAACCGCAGTACCATCTTGGTACATCGTTCCAGCTCTGTTATCTGGTAACTCCGTAGTTTGGAAACCATCTGAATTTACTCCAGCTGTTGCAAACGCTTTAACTGCAATTTTTCACGCAGGTGGTGTGCCACAAGATATTTTGATGACAGTTGTTGCCGATGGCGGTCAAACATTTGCAGCATTAGATTCTGGATTAAAAGAGGGCGTAATTAATAAGGTGGGATTCACAGGTTCTACCGAAGTGGGCAGAAAGATTGGCGCAAAAGCTGGCGAATACATTCAAAGTGCTTGTCTTGAACTCGGTGGCAAGAATCCAATGGTGCTCATGCCTGATGCCAATATCGATCTAGCACTTGATGGTGCATTGTTTGCCGGCTTTGGTACTGCAGGTCAACGCTGCACCTCACTAGGCACATTATGGATTCATGAATCTATATATGACACAGTGCTAGCAAAATTTGCCTCACTTGTTGAAAACGCTTCAGTTGGTGATCCTTTTAAAGATGTTTTATTTGGTCCAATGATCAGTCAAAAATACCTAGATAATCACTTAAATCACCTAAAGATGGTGCAAAGCCATCACAAGGTGCTCGGATCAACTTCCACGGGACAGATCACTGCGGCAAATCCGCGTAAGGGATTTGTTGGTGATCCAGACAAAGGCGTATTTGCTCATCCGGTGATCGTTGCAGGAATTAATAAAAATGATGAGCTTTACTCAACTGAAACTTTCGGCCCTCTTGTAACGGTTGGAAAATTCTCAACACTTGATGAGGCGATTGATCTAGCCAATGGTCATGGATATGGACTTTCCTCTGCAATCTACACAAATGATCCGCAAAATGTTTGGCGATTTAGAGAAGGTATCTCGGCTGGCATGGTTTCAATCAATAATTCAACCTCCGGCGCTGAGGCACATCTACCATTTGGTGGGAATGGTTTAAGCGGCAATGGATCACGCCAAAGTGGAATTTGGGTGCTTGATCAGTTCACAAGGTGGCAATCAATGAATTGGGATTGGTCTAATAAATTACAGAAAGCACAAATGGATCTTATTGAGATAAAGCATGATCCAAACTTTGTTCTAAAGATCTAATCATGGCCCTGCCTGACCAAGTTGATGCAGTAATTGTTGGTGGCGGTGTTATGGGTGCCTCTACTGCTTTTCACTTAGCAGAGGCTGGCGTATCAGTTCTACTTTGTGAGAAAAATGAGTTGGCAAGTGGTTCAACCTCAAAAGCGGCAGGTGGTGTTCGCGCCAACTTCTCAGATGAATTCAATGTTGCCTTGGGGGCTAGATCTTTGGATCTATTTGCTGATTTTAAATCTAGACCAGGGTATGAGATTGATCTTCATCGCTCAGGCTATTTATTTGCTTTAACCAAGGAAGAAGATGTTGATCTTTTCGAAAAATCTACCAAAATTCATAATCAATTCAATGTTGAGTCAAGAATGCTCACCCCTAAAGAAGCAGGAAAGATTTCACCTTTATTAAATACTTCAGATTTGTTAGCAGCTTCTTTTACCCCAAATGACGGTCATTGCACACCAGAATCGGTAGTTCTTGGATATGCAGGTGGGGCTAAAAAACTTGGTGCAACTGTCTTAACAAATACGGAAGTAACTGGAATTAAATTAAATGGCGATGAAATCACTTCAGTAATTACTTCAGCTGGCGAAGTGATAACCGGTACCGTTATAAATTGTGCAGGAGCGTGGTCTCCGCAAATAGGCTCAATGGTCGGATTGGATTTACCGGTAACACCATATAAGCGTGAGTTAGTGATAACTGAAGCATTAGGTGAATCATTCGCAGACCTGCCTGCAAATATGCCGATGACAATTGATTACTCAACCTCTTTGTACTGGCACCGTGAAGGCAAAGGTTTATTAATGGGCTTTTCTGATAAATCTACCCAATCTGGTTTTGATTTAAAACGGGATCCAAATTTCTTAGAAAAATTAGGATTAATTGCTGCCGCCCGCGCACCAAGACTTATGGACCTTGGAATCGGTAAAGGATGGGCTGGATTGTATGAAGTTACTCCCGACCACAACGCAATTTTGGGTGAGTTTAAGAAGGTGTCAAGATTTTTTTATGCGACTGGTTTTAGTGGCCATGGTTTTTTGCAGGGACCAGCAATTGGCGAGATTTTGCGAGATCTATATTTGAATAAACAACCATTTGTGAAAATTGACCAATTAAGCGCTGAACGATTCCTGGCCGCCGGACAGTTAAGGCCTGAATACAATATTGTCTAATGATGAGATTTATCACCAAATACCGGTTAATCGTGATTAATACTTCCTACTTAAGAAATTCGAAAGATACAATTTCACTATGAGTAAGCCACCTACTAACCCAATTCATCCACTTGTGTTGATGCAGGTTGAATCACGCCTGAGCGAAGAGCAAAAAGCAATTCAAAACGTTGTTAGAGATTTTGCAGCAAAAGAGTTAAAGCCAAATATCGCTACATGGTATGAAGATGGACAACTTACGGCCCGAGATTTAGCTAAAGCACTTGGTGGAATCGGTGTGCTTGGTATGCATTTAAAAAATTATGGATGTGCCGGAACTGATGCAATGTCGTATGGATTGGCTTGCCTTGAATTGGAAGCGGTTGATTCAGGACTTAGATCTTTAGTTTCTGTTCAAGGCTCACTTGCAATGTTTGCTATTTACAAATTTGGTAGCGAAGCTCAGAAACAAGAGTGGTTGCCAAAAATGGCAAAAGGAGAAGCGATCGGATGCTTTGGTCTTACAGAAGCTGATCATGGTTCCAACCCTTCTGGCATGGCGACCTTTGCAAAAAAAGATGGGTCAGACTGGGTTATAAATGGCTCAAAAATGTGGATTACAAATGGCAGTGTTGCCGATGTTGCAATCATTTGGGCACAAACTGATGAAGGCATTAGAGGTTTTTGTGTGCCAACTAAAACTGCTGGCTTAGTAATTAACCCAATCAAACATAAACTATCTCTAAGAGCATCAATAACCTCTGAGTTGGTTTTTAATGAGATGCGCGTTCCAGATTCCTACCGCCTGCCGGAGGCAACAAGCTTGCGTGCTCCACTACTTTGTTTGGCAGAGGCCAGATATGGAATTATTTTCGGTACAGTGGGCGCGGCTCGAGACTGCTTTGAAGTTTCCCTTGCTTATGCCACAACACGTGAACAATTTGATGGTCCGATTTCTAAGCACCAATTAACTCAAGCCAAATTCGCTGATATGGCAACCAAAATTACAACTTCAATGCTTCTTGCTTACCATCTGGCTGATTTAAAGGATGCTGACAAAATCAAACCCGAACAAATCAGCATGGGTAAGTTTCATAATGTTAACGCTGCACTTGAAATTGCAAGAAGTGCCCGCTCAATTCTTGGAGGTGCTGGCATAACCTCTGAGTATTCAATTTTTAGACACATGAGCAATCTGGAGACTGTCCTAACTTATGAAGGCACTCATGAGATCCACATGTTGGTTCTCGGTCAAGCACTTACTGGAATCGCAGCCTTTAGATAGTCAATTAAGATTCTTCAGTAAATCATTCATCAACTCAATCTCTAAAGATTGGGTTTGAACAATTGATTGACCGAAACTTTTAACCTCGGGATTAGAACTATTACTTATCATGTTAACCATTTGAATTGCGCCTTGATGATGCTCAATCATTCCAACCAGGAACAATTTGTCAAAAGACTTACCTGAGCTTTTAGCCAATAGCTCCAGTTCTTTAACTGAAAGCATTCCGCCCATTCCATCCATTGAATGTCCTGGATCTTCTCCGAACCCAGCATCGCGAAGCCAATTTTTCATCTGGGTGATTTCTGGATTTTGGGCTGCTTTAATTTGTTTTGCCAAATTCAATATTTGTGGAGTTTTAGAAATCTTTAAAGCTAAATCCGACATAACGATAGCCTGTTCATGGTGAGGAATCATCATTTGTAAGAACATTGCATCAGAACTTTTCATTTCATCACTTGAATCTAAATGATGCATACCACCCATTTTGTTCCCGCCATGGTTTCCTTCTCGATCAAAAAGTTCTTTAGACCCAAGCAGAAAAAGTCCAACGAGCAGAACACCAATAACTGAGAGCAAAATTGCTGTTTTTTTATCAATATTGATTTGCATAAAATCCCCCTAAAACGCAACGGTACTCTTTTAACCTGTGAAATTGACAACGGGTTCTAAGAATCGAAGTGATTTTGATAACCAGCGAAGTTTAATCAACCAAGATTTTGTGCATCAGATCGATTTTTCTCCCTGGCTTGGTGAGGGTTTCTAAGTATTTATAGCCGCGCTTTGCATAAAAATCTCGCTCTGCTTCTGTCCATAAATAAATTGCTTTGATTCCGTAAATAATTGCCTTGCCTTCAACCTGGTTTAAAACCTCACTTCCAATTCCAGTTCCCCTTAAATCAGCTCGAACAATAAAAGCTGCAATCCAGGGTATAAAACTTCGAAACTCCTCTAAATCATCAAAGTCACAAAGTGCAATCGATGCTACAACCTCTTTTTTGCCATCAATTTCCCGAATTGCCATGAATAGTAATTCTTGATCAAGTCCATCTGGGTCCCAACTTTGATAATTGGCAGATTTAGATCTCTCATAGAAATCTTTCCAATCTTGAGAAGAAAACTCCTCTTTGCCCTGACCCCAAAGATCTATGCTCCAGCTGAGCGGTTGATGAGCAAATTCCAAGGCTTGCGAAACTGGAATTAATTTGATC
>JBPCSS010000014.1:0-4012 GCA_051006855.1 Candidatus Nanopelagicus sp.
ATGAGAATGCTTTCAGCAGAGGCTCGTGTGCCACTTAATAACATTAGATCTGGTCAATTAGGTGAAGAGGAGTGGGCAAAGATGGCCCGCCGAATGGGTGAAATTTCCGATGCGCCATTATTTATTGATGATTCACCAAATCTTTCACTGATGGAGATCAGAGCCAAAGCTAGAAGATTAAAGCAACGCCATAATTTAAAGTTGATTGTGATCGATTACTTGCAACTTATGACTAGCGGCAAGCGGGTTGAAAACCGTCAGCAAGAGGTTTCTGAGTTCTCTCGTCAATTAAAATTATTAGCTAAAGAGTTAAATGTTCCGGTAGTTGCGATCTCACAGTTAAACCGATCCCCTGAGCAAAGATCAGATAAGAAACCAATGCTTTCTGATCTTCGTGAATCTGGTTCGATTGAGCAGGATGCAGATGTTGTAATCCTGCTTCACCGTGAAGATTTGTATGACTCACAAAATAGATCAGGGGAAGCTGATTTAATTGTGGCAAAGCATCGAAATGGACCAACTCGAACTATTACCGTTTCTGCTCAACTTCACTTGGCTAGATTTACAGATATGGCCGCGAACTTTGCACCAACCGAGAAGTTTGTTAAAGACAACTAAATCTTTTTTAACTCACCTGTTTTAACATCATAAATAGCACCAACAACTTCAATATTTTTTGGCAACAGAGGGAATTTTTCAATCCTTACTAAATCAGATTTTAAAGCAGAGATCTGATCGCTAACTGGTCTAATCTCAACACTTCTAGTATCTATGCCACTTCTCTCTAAGATAGCTGCATGAATTTGCTCTTCAGTTCCACTTGCCATTCTGCAATCAGTATGTGGCATAACTAAAACCCTGCTCACATTAAGCAAGGTAGTTGCAAGAATTAAGGTTCTAAGCACGTCTTCTGTAACTCTTGCTCCTGCATTTCTTAAAATCTTGGCATCACCTGAGCTCATGCCAACTATCCTTAACGGATCAATTCGAGAGTCCATGCAGGTAACAATTGCTAAGCCTTTTCTAGCCTCACCAGTTAGATCTTGGGATTTAAACTCTTTAATAAACTCTGCATTTGCTGCAAATAAATCTTCAAATCCGCTCATTATTGTTTAACCTGCGACCTTGCCTTATCAGCTAGATAAATTCCAACTAACAGAACTGCGCAGCCAATCAATTGTGTTGCATTAAATGCCTCATTCAATAGCCACCAAGCGATTGCACCAGCAAAAAGTGGCTCAATCATGCCAATGACACTTCCAGTACTGGCTGATAACTCACGAATTCCGGTAACAGTTAATAAATATGGAATTACTGTACCAATGATAATTATCCATAAAACTAAGGCCCAACCAGGTGCGCTGTAATTAGAGAGATTTCCCTCTAATCGATAGGTATTAGTTAGAAACTCAAATGGAAAGTTCCACCAAGGAAGAACAAGTGACCAAAAGATTGCAGCTACACCAATACCCCAAGTCATAAGAGATAAGGAGGTTCTAGTTTGTGAGAGGCGATCGGCAAATAAGAAGTAAATTGAAAGAGCGATCGCATCAGCAAATGCCACAGCTACCCCAAGTGGGTGCAAGGTGGTGCCTGTCCAAATTTGGGAGAGTAAAAATAGTCCGGAGAATGCGCATGCAATTCCCCACCACATAATTGGGGAGACCTGTTTTTTCTTAATAAATCTCAAATATAAAACAATCCAGATTGATGCGGTGAATTCAATAACAAGTGCAACAGATACATAAAGATATTTAATTGCAAAGAAGTAAAAAGAGGTCACGGCCGCAACGCCAACTACACCAAAGACAATCAAATCTTTTAATTCATCTCTTCTTGCGTAAAGCTGTTTCTTCCCGCGTAAAAGTGCAAATGCCAAAAGGATTATCGCCGCGCCCACCGTTCTTATCTGGGTTAGGCGGAATGCATCCATATCTGCTTCTCGTAGGATTTTCGCCGCCACTCCACCAAGCGCAAAGCCCATTGCAGCTGAGATCATTAAGAATTCTGCGCGATGTTTCACAAGAAGCACCCTACATTAAGCAACTTATTTAATTAAATTTAAAAGGCGCTTTCTGCGATATTCATGATTTCACCAGTCTCAGATTCAACCACTGCGCGCTCAACTGAGATGTGTGGCAAAACAGATCTAACAAAAAACTTAGCGGATGCGATTTTGCCATTATAAAACTCAGTGTCTTTACCAGCATTAGCTAACTTACTTTGTGCAATATCGGCTTGACGAAGAAGCAACCAGGCAATGATTAAATCACCTGTTGCCATTAATAATCTTGAGGTATTAAGTCCCACCTTATAAATCTCTTTTGGATTTTCTTGAGATTCCATTGCCACACCAACCATATGGCCAATCATTGCTTGAACATCCTCTAAAGTTTTCAATAATGCTTTCTTCTCATCCGGCAGATTTCCGCCAGCGGAGGCAAACTTGGCAATCTCTTTACCTAAGATTGTGATGGAACGCCCGCGATCTCTAACAATCTTGCGGAAGAAGAAATCTAAACCTTGAATGGCAGTTGTGCCTTCATACAAGGTATCGATCTTGGCATCTCTTACATACTGCTCAAGCGGCCAATCAGTGGTGAAACCAGAGCCACCAAAGGTTTGTAATGATTCAGTACCCAGTAATGTCCAAGATTTCTCACTGCCGTAGCCTTTAACGATGGGCAGTAACAGGTCATTAATTAGGTGTAAATCTTCAATCTTTTCTTTATCTGTGCCCTCTGCTTGAGCTAATTCAAATGCATCCTGAATTGTGGCGGTATAAAGAACTAAAGCCCGCATTCCTTCAGAGTATGACTTTTGCACCATCAAAGAACGGCGAACATCTGGATGCTTAATGATTTCAACCCGCGGGCTGTTCTTATCTTTAGCAACTGTTAAATCAGGGCCCTGCACCCGTGTTTTAGCGTAAGAAAGTGCTTGTTGGTAGCCAGCACTCAGTGTTGCAATCGCTTTAGTTCCAACCATCATCCGGGCGTATTCAATAACCTTAAACATTTGCGCAATACCATCATGAACATCACCTAGCAGATATCCAACGGCAGGCTCTTTTTCACCTAAATTCATTTCACATGTAGTTGAAACATGTAAGCCCATCTTCTCCTCTAATTTAGTTACATAAACACCATTACGTTTTCCAAGTGCGCCGGTTTCAAAATCAAACATAAACTTTGGAATCAAGTAAAGATCTAATCCTTTAGTACCAGCAACTGCTCCCTCTGGGCGAGCCAACACAAAGTGAATAATGTTTTCAGATAGATCAGAATCTCCTGAGGTAATAAATCTCTTTGTGCCGGTTATGTGCCAGGTACCATCTGGTTGTTTAACAGCTTTTGAACGGCCCGCGCCAACATCACTACCAGCATCAGGTTCAGTAAGCATCATGGTTGCACCCCACTGCTTATCTACCATTAACTTTGCAACTTTCTTTTGTTCCGGTGTGCCAAAGAGATATGCAACATGCGCGAATGCAGTACCGGATGCGTAAATATGAATTGCAGGGTTTGAACCTAAAACCATTTCAGCAATTGCCCAACGTATTGAAGGTGGAATTGCTGTGCCACCTAAATCAACTGGCGCATCAATTCGCCACCACTCATTATCCATAAAGGTTTTATAAGATTTCTTAAAAGATTCAGGTAATTTTGCATCTCCAGTTTTTGGATCAAATTTAACCTCTTGCCTATCACCATCAATAAACGAGGCAGCTAAATCATTTTCTGCCATTCGCTTAACCTCTTCCAGCATACCCATGGCAGTTTCGCGATCTAAATCTTTATATATTGATTTACCTAAAATAGATTCACGTTCTAATAGATCAAAAAGACAAAACTCGATATCGCGCAGATTAGCTATGTAATGGCCCATGGGATAAGCATGCTACCCGCTGGTAACTTAATCAATACCCACCAGTAGGTTTTACCCTCACAATTTTGTTATTCAGGATAGGGTCTGCGATTGTGCTACTAAGTGATCGCGATATTCGCGCAGA
>JBPCSS010000015.1:0-11485 GCA_051006855.1 Candidatus Nanopelagicus sp.
TGAACCGATGGCAATGTCAGCACCACACTCCCCCGGAGATTTGAAAAGAGTTAAAGCCAGTAGATCACAATCAACGATAGCTAGCGCATTTCTTGATTGAATTTTTTCAATAATTGGTTTAATATTCTTCACTTCACCAGTGGAGTTTGGATACGCAATTATCGCTGCAAAGATTTCTGCATCAACTTCTGATTTGAAATCACTCTCAATCACCTTGATTTTCAAAGGTTTGGCTCTTGTTTCAACCACAGATTTAACATGTGGATGTAAATTGGAATCAATAACAATCGCAGCATCATCACTGCCCTGCCAAACTCTACGAGCAAGTGTCATAGCCTCTGCCGCAGCGGTTGCTTCATCAAGCATTGAAGCATTTGCAATTGCAAGTCCAGTTAAATCAGTGATCGCTGTTTGAAATGCAAAAATCGCTTCTAATCTACCTTGGCTTATCTCAGGTTGGTATGGTGTGTAAGCGGTGTACCAACCAGGATTTTCTAGAACATTTCTTAAAATCACATTCGGCGTGATCGTCCCGTAGTAACCAGCGCCAATAAAATTTCTCATCACTTTGTTCTGCGAGGCAATCTCTTTAATCTCAGCTAAGGCATCATCTTCTGAGATGCCAATTGGTAATGATTTTTCAATCTCACCCTTAATATGAATATTTGACGGGACTACCGATTTTATAAATGAATCTAAATCTTTAAAGCCAAGTTCAAGCAGCATGGTTTGAATCTGATATTGGTTTGGTCCAATATGGCGATCAACGAAATCTGATCGATGACTCATCACTGCCCCTTAATTTGTTTTGAGGGAAGTGATTTTAGTAGTTTTAGGCGCCTTTAAGCTTTCTGCGCTGAGCTAACTCATCGTTAGATTCACCACTTACAACTAAGGAACCATCTTCCAAACTCTCTCCTTGCAAAGTTGAGAGAGAGCCTTCAACCTCACTCCAAACCTTTCCGATCGCAATTCCAAAGACTCCTTGACCGCCCTGAAGTAAATCGACGATTTCATCTGGACTAGTACATTCATAAATTGACGCACCGTCGCTCATTAAAGTGATTGATTCAAGATCTGACACACCCCGTGAGCGCAGATGTTCAACTGCAGTTCTAATATTTTGCAAAGATACGCCGGTATCTAGTAATCGCTTAACAATTTTTAATACCAAAATATCTCGAAAACTATAAAGCCGTTGGGAACCAGAGCCAGCCGCTCCTCTAACTCCTGGTTCAACTAAACCAGTGCGCGCCCAATAATCTAATTGACGATATGAAATTCCAGCAGCAACACATGCAGTTGCGCCTCGGTAGCCGATATCAGAAGAGAAGTTCATGGGGACTCAATTCTATGGGGAAGGCTTAATTGTAGAAGAGCTCTACCCTCTAGCAGCTGATCGACACGGGAAACTTCAAGCCTAGGTTTAGGGTTGGACTTAACCGAGAAAATCTTCTGGATTAATCTGATCTAGAAACTCTTTAAACCGCTCAACCTCATCTTCGGCCTGGTCGGGGATCTCAATTCCAGCATCAATCAACAACTGTTCACTGGCCAAGATGGGTGCTCCGACCCGAAGCGCTAAGGCAATCGCATCACTTGGCCTAGCAGAGACCTTTGGACCATCCTGGAAATTTAACTGCGCGTAAAAGATCCCGTCCTTTAATTCAGTTAAATAAACCGTATTTAATTTTGCCCCTAACTCATTCAATACATCTTTAAAAAGATCATGGGTTAATGGTCTTGGCGGTTTAATCTCCTGCTGAGCAAAAGCTATCGCGGTTGCTTCGGCAGCTCCTAGCCAGATTGGTAAATATCTAACCCCATCCAACTCTTTTAATAAAACAATTGGTTGATTGGAAGGCATTTCAACTCGAACGCCCATAACCTCAACTGGATGGTAATTGCTCATTTATAGAAATTAATTTATTTTGCGCGGTGCAGACCAGCGCGAACTAAAGATGCATGCAAGCGAATAGAAAGTGATGCTAACTCGCGTTCAACCTCTTCCGCTCTTGCTTTCGCCTCAGATCCCTTTTGACGAAGCAATGGAGTCGTTACCTGCTCAACTAAACCTATCTCGCGATCTGCTGCTGTTTTAAAGGCGCGCAAATGTCGTGCTCCAATACCGAAGGCAGATATCTCTGCAACTGCTTTGGCTACTGCCAACGCATCAGAATCAAAATGACGACCACGAATTGAAATCAATCCATAAGATTCAATCTCAGTTAACTGATCATCGGTTAAATTAGATGCAGATAACAATTCTGCTCTTGTCAACCTTAAATCATTATCACTTGCAAACTGATCAGCGCTTAGCACCCCATCCGTTGATGCCAGTCTAGGTGTGGCAACTCCCCCAACAACCTTTGCTGGTGTTAAACCACGATCCATTGCATCTAAATTTTCTTTAATAACCTTCAAGGGCAAATATTGATCACGTTGCGCTAGCAACACGAATCTGAGGCGTTCTAAATCATTGATTGTAAATTTGCGATATCCACTGGGTGTTCTTTGGGGTTCGATCAATCCTTCAGATTCTAAGAATCTGATTTTTGAAATCGTAATATCTGAAAATTCTGTGCGCAGCCGAGATAGAACCTCACCAATACTTAAATAAGCTCTTGCCGGAACACTCATTATTTATCTCCAATAAACAAGGTCAAATGATATTTGCCAATTTGAATTTCATCCCCAGCATTTATTTTGGTATCTCGAACTGCAACGGCATTGATATAGGTTCCATTTAAACTGCCTAAATCTTTGATGTGATATCCATCTTTCTTAGTAATGATGGCGTGTGAGCGTGAAACTGTAATGTCATCCAATTGAATTTCGTTTGTGGTGTCTCTGCCGACTTTAGTTTCTGCCGCATCTAACAAATATCTTGCACCCACACCCGCACCTTTTAGCACCAACAATATTCCCTCACCCTTTGGTAAGTTTGAAACAACATTTTTCTGCTCAATTGTTAATGATTTAAGAAGCTCTTCAGGAAGTCCAGCCTGCGGTATTGATCGTAATTGTCGCAAATTTAGGGTAGAGGTTAGATCTTTTGGCGGTGTTGCTTTGTCTGCCACATCTCCCCCAAACCGGAATTACCGTCAACTAGAGGCTCACACTATTGGTTTGGATAAAGCCGGTCAAGCGGTCAAACTTTGATATTCCTGAGCCGAAAGAAGAACCTCTTGCAAGGAATCGGTGGATATTTCTATCTCTGCGATCCAACCTGCACCGTAAGGGTCGGCGTTAATTATCTCTGGATTACTTTCCAATTTGTCATTAATTAATACAACTTTACCGGAAATTGGAGCATAGATTTCTGAAACTGATTTAGTTGACTCCACCTCACCGCAAACACTATTGGCATTAACCGTCGCACCATTTTTAGGAAGTTGAATGTAGACAATGTCACCTAAAGCTGATTGAGCGTAATCGGTAATTCCGATTCTGAACTTAGTGGCAGATAATTCTTGAATCCACTCATGTTCTTTTGTGTATTTAAGTTCAGTTGGTACGGATGACATTTGTTTCCTATCTATCTACTGGTCGTTTTACGCCTTTAACAAAATACTGAATACCTGTGTAAAAGTACAGGCTGATGCCCCAGATAGCAAAGGCCCAACCAGCCCGATAACACCAGATCCCGATTACATCAACATCAGCGAGCAGTAAAAAGGGAAAGGCGTATAAAAGATTAAATGTTGCAGCCTTACCGAGGAAGCTTACTTGCATATAAGCGATCCCTCTCAACCGTTGACTGACCACTACGAGTAGCAAAATCAAATCTCGGGCGATAATCGAGATCACCAACCACCAAGGAAGATAATCTTTGAGAGCAAAAGCTATGATCACCGCTGCTATATATAGGCGATCTACTGTTGGATCAAACTTGGCCCCAAAATCAGATGTTTGATTCAAAGCCCTAGCAATTTTGCCATCCAAATAATCAGTTATCGCGCCAATAGTTATTACTAGAAAACTTGCTACCGGCTGTTCCACCACTAAAAATAGATACAGGAAGAGCGGTACACCCAAAGCTCGCAATAAGGTGAGGGTATTTGGAATATTAAGCATCATCACGCTCCTTCAATTTAACAGCCACCTCAATTGGAGTTCCATCAAAACCAAACACCTCTCTTAAGCGGCGTTCAATAAATCGTCGGTAAGCATTTTCCAGAAACCCATTGGCAAAAACGACGAATTTAGGCGGACAGGTGCCAGCTTGAGTTGCAAACTTAATTTTCGGTTGTTTACCGCCACGAACCGGTGGTGGGTTAGCAGCAACCAACTCCCCTAAGAAGGCATTTAACTTGGCTGTGGGGATTCGTTTTTCCCAATTAGTTAGTGCAGTTCGTAAGGCTGGAGCCAATCGATCACGATGCCAACCTGTTTTGGCAGAAAGGTTGACCCTTTGTGCCCACGGGTATCGCTCTAGTTGCCTTTCAATCTCTCGATCTAAAACTAATTGCCGTTCCTCATCGACTAAATCCCACTTGTTCATGACGATAACTAATGCTTTGCCTGCTTCATCGGCCATGGTAACTATTCGAATATCTTGTTCAGTTAAAATTTGAGATGCATCAAATATCACCAACGCAACCTCGGCCCGATCTAACGCGATGGCAGTTCTTAGTGATGCGTAGTAATCGGTGCCGCTTGCTTGATGGGCACGTCTTCGTATTCCAGCTGTGTCGATAAATCTCCAAGTTGATCCACCAAAATCAATTAATTCATCCACTGCATCGCGCGTTGTACCTTCTGCATCATCTACTAAAACTCTTGGCGTTCCTGCCACTACATTCAACAAACTTGATTTTCCAACATTTGGTCGGCCAACCAAAGCAACTCGACGATACCCATCATCAATTTGGGCAGTACCTACTTCTGGTAATTGAGCGATCAAAAGATCTAATAAATCTCCGCTGCCTCTGCCATGTAAGGCTGAGACAAATCTAGGCTCGCCCAATCCTAGATTCCAAAGTGCATATCCTTCTGCTTCATCCTCTGCGTTATCAATTTTATTGGCAACCAAAATTACCTTCTTACCACTTTTACGAAGTAAATCGACTAAGGATTGATCTTCATCTAATGCTCCAACTTGAGCGTCAACTACAAACATAACAAGATCTGCTTCTCTAATTGCTGCCTCTGCACCGGCAGTTATTTTTTCAGAAATACCTTCCGGCTTAACCTCCCAACCGCCAGTGTCAATTAAGAAAAACCTCCGCCCATTCCATTCAGCCTCATACTTAACTCGATCCCGAGTAACACCGGGAGTGTCCTCCACAATCGCTTCGCGGCGACCAATCATTCGATTTACCAATGTGGATTTTCCAACATTTGGTCGACCGATCACTGCAATAGTAGGCAGCCCCAATAAGTTGCGTTGCTTTAACCATTTCCAAATCTGTTCAACAACTTCCTGTAGCGACAATCTTGTTGAATCAATCACAGCAGCATCTTCTGCTTGCATCAAGGGTGATACCGCTCTAGTTGAATCAACCTCATCCCTGCTAGCAAGTGACTTGCCAACCTCACTTATAGCAATACTTTCCGACATTTCATTCTCACGCCTTTGAGCTCTCGCATCAATGTCGGCGTGTAGGTAGATCTTCAATTGTGCTTGCGGAGCTACAACAGTACCGATATCTCGTCCCTCAACCACGATACCGATTGGCGCATCTGCAATGTATTTTCTTTGAAGATCCAGCAAAACTTTTCTTACATTTGGCATCGCACTTATTGTGCTCACAAAATCATTAATTCTCTGCAATCTTATTTCATTTGAAACATCTTTATCATTAACGAAAATTTTTGGATCTGCTGGATTGGTATCAAAAACTATGATGTTAGATTGTAATGAATCTACGATTTCATTTTCTGATTCAATTTTCTTTTCCAATGCCAAATAAGTTACTGCTCGATATAAAGCGCCAGTATCGAGGTAACTCCAGTTAGCACGCAGCGCTATCGCCTTGGCTGTTGAGGATTTTCCAGAGCCACTTGGTCCATCTATTGCTAAAACTAGATTGGGCATGAAGCAAGTCTATCTTTAGTGATTAAAGATATTTATCGATTTTTGGCTGGATGAACCTTAAATCCTAGATTTTCCAAATGATTTGATAGTTTGACGCAATCAACTTTTGATAATGCAAGCGTAATTAATCCAGTTTCTTGACCCGGTGAATGTTCGATGTTTAGATCTTCAATATTTACCAAAACCTTTGCGCACTCATTGAATATTCTCGCCAATTCTCCTGGCTTGTCATCGATAACGATCGGCAAATATGAATAATCTCTGTTTTTTGCGCCGTGCTTGCCCGGAATTTTACTCTTTCCCTGATTTCCGGTCACAAAAAAATCAACTAACTTAGTAAAATTTTTACTAACCAGATTTTCCTTAACATCCTGTAAATGTAAGACGATTTCATCTATTACCGGCGCGATTGAGGCACTATTTTCAGCCACGATATGACTCCACAAGGAAGCATCTGCACTAGCCAATCTTGTTATGTCCCTTAATCCCTGTCCTGCTAAATTCAAATTCTCACTAGATATTCCTTGCAATGAACTAGCTAACAACGAACTTAAAATTTGAGGGATATGAGATATTTTTGCAACCAAATCATCGTGATCCTTTGAATTTAACCAATATAGAGTCCCACCGCAAACATCCACCAGATTTTGCGCAATTGCTCGATTTTTTGTCGCGGTCATTGAATCAGAAATACCTATCCATGCCCGTCCTTCAAATAAATCTGCGCGAGCATTCTCAGCGCCATTAATTTCTCTTCCTGCCATTGGATGCAATGACACAAAGTTTTCGGGATTATCTGATAATTCTTTAACCTTAAGTAGAAGATCAGACTTAACGCTTGCAAAATCACAAACGATCGATTTGGGATTGTTATTTAATTGATCAATAACTATTTTCGTATTAACTGTGACTGGGACAGCAATAATTATTAGATCAGGCTGATCTATCTTTTCACTTTTAACTAAATCCGCCGCTAAATTCATAGCTTTGACATCAATATCGAGTATTTCTACGGAGGATCCTGCTGCCTTTAACCGTAATCCGACTGAGGTTCCGATAAGACCGGCACCAACAATGCGAACCTTGTTGATCATTGCGCTAAATCTTTGCGTAAAACTGTGGCCCCGCGTAGGTAAACATGCTTCACATCGGCCAATGGACGATCTAGTTGAGCATGTAACAAGATTCGAACCACCCTTTGCAAAGCCTGCGGGACATCAATTTCAACTGAACATAGCAATGGCACATTTCCCAACCCAATCTTTCGAGCAGCAACAGCTGGAAACTCAGAGGTTAAATCTGGAGTTGCGGTAAAAATAATTGAGATGAGCTCTTCGCTCTGCAATTGATTGGCGGAGAGCATCTGACTGAGTAACTCTGAAACAGCCGAAACCATCTCCTCTTGGGTGTCTCTATCTAGCTGGATCGCGCCCCGAATACCTCTAATTCGCATCTGGCAATAGTATCGAGAAGAGATGCTGAGATGATTAAGGTTAAAACCACTTATGTAGATGTCGGTAAACGGTTTAATTAATATTGCTTTTAACCGTTTACCGGTTAATCGATTTTGAACGAAAGCTTCATTTTGTCGATAAACCCATATATTGACTATCTTCGTAGCGTAATTTTATCGATAAAACGATTCTTGGGCTCGCTTTAAATATCGATAAAACTATATATAGATATACGTAATATGGCTTTATAGTTTTATATTTAAAAGGTTAAACAAATTTGTTAACTCTTGTGAATTTAGTACTCGGTGTCTGCCTGCTTTCATATCTCCAAGTGAAATCGGACCGAACTCCAAACGAATCAAACGCAGCACTTTCATCCCCAAGCTTTCTATCAACCTTCGAATTATGTGATAGCGGCCCTCATGTATTGTGATCTCAACCCAGTGGTGATTTTTGCTAACTGCTCTAACATGAATAACCTTTAAAGCTCTGGCTAAACCATCTTCAAGTTTGACCCCCTGCAGGAGTTGATCAGATAAAGCCTTATTAAACTCCCCTTCAATTTCAACCAAATACTTCTTCTCCAGCCCATATGAAGGATGAGTCGCGCGGTGGGCTAGTTCTCCATCATTTGTTAAGAGAATTACTCCCTCGGAATCCTTATCTAATCTTCCAACGTGATAAAGGCGGTCTTTTCGATCTGCAAAATAATCACCTAAATTTGCTCGTCCCTCGGGGTCTGACATAGTTGAAATAACCCCTGTTGGTTTATGAAATGCAAGATAAGTTTTAGACTTATTTATTTTTAAACTCTCACCATCAACTTTAATGTTATGAATTTCCGGATCATACTTGCCACCCAGCTCATTTATGACTTCACCATCGACACTAACCCGACCATCAAGAATTAACTGATCTGCAGCTCGACGGCTTGCGATGCCCGCATCTGCGATTATTTTATTTAATCTCGTCAAAGCCATGCATTAGTTTACCGCGCTTGTGTTAAGCGCTTAACCGAAAGATTAATTAATCAGTTAAGGTTGAAAGCAGCTCATCTAAACCATCAATATCAGGCAAGAAAGGTGCCAATGCCGGTAAATCTGAAATGGAGTTAAGTCCTAACTTTTCCAGGAAGAATGATGTGGTTTGATACAGAACAGCACCAGATTCACCCTCTACCCCTGCCTCCTCAACCAGACCGCGGTTAACCAAAGTTTTCATTACCGCTTCAACATTAACGCCACGAATTGCAGATACCCGAGCCCTAGAAACAGGCTGGCGATAGGCAATAACCGCCAATGTTTCAAGTGCTGCTTGAGTCAATCGGGCCTGCTGACCATCTAGTACAAATTTTTCAACTAAAGGCGCCATCTCTGGATGGCTGTAATAACGCCATCCACCAGAGACCTGGCGCAATTCAAAACCCCTCTGTTCACTCTCATATTTGGCTGCAAGTGAGTTTAAAGCTGCACTTATCTCCTCAGTTGGTGCCTCGATGATTTGGGCTAAAACAAGCTCTGAAACAGGCTCATCAACCACCATCAAAATCGCCTCAAGACAACGTTGTAGTTCAACTTCAGACATTATCGGCCTCATCTACGGTTTGAACGGGTAAATCAAACTCATCGCTAACTCTAATCTCACCAGAGGCGGTTCCAATCCAGGTTATCTGCAATTCGCCTAGCGAAACCATCTGCTCAAATCTAACAACTCCCTCACGATAGAGCTCAAGTAAAGAGAGAAATCGAGCAACTACTACCAGGGTTGAGTCGGCATCGGCAATCAATGCCCGGAAGGTGGCCCGGCCGGCACGCCGTAGGTGTTCAACCACCTTCGAAGCCTGCTCGGCTACGCTAACAAGTGGTTGGTGCAGGTGATCAATGCTAAAAGCTGGGGCCGTTTTCGGAGTTAAAACTCGATTGGCAATGGCAGCAAATCGTTGAGAACCAACACCTATCAAAACTTCAGGGAGCAATTGCGCAAAATGGGGTTCTAATGCCACTAAACGAGCAAAGGACTTCTCTTCTCGATCAATTCTCTCAGAAAAAATTGCTGCGATCTCTTTAAATGCTCGATACTGAAGTAGTCGGGCAAATAAAAGGTCGCGTGCTTCAAGCAATGCCAGGTCTGATTCATCATCAACCTCACCGCTTGGAAGTAATTTGGCTGCCTTAAGATCCAGCAAGGTAGCGGCCACAACTAAAAATTCAGTAGTTTTATCTAAATCCCAACCCTGGTCAGCATTTTCTAGCTGCTTTATGTAGGAAATGAACTCATCGGTCACAGCCCCTAGAGCCACCTCAGTGATATCCATCTTGTGACGAGAGATAAGCTGAAGCAGCAGATCAAAAGGGCCATCAAAATTAGTTAAATGCAAGGAAAAACCAGCTACCCGGCCATCGGTTATAGAGGCGGGTGGGGTTGCGGCTGTGGATAAATTTTCTTGCGACATGCGCACAAGATACTTCACACATCCTTGCCTTTGCACATGCCCCACCGTAGGTTCTGGTCATGGGAAAAAACGCTAGACAGACTTCTCGGTTAAACGCTAAATCGACATTGAAACCAACTCGCTCTCCAAGAGAAGAGAGTTTGGCAACTACTGCAGATGTTTTAGGCAAAAAACTTCTAAATTTCTCTGAGCCATCTAAAACTCCAGAACCAGGAAATGCCAAAGTTATTTCAGTTGTCAATCAAAAAGGTGGTGTTGGAAAAACAACTACCGCAATCAACCTTGGAGCAGCGCTAGCTGAGGTTGGCCGTCGTGTATTACTAATTGATTTTGATTCACAAGCTTCAATGACCACAGGGCTTGGAATTAAGGGTCCAGCCCTGCGTGAGCAGTATGGATCTATTTGGTATCTATTAAATGATTCAGAGGCAAAACTAGAGGATTTCATTCTTAAATCATCTGTGGCAGGGCTTGATTTCATTAGAGGGCATGAGGATTTAGCAGCTGCCGAGGCAGCATTTGTTTCTGAGATTGCCAAAGAACATAAGCTGCGTAAATTATTAGCACCAGTTCTTGATAAGTACGATGTGATTTTAATTGACTGCTCACCATCTCTTGGTACTTTAACTGTTAATGCATTGACTGCATCAAATGGCGTAATCATTCCGATGGAGTGCGAATATTTCGCAGTACTAGGACTTTCATTAGTTAAGAAAACAATTCAAAAGATTAAAGAAAATACCAATCCAGAGCTAGAGATCTTAGGAATTTTAGCCACCATGTTTGAGCGAAAAACTAGCCACTCTCGAGAGGTCTTGGAACTAATCGATAAAGAGTTTCCGGATGAAGTCTTTGACACCATAATTTCTAGAACTGTTAGATTCTCAGAGTCAACCGTGGCAGGAGTGCCAGTAACCGCATATGCAAGCAGTAGTAGCGGTTCGGCCTCATATCGAAGATTAGCTAGAGAATTAATCGCAAGAGGAGGAGCAAAGTGAGTCGTCGCGTAAGTTTGCCTGGAGCGGATGAGTTATTTAGGAATACAGCCACATTAAGTGCTGTTCCAAGTCAACGTGAGAACAGTGAAGAGATTTCTCAATCACCAGTTGCCGCACCAACTCCAAAAAATTCAGTACGCCAAACTCCAAGAAGAAGAGTAAATGCCTTTGATCGAGCACCTAGTGGACGTGAAAAACATGACGAGAAGATTACGGTCTACCTCTCCCCTGATGAACTTTATGATTTAGATCAAGCACGTTTGGCACTACGAGGAGATTTAGGCTTGGCAGTTGATCGCGGCAGAATTGTCCGAGAATCTCTTTCAATAATCATCGCAGATCTTGAAGCTAAAGGTGATCAAAGTATTATCGCCAGAAGATTACGCGGTCGTTAAAACTATTTGCTCCTTGGATGGGCACTGGCATAACTTTCACGCAATCGATCTATGGTTATCAAAGTGTAAATCTGTGTTGTAGTAACGGATGCATGTCCAAGTAATTCCTGTACTACTCTAATATCTGCACCACCATCTAATAAATG
>JBPCSS010000016.1:0-18889 GCA_051006855.1 Candidatus Nanopelagicus sp.
GTTTTAGGTGCCTTGGCAAACTCCTCTTTAAATTGCGCAGCACTCCAAGCTGCCTTGGCATAAACCTCTTTTTCAATTGCAGTTGCACTTACTAAATCCAAAGCTGTCATAGGTCGAAACTTAACCCCGATTGGAAGTGGATAGGCATCTGGTTTTCTTATATAAATTGGTTGTTCAACAGATTTACTACCTTCGGCAATTTTGGCTAAGGCCACTGGATCTGGGTAGTACTCACCCTCAGTTAATACTGGGATGCCAAACTTTTCTAATTCAGTTGCATTGCTAACTGCTGGTTCAGTGATTCGTACACCATCTTTATACCTTGCCCAAAATCTCTCTCTACGTCTGGCATCGGTTGAAAGTATAAATTCACTTTTGTTTATGCCAGCAGCCATCGCATCAAGTGAGCAAACCCCAACCCAATTTATTTCAGATGCCAGCGCAAAACTTTGAGCAAAAGCTATTCCAACTCTAAGGCCAGTAAATGGGCCAGGACCCATGCCAACCGCAACTAAATCTATTTTGTTATTTAGCGCAAGAGCTTGGGAAACCAGCTTTGGTAACACTTCACCATGAGCTAGTGGATCAATATGTGATTGGTTAAATAAAACTTTGCCATCACTGATTAGCGCAACAGAAGTTTTTGAGGTTGAGGTATCAATCGCCAATACATTGCTCATAGTTGAAAATTTTTCCATCTATCTCCAACCATGACAATCTCCACTTGTCTTTCTCCTTCTTTTTCACCCTGATTTATAGTGATCTCTAAATATTGATCTGTAAGGGTTGAAATAAAATTCTTACCCCACTCAATTACAAATACGCTACTTGGTAGGTAAGATTCAAAATCTAGATCTGCAAAATTACTTGGATCAGAGTCTAATAATCGATATGCATCGATATGAATAAAATTTGGAGTTGCCTTGTGAATCCGACTGATCACAAATGTAGGTGAGGTGACTCCTAATATTTTAAATGCTGATGCAATGCCTTGGGTTAGTACCGTTTTTCCAGCACCTAGTTCGCCATTTAATACCACCACATCCGATGGCTTTAATTGGTGACCAATTTTTTCACCTAACTCAAACATCTGCTGCGGTGAATCAATTTTAATTTTCATCAGGAGGTTAGTTTATAGAGAATGAAAACGGGCCCCTAGTTTCCTAGGGGCCCGCTTAATTAACTTACTTACTTATTGACGGAACTTCAGCAATGGTGGTGCGAAGTTTGGATCAACAAACAAGTTTGGCTCATTCTTGATTGCAGCCTTTACAGCTGAAGAAGAAGGAAGTTTGCCACTCTTGGCTGCAGATGCTGCAAGTTTTGCAACAGCCAGAATTTGGCTAGTTGTGTAGTTGCAGTGACCTGTTCCATTAGTTGTCACATCTGGAGTCATCGGTGTACCGGCAGATGTGAAATCAGTGTATTCATCAGCAGGCTTATTCCAGATAGTTAGAAGTTTGCCTGATTTTGAAATTTGATTATCAACTGATGCTTCATACTGGTTCTTTAAGTATTGAAGAGCACCAGCTGGTGTGATGTGATCAGCAGTTGCAGCGATTGTGATTGTTGGAACCTCAATCTTGCCCTGTAATTGATAAACACTGTTCATCTTTGCAACAGCGGCTGCATTTGCAGTCACACGAGGAGCTGCAGGATTTAATGGACTTAGATATCCAAGCATTCCAGCAATTCCGCTCTTACCGGTTAAGCCTGCTGCATAAACATCGGCATCATCACCAAGACGTTTTACATAATCAGTCTTAGAGTTATCAAAGACAACTCCACCGTAGCGGACCTCCATGTCGTAATTAGCAATTACCGCAAGTATCGCAGCTTGAGCACCATTCTCAAGTACTGCAAGGGCTGGGCTAATTACCAAACCAAATGATGTCTCAAGTGGGCCAACAGGACCGCTAGAGGCGTCATAAGTATTTGATTGTGTTGGAATTCCAGAGATCAATCCAAGTAACAAAATTGCGCTGCGCACTGGAATTGCTTTTAGTGCAGCAGGCACAGTTGATGTTGCTGGCCAGGCTGGCGCAGTTGGATTTGCAGCAATTGCTGCCTGTAGTGCTTGCAGAGTTGTTAGTACTGTTCCTAGATCTGTAAGCATTTCAACATAACCTGCTTGGCCTGCTGAATAATTAGATCCCTTAATTGCTGGGTTAAAGAATTGCTTCATTCCCCATAGGAAATCACCAGCCATTGTAATTTCAGCTTGAGCTGAATCTGCAATACACATTGGTGCTGCAGCATCTACTGCTCCTGAATATTGTTCAGCAAGTGCTTGTGCTGTTAATCCACCAAGTGAGCTTCCCCAGGTAACAACCTTATTTACCTTTGGATACTTATCACGGGCAATTGTGATTACCTGCAGCGCTGCTTCCACGCCCTCTTCCAAGTTCCAGCCTTGAGTCTGAACGCCAGCACCCGCTACTGCAAAACCTTGCGCTAGAAGTGCTGCTGTTACCTCTTCAGATGGTGAAACCGCTGGAGAGTAATCAATTAGTGAACCTTTTGGAGCAACTACTGGAATTGCTGGCAGGTTTACGTTGTAACGAATTCCATGAGAGTAAACCATCAATGTGCCATTGAATTTTGCTGGCATGATGATTTCATACTTGGACTTGTTAGCGTCTGTGCCGGTGCACTTTTCAATATCTACAACTTTGATACCAGAGAGAATGGTTGTCTCTTGGCAATCATCAGCAGCACGAGCAACTGTTGGTACAGCTACTGTGAATGCTGCGATTAATGCAGCTGAAGAAAGGGCAACTAGACCCTTAGTTAGTTTTAGATTTTTCATGAGTTTGTTGGTATCCCATTCTTAGGCATTGTTGGACGAACAAAGTTTGATACTTCAACTGCGCCAGAACCTGAATCAGTTGTGTAAATAACTAGTTTGCCGCCGTATGGCTTTCCTTCGCCTTTAGCGTTTAACTGGCTTACCCAGTAACCGTTATAACCAATTCGGCTAGTTGGTGAGTATCCAAGTGGTACTAAACCTGCGCTAGCAAACTTAGCTCCCTTGTTTTCAATTGCAGAGATAACACCTGCACGAGTTAGATCCTTACCAGCAGCACGTAGTGCCTGCACAGTTAGCATCGCTGAGTTCATGGCTGCAAGTACATAGTTATCAAAGGAAATTCCCTTGTTGTACTGGGCATTGATATCAGCTAGTTGCTTTACATAAGGATCAGTCATGTCTTTAGCATCTGGCATAAAGCTTGCAGAAATTACGCCATCAATTGTGGTTGGCTTAACACCTAGTGCAAGTAATGTATTTGCATCTGCGCCAACTGAGCCGGCATACCAAGTGAACTTGGTAGTTAGAGCTAATTTCTCAGCTGCCTTCAGAATTGTTGCAGTTACATCTGTTGTTCCAAATAGAACAACTACTGGCTTACCTGGTGTTGCACCTAGTGCTGTTAATGCTGCCTCAGCACGAGCTGCCGTCATAGAACCTTGTGGGTAAAGAATTGGTGCGGCTGAGAATGTGTGTCCTGCAGCCTTAAATCCTGCAACACCATCTGAACCGAACTCATCATCTTGGGCCACTAAGAATGTTGCTTGACCTGGGAAGTTATCTTTAATTGCCTTGGCAATTACTTTAGCTTCCATTGCATAGGTAGGTAGCACCATGAATGTTGTTGGGTATTTGGTCTTATCAGTGAATCCACTGAAGCCAGTGTTAATAAATAGATCAGGAACATTGTTCTTTGCGAGTGCTGCTGCCTTGTAAGCCTTTGAGTGAGTAGCAGTTCCAAGAGCTCCGACTAGAGCAAATACATTGTCCTTCAAAACTAAGTTGGTAGTTTGCGTTGCAGCAAGTGTTGGTAAGTACTTGTCATCGCGGCTGATAAGAGTGATCTTTCGACCATACACTCCACCATTTGCATTGATGTAGTTGAAGTACGCCTTCATTGCTCCTGGAACCTTTCCGTATGAAAGTCCAGCTGAGCCAGTTAGTGGAGATGAGATACCTAACTTGATCTCACTTGCAGTAACTCCCGGAGTTGCAGCCTGAGCTGGCAGGGTGCTTAACACCATGGCGCCAGTTGCAATCACCGCTGAAACGAGGCTAGCTCGCTTCATGTTTTTGTTTCTGATCATTTATTTCCTTCCCTAGGTTTATTCGTTAAAACTTCTTATTTCTTATGGTGCCTCTTTATTAAGTGCCCTGGACCATTTGGTGTGAAGACAACTGCCAAGATCAGCAGCGCACTCACCAAGAAGCCAGGCAAGGTTGTTATAAATCCTTCCGAACCTCCAATACGGGATACTAACGAATCGGCGATTTCAGGTATAGCAACCAGCACCAACCCGCCAAGGATGACACCCTTTAGGTTGTACAAGCCAGTAACAACCGCCCCACCGAGCAGGGCAAAGGAGAGACTGAGGGGAAAAGCACTAGGTGAGACCCCACTTATAAGCATTACCAGCAAACCCCCAGATAATCCGGCCACCCCAGAGCTGATGGCAAATGCGATCACCTTTAATCGGCCAACATTAATTCCTGATAATTCTGCTGCTATTGGATTATCGCGAAGTGCTCTAAAAGTTCTGCCATATTTTGTTGATAAAAGATTTGCAATAAACCAAACCATAATTAAGGATGCAAGGGCGCTAATCCAGAAAAACCATTTGTACTGTGAAAAATCTTCACCAAATCTTGCTGGTGGTAATCCAACATCAAACACAATTCCCTCTTCCGCGCCCAAGATTGGAAATTGATTTGCAAGTGTGGGAAGTGAAATTGCTAGGGCCAATGTGGTTCCAGCTAAATATGGCCCAGACAATCTTGCGGCGATTAAACCTAAAATCAAACCAAATACGCCAGCAACTAGAGCTGCCATAAATAAACCAATAACTGGATGAAGGCCGGCATTAAAAATTGTTAGCGCACCAGCGTAAGCACCAACTGCCATAAGTGCACTTTGTCCAAGGGATAGTTGCCCGCTATAGCCAGTTAACAAAATAATTGAGGTAATTGCTAATGCATAGGTAGCGACAAATGATCCTTGATATAACTTTAGATCACCAACTCGATCTCCAAGGATTAAGAGCAGCCAGCCAAATGCAATAAATAAAAGTGTTCGTTTCTTAGTACTTATATGTTTACTCACTTAAGCACCTCGACTTTTCTTGGCGGCAAAAAGTCCAGATGGTTTTATTAACAAGACCAGGACAAGCACGATAAAAGCGGTTGGGAAAAATAACTTCTGACTTATATAAGTTGTTGAAATATTAATCGCAAAACCTAAAATCATCGCGCCAGCTACCGCGCCAAATAAACTTTCTAGCCCACCAATAACAGCTGCCACAAATCCAAATACAAGAAGTAAATCCATCGCATTTGGATATAGGAAGTAACCTGGAATATAAAGCATGCCAGCTAAGCCACCTGATGCTCCTGCAATCGCCCAACCTAAAGTTCTGACTGCATCAACTTTTATTCCAGATAATCTTGCAATCTCAGGTGAGTAAGCAGATGCTCGTAATGCCAAGCCAATATTGGTGCGCTGAAACAATAAAGTCAGTAACAGCATTGCAATTGCTACCGAAACTAAAACCAGCAGGTTATAGCTACTAAATGCAATTACCTTGCCCATGACTTTATAACCACCAGTTGAAACTGGTGCCTCAATTGATTGATTTGTAAGGCCCCAGATGAATCCAATAATTGCTTGAATAATTCCAAGTAGACCTAACGTGGCAACAACTGGTGCGATCATCACAATTGGCCCAGATTTAACTCGTTTAAATATTGGCCTCATGAAAAATCTATCAATTATTGCGCCAATAATTGCACCACTAATCACTGCCACAACTAAAGCCAACCAGTAGGAGCCGGTGCGCTGGATAACTGTGTAACCAATATAGGTTGTTAAAACAGCTTGACCAGCTTGGGCAAAATTAATTACGCGGGTAGAGCGCCAAACCAAAACAATCGCTAACGCCATTAGGGCATAAATGGCACCAGATGAAAGTGATGTGAGAACCGCGGTTATAAATTCAGTCATCTTAGAATCCCAAATAGGCAGAGCGAACTGCCGGATCATTTAGTAGTTTTTCTGCTGAATCTACTGCTACTACAGAACCTAAATTCAAAACAATTCCTTCATCAGCGATCTTTAACGCACCCATTGCGTTTTGTTCAACTAGCACAACTGTTAATTCCATTTTTTTAACAAATGATTTAATTGTTTGAAAGATCTGTTCAACAATAAGTGGTGCAAGCCCGAGGGAGGGCTCATCTAGCAAAAGTAATTTTGGCCGGGCTATTAATGCTCTACCAATGGCAAGCATCTGGCGCTCTCCACCAGAGAGTGAGCCAGCAGATTGCGACATTCTTTGACCCAAAATTGGAAAGAGTTCAATGACCTCATTGGTTGCATCTGTAACTGCTTTTTTATCTTTTTGCCAAAGCCCAGTTAAGGCTAAATTTTCTTTCACACTTAACTCGGCAATCACAGATTTACCGTCAGATACATGCATAATTCCAGAGCGTGCTAAATCTTCAGCACGTTTACCAAGTATTGAAACCCCATTCCAACTAGCGCTGCCAGAAGAGGCATCCTTTAAGCCAGATAAGCTTCTAAGTAATGTGGTTTTTCCAGCGCCATTTGCGCCAATAATTGCCGCTAGTTGACCTTGTGGAACTTTAAATGAGACATTATTTATAGCTCTAATTGCACCGTGATCAATTGTCAGGGCTTCAACTATGAGAGTCAATTGTTTACCCCCAAATACGCCTCAACAACCGCTGGATCTCGCCTTACCTTCTCAACATCTCCTGATGAAATAACTTCACCAAAGTTAAGTACGTAAAGACGATCACAGACTGACATAACTACATCCATATGGTGTTCCACCAAAATAACTGAACATTGGGTGGCTAGGTTATGAATTAATGAGTTCATCCACTCAATATCTTGCGCGCCTAAGCCACCTGCTGGTTCATCAAGTAAAAGTATTTTTGGCTCTGAAACTAATGCTCGAGCGATTGCTACTCGTTTTGTAACTGGATAAGGAAGTGAATCTGCCCGTTGATCTGCAATCCCTGATGCATACACACGCTCTAAAGCGGTTAATGCTCGCTGACGTAATTTACTTTCATCCTTAAGACTTAAACCAAGGGCGCCAGAAATTAAGCCACTTTTAGAACTTTTATTATCACCAATCATTACATTCTCAAGCACGCTTAGCTCTGGAAATAAGCCAACACCTTGCAGCGTGCGCGAAATTCCTAAATCAATTAATTGATGGGGCTTTGGCCATTTATGTGATTTACCATTAATCGAAAGTGTTCCAGATTCCACCTCAGTTAAGCCAGAGAGTGCGTTAAAGAAAGTTGTTTTACCTGCTCCATTTGGACCAATTAATCCAACTACCTCATTTTCATTCAAATCCAAATTGACATTAGAGAGTGCTTTTAAGCCCCCAAATGAAACTGATAAGGATTTAATTGAAAGCAAATTCGCGTTACTCACGAGAGTAGATTCTAGGCACCCGAACTCCAATTCGGGTAACGATTTCATAATTTATTGTTCCGCAAGCCTTAGCCCACTCATCAATTGTGTACTCACCCTGGCTGCCATCACCAAAAACAATCACTTCATCCCCAGTTTTTGCTAAGGAATTAGATCCAAGATCGACCACAAATTGATCCATAGAAACTCTACCAATTAGCGGTGCTCTCTTACCTGCAACAAATATGCCTGCTAAATTGTTTGCATTTCTTGGAACTCCATCTGCGTAACCAAGGGTTACTACACCAAGTTTGGTATCTGATTTTGTTATCGCAGTGCCACCATATCCAACGCTTTGACCAGCTTTAACTGATTTAACAAGTTGAAGTTTGGCAAATAATTTCATGGCAGGTTTTAAGCCAAGTAAGTTTGAATCTCCCATGTTAATGACATCAGGAGATAAGCCATACAAACCTATACCCCACCTAATTATATTTTTGTGCGCTGCTTGATTACTTAATGCTGCTGCGGAGTTTGCAATATGGATAAACTCAAGATTAACTCCCATATCGGTTAGTTGTTTGATCTTTTGATTAAATAGATCTAATTGATTCTTATTCATGACCTCATTGGGTTCATCTGCCCGTGCAAAATGCGACCAGATACCAATCGCCTTGATCTCATTGGCTTTAATTGCCCTTACAACTTCAGGCAATGATGATCCCCATTCATCACCAAATCCACCACGATTCATTCCGGTATCAATTTCAATGTGAACTCTTGGCACTTTGTTTAGAGATTTTCCAACTGAGATAATTTCATTTAAAAGTTCAATAGATGAAACTGATAAATCAATATCAAGATTGATAGCGGTTTTAAAATCCTCACCAATGGGAGTTAGCCAAGAAATTATTGGTTTTGTAATTCCACCATTTCTAAGTGATATTGCCTCTGCCAGAAGCGCAGTACCAAGCCAATCCGCGCCAGCATCCTCAGCCGCCTTTGCCACATGAATTAGCCCATGGCCATAGGCATCTGCTTTAACCACAGCAAGTACTTGGGCAGAGGTTTTACTTTTAATAAATTTTAGATTCTCAGCGATAGCTGCAAGATTTATCTCAGCTCGAGCGCGACTCATGATTAAGCAAGCCTACTTTGAATTAAGAAGGTTGGCGATCGGAGGTTATTGAGCGGTCAACCGCAATGATCGCAACCAATAATGCTGAGCCAATAAACAATCCGCCCAAGAGATCTGAAAACCAATGTGTGTTTCGATATAGCGATGCTAAACAGACCCCGGTGGTCACTATGGCAACAAACCATGTTAATCGCATACCCTCAAATGGATACTTATGAGAATATCTAAATATTAAATATGCAAAAATTCCCCAAGTTAAAATCGCATTTGCTGCATGCCCGCTTGGATATGACAGACCACTATCGGTGAAAACTAAATCAAATCCAGTACTTGGCTTAGTTCTTCCAAACAATAATTTAGATGCCCCGACCGTTAGATTAAGAAGCAGAAGTGAAAGAATTGAAAGATTGATAGGCCGCCAAGATTTAAACCTTCGACTAATTAAAACTGCGGTGAATAATAAAATTATTGCAGTCACTCCTCTTAACCCAAGATCATCAACTAACATCACCAATGTCGGAGTTTTTCCTGGGGTAATCAAAAGAAAATCACGTTCATAGATCCATTCATCAACTCGTCTTATCCAAGTATTTGCAAGTACTTGCTGAGTTACTAAACCATAAAGGGCTAAAAATAAAAAGGTTAATTTGATCGCAGAGTTCATCTGCTTTTTTCTTTGTTCAGGCATTTTTCTTACTCAACTGTTACTGATTTTGCCAAGTTTCTGGGCTGATCAACATCATTTCCGCGGGCAACTGCCATCTCATAAGCAATCACTTGCAGTGGAACAACTGCCAATACTGGTTGCAAAAGTTGATCAATTTTTGGAATTCGAATCAAATGATCAGCGCCATCAAAATCAAATTCACTAATGGCAATTACTATCGCGCCTCGTGCCTTAACCTCTTGAATATTACTTGCCATCTTCTCCGCAAGAACTGAGTGCTCAGCCGGCATAATCGCCACCACCGGAGTTGACTTATCAATCAATGCGATTGGTCCATGCTTTAACTCCCCTCCTGCAAAACCTTCAGCATGCATGTAGGCAAGCTCTTTTAACTTTAATGCTCCTTCAAGCGCAGTTGGAAACCCAACATGTCGACCCAAGAATAAAACTGACTCGGCATCTTTAAATTTGCGAGTTAACTCTCTTAACGGCTCTACCGTCTCTAATACCTGCTCAACCTTTGCTGGTAATGCAGACAACTGTTCAACAATTGCATTCACCTCTTTTTTACTTAAATTATCTAGTTTTTTGCCAATCTCTAGACCGATTAAGTACATAGCAATTAATTGAGTGGCAAAAGCTTTGGTGGAGGCAACTGCTATTTCAGGGCCGGCATGTGTGTATAAAACAGCATCAGATTCTCTACCAATGGTTGATCCATTGGTGTTACAAACAGAAAATATCGTGGCCCCTTTTGACTTGGCATAACGAAGTGCCATCAAGGTATCCATAGTCTCACCGGACTGTGAAATTGGAATTACCAAAGTTTTTTTATCCAAACTTGGCTCGCGATATCGATACTCAGATGCAAGCTCAACATCTACCGGAATTTGTCCCCATTTTTCAATTGCATACTTGCCAACTAATCCAGCGTTATATGCAGTTCCACAAGCAATAATCACAATCTTTTCAAACTTCTTAAACTTTAATTTTAGATCAAGCCCAGCTAAGCGGCCAATTAAAGTATCTGAGATTGCCTTTGGTTGTTCATAAATTTCCTTCAACATAAAGTGGGTAAAACCACCCCGCTCTGCCGCACTTGCATCCCAGGAGATTTCATACTGCTTTGATTTAACAACTTGCCCGGACAGATTTGTAACCTCAATTGAGGTCGGGGTTATTTCAACAACCTCATCTTGCCCAAGTTCAAGTGCAACCTTGGTATGGGCGATAAAGGCGGCAACATCTGAAGCTAGAAAATTCTCACCATTTCCAACTCCAACCACAAGTGGTGAGTTTCGTCTTGCTCCCACAATATGTGAAGGATTATCAGAATGAATTGCCAGTAATGTAAATGAGCCCTTTAACTGCTTACACACCTGGCGCATGGCAGCTGCTAAATTGCCATTGTTTTCTTTGCGGGCATCACTTAATAAGTGAACAACAGATTCGGTATCTGTTTCAGACTTAAACTTATGCCCACGTTTTTCTAACTCAGCACGTAACTGAACATAATTCTCAATAATTCCATTATGAATTAATGCAAGCTTTCCATCATTATCTAAGTGTGGATGAGCATTGGTATCCGTTGGTCCACCATGAGTAGCCCATCTGGTGTGGCCAATTCCGCTTGTTGAATTTGGAGTTTTAGCTAACGCATCTTCTAAGTTTTTTAACTTACCAGCTCGTTTTTCAATATATAAAGGCTTACCAATTTCAGTTGGTAGAGCTATTCCAGCTGAGTCATAACCGCGGTACTCAAGTCTTCGTAGACCCTCTACTACTGGATTTAGTGCGGAGTTTTTACCGGTGTAGCCAACAATGCCGCACATTTATAAAACTCCCTTAACTACTTAAGCTCTAATCTTACTAGTTGGGCTAATGATTCTGCGATTTTTTGAGCCAAATCCAATTCATTTGCCTCAACCATTACTCGAACTAGTGCTTCAGTTCCTGATGCACGTAGTAAGACTCTGCCATTTAGACCTAATTCTTTCTCAGCAGATGTGACTGCATCCTTAATTTTTACTGAAGATGACAATTTATCTTTGTTCACATCTTTAACATTTATCAAAACTTGTGGATATTTTTCCATTGTTGTTGCCAGTTCTAATAAAGATTTTTTAGTTTTAGCCATAACCTGCATAACCTGTAGTGCAGTAAGTAAGCCATCACCGGTATTTGAAAATTGACGCATAATCACATGGCCAGATTGCTCACCACCTAAGCTGTAATCATTTTCTAACATCTTCTCCAGTACATAGCGATCGCCAACTGCTGTTTTCTCAAACTTAATTCCTAAACTTTCCATTGACTTTATAAAGCCTAAGTTGCTCATTACAGTTCCAACTACCGCTTTTTTATTTAATACTCCCTCTGCTAAATAGGAGGTGGCTAAAATATTTAATATGTGATCGCCATCAATTACCTCACCAGTTTTTGCAACCAAAAGGCAGCGATCAGCATCGCCATCATGGGCAACTCCAAGATCAGCATTAGATTTTTTTACCTCAGAAATTAAATTATCTAAATGTGTTGAGCCACAATTTTCATTTATATTCCAGCCAGTAGGTGTGGCAGAAATTGCTTTAACACTCGCCCCGGCTCTCTCATAAGTAGTTGGTGCAACTGTTGAGGCTGCCCCATTTGCACAATCCACAATTACATTTAAACCAGTTAACTTACTTGAAATTGTCGCCAGTAAATGCGCTATATATCTTTCTTTAGCACCGTCATCTAAGACAATTCGACCCACATTTAACCCAGTTGGCCGATCCCAAGGCTCACCCAATCGAGCTTCGATTTGGGCTTCAACTTGATCAGCTAATTTATCTCCGCCTTTTGCAAAGAACTTAATTCCATTGTCTGGCATTGGATTATGGGATGCACTAATCATCACACCTAAATCGGCATTACTTTCTTTCACTAGAAATGCAATTGCAGGTGTTGGCAGCACGCCAACTCGGTAAACATCAACACCAGCACTTGTTAATCCGGCAACTATTGCGGCTTCTAAAAAATCACCAGAGGCACGAGAGTCTTGGCCAACAATTGCTTTTGGTCGATGTCCGGCAAATGCACCAATTTCACCTAGGACATGTGCGGCGGCGATTGCTAAATCAACGGCAAGTTCAGCTGTGAGATCAACATTTGCAACACCTCGTACACCGTCGGTGCCGAAGAGGGCCATATTAGATTTTTTAGCGACTAAAAAATTAACGCTTGCTGTATTGAGAACGCTTACGAGCCTTCTTAAGGCCATACTTCTTGCGCTCAATTACACGTGCATCACGAGATAAGAAGCCAGCCTTCTTCAGAGTTGGTCGGTTGGCATCAGCATCAATTTCATTTAATGCACGCGCAACACCAAGACGAAGAGCTCCAGCTTGACCAGAGGTGCCACCGCCATTGATGCGAGCAAAAACATCGTAAGTTCCTTCTGCGCCAACAGTTTTAAATGGATCAGCAACTAATTGTTGGTGAACTTTGTTTGGAAAATAAACCTCAAGAGGCTTGCCATTAACAACCCAACGTCCAGATCCTGGAACTAAGCGAACTCTGGCAACAGCTTCCTTACGACGACCAACCCCACCACCTGGAGCAGTAATTGCTTTTCGGTTGGTAGCTGGTGCTGGCGTGCTTGAGCTGTATGAGGTTGGTAGTGCCTCAGTGCTTGAGTCTAAATTTTCCTCTGACATTTTTCTCCTATTTATTTCTTTGAAATCTGGGAAACTTGAGTGAACTCAAATGCCTTTGGATTTTGAGCTGAATGTGGATGCTCACTACCGGCATAAACCTTTAACTTAGTTGCAGCAGCGCGGCCTACTGAATTCTTTGGCAGCATTCCCTTAATTGCTTTTTCAACCGCACGAGTTGGGAACTTTTCAAACAAATCTGAGTAAACAGTTGAAGTCATACCGCCTGGATAACCAGAGTGTTGGTGGGCAAATTTTTGTGAACTCTTTGAGCCAGTCAACGCAACTTTGTCTGCATTAATAACAATTACAAAGTCACCCATATCCATGTGCGGAGCAAAAGTTGGTTTGTGTTTTCCGCGCAATAAGTTTGCAGCGTGGGTAGCAAGACGTCCGAGCACCACATCTTGAGCATCAATGAGATACCAACTACGGGTGATCTCACCAGCTTTAGGTGTAAATGTGCGCACGAGCATCTGCCTTTCTTATTCTTAGGATTGTCCCGATTGGGTCATTTCCAGAGGCCAAAGATTACCTTCAGGTGTGGGATTAGGTCAAAACCGGATCCTGCCCCCGCTTAGAAATCACCCTCATTCTCTTGCCCCAGTTGTTGCTGATGAAAATCGTTGTAATTCGCCAAATATTGATCCGCCGGCGGGAAATCAACCTTAATGAGAGTTAAACCTTTTGCTGGAAAGACATAACTATCTGAAATTCGCACACCTTGCTCTAAAGTTTTTTTCATCCATGAAGGTTCAAACCTTCCTTCACCAACACAAACTGCTGCTCCTACTAAATTTCTAACCATGTTATAGCCAAAAGAGTTGGCGGTAATTTGACCAACTACTAAACCTTTCTCATCCCGATGCCAATTAAATTCAAGCAATTTCTTGATAGTGCTAGTTCCTTCACGGTGTTTACAAAAGGCGAAAAAATCATGCTCACCAAGTAATGATTTAGATGCTTCATTCATTAGATCTATATCAAGTAAGCGAAACCAAGAAACGCTGTCATGGCGATCAAAGGGTGCGGTAACTTTTCCACCATCAACAATCTTGTATTGATAGCTGCGCGAATTTGGGCCAAACCGGGCATGAAAATTAATAGGTGCCCAGGTCACTGCCAGCACTCGAACATCTGCTTTTAGTAATTGATTTAGGCGAAAGGCTAAGTTTTCTATCTCGGTATTTTCTGGCAAATCAACATGTAAAACTTGATGTTTAGCATGAACGCCAGCATCAGTTCGTCCAGCGACAATGGTTGATACGTCACCTCTAGTTAAAGTGGCAAGCGCGGTTTCAAAATCCTCTTGGATAGTGCGAAGTCCTGGTTGTTTAGCCCAACCAGAAAAGTGTGTTCCGTCATAGGTTAAATCAACTCTTAAACGAGAAAACCCACTCTTAACTTCAAGAGTGGGTTTAGTCATAATCTTTATTTTAAGTTTGCGTTATTACTCAGCTTTCGCTGCTGCTTTTTTTGCAACCTTTTTAGCTGGCACGCCAGCCTCAACCATTTCGATTACTGCCATTGGTGCATTGTCACCTTTGCGTGGACCGATTTTGGTTATCCGGGTGTAGCCACCATCACGAGATTCAAATCTTTTTGCAATATCTGTAAACAGTGTGTGCACTACAGATTTGCTAGAGATTCTGGCCATCACACGACGACGAGCTGCAAGATCACCCTTTTTTGCATGAGTGATTAATCGCTCTGCTAATGGACGAAGACGCTTTGCCTTTGCTTCGGTTGTGGTCAACTTTCCTTTTTCGAAAAGTTGAGCAGCTAATGTGCCCAGCAATAATTTCTCATGTGCTGGTCCACTTCCTAAACGTGGGCCTTTACTTGGCTTTGGCATATTTACTCCTAGACCTCTTCAGCGTCGACAAGTTCATCATCAACGTTACTTCCATAATTAGCATGCTTAGTTGGATCAAATCCAGCTGGGCTGTCCTTTAATTGCATTCCCATGGATTGTAATTTCGCCTTCACCTCATCAATTGACTTGGAGCCGAAGTTACGAATATCCATTAGATCTGCTTCAGAGCGTGAAAGTAACTCACCAACGGTGTGAATACCCTCGCGCTTTAAGCAGTTATAGGAACGAACAGTTAGATCAAGATCTTCGATTGGAAGTGCCATGTCTGCAGCGAGTGCTGCATCTTGAATGGATGGACCCATCTCAATACCTTCAGCGTTAGCATTTAACTCACGTGCTAAACCAAACAACTCAACCAATGTCTTTCCGGCAGATGCCATGGCATCAGCTGGCTTCATTGATCTCTTAGTCTCAACATCAACAACTAAGCGATCGAAGTCGGTACGTTGTTCAACACGGGTTGCTTCAACTTTGTAGGTAACACGTAATACAGGTGAGTAAATAGAGTCAACTGGAATTCGACCAATTTCCCCTCCTGCTTGTTTGTTTTGAACTGCAGTGATGTAACCACGGCCGCGTTCAACAGTTAATTCAATCTCAAACTTTGCCTTTGAGTTTAAGGTAGCAATGTGTAGCTCTGGGTTATGCACCTGCACACCAGCTGGAGCTGCAACATCTGCACCAGTAACAATTCCATCACCATTTTTACGGATGTAAAGCAGAGATGGCTCATCATTATCTGAAGATAAAACTAGATTTTTGATGTTTAAGACGATCTCAGTTAGATCCTCTTTCACACCTTCTAGGGCAGTGAACTCATGCAACGCATTGTTTACTCGAATACCAGTAACAGCTGCTCCTGGAATTGAAGATAACAAGGTGCGACGAATCGAATTACCAAGGGTGTAACCGAAACCTGGTTCTAGTGGCTCAATAATGAACCGTGAACGGTACTCGCTTACTACTTCCTCAGTGAGGATGGGGCGTTGTGCAATTAGCACTGTATTCCTCCGTATGTTCTGGAAGACCCTCTATTTGATCTTCCGGTTGGCTTACGATATTTAGTTTTTACTGCGGTAAATCTTTACTGCTTTAATTACTTGATTACTTGGAGTAAAGCTCAACGATTAGTTGCTCTTGTACCTGAGTATCAATAATTGGGCGGGTTGGGATTGCGTGAATCAGGATGCGCATCTTTGATCCCACAACCTCCATCCAGGCTGGAACTGCTTTCTCACCAAGCTCAGCGCTAGCAACAATGAATGGCGTTGTGTCCAGCGAAGCTGGAACAACATCGATTACATCCATTGGTGTTACACGAAATGATGGAATATTTACGCTCTTGCCATTTACTAAGAAGTGACCGTGGCGAACTAACTGACGTGCCATGTCACGGCTCTTGGCAAAGCCAGCGCGGAAAACTACGTTATCTAAACGAGTTTCAAGTAGTACCAAAAGATTTTCACCAGTCTTACCTTGCAGACGGTTTGCCTCTTCGTAGTAACCACGGAACTGACGTTCTAGAATTCCGTAAATACGTGCACACTTTTGCTTCTCACGCATCTGGAGTAAGTACTCAGAATCTTTTGAGCGAGCGCGACCATGTTGTCCTGGTGGATATGGTCTTGACTCAATTGGACACTTTGGTCCGTCACATTTAGAGCCCTTAAGGAAGAGCTTTACTTTTTCGCGACGGCATCGTTTGCAATCTGCACCGGTATAGCGAGCCATAGTTTTCTCCCTTTCCTTATACTCGACGTGGTTTACGTGGACGGCAACCGTTATGAGGTGCTGGAGTTACATCTGCGATGGCTCCAACCTCAAGACCTGCTGCTTGTAATGAACGAATTGCAGTTTCCCGGCCAGAACCAGGTCCCTTAACAAATACATCAACCTTTTTTAAACCATGCTCTTGTGCTTTGCGAGCAGCAGCCTCAGCTGCCATTTGCGCAGCAAATGGAGTTGATTTACGAGAACCCTTAAATCCAACTTGACCAGATGATGACCATGCAATTACGCCACCTGCTGGATCGGTAATTGAAACAATGGTGTTGTTAAATGTGCTCTTGATGTAAGCATGACCGAAGGCAACATTTTTCTTATCCTTCTTACGTGCTTTAATTTTCTTAGGTGCAGCCTTTGCTGCATCCTTAGCTGGTTTAGTCTTTTCGGCGGCCATTACTTGGTCTCCTTCTTCTTACCAGCGATTGCAACACGTGGACCCTTGCGAGTACGAGCGTTGGTGTGGGTACGTTGTCCACGGACCGGCAATCCCTTACGGTGACGTGTACCTTTGTAGCTTTGAATTTCAACTTTACGACGGATGTCGCCAGCGACCTCTCGACGAAGATCACCCTCAATTTTGTAATTGGCTTCAATGAACTCACGAAGCTTTGCCAAATCTGGCTCTTGCAAATCTTTGACGCGGATATCTGGTGAGATGCCGGTGGCAGCAAGTGTTGCCTGCGCACGGGTAAGTCCCATTCCGAAAATATAGGTAAGTGCGACCTCAACACGCTTTTCGCGGGGAAGATCGACACCAACAAGACGTGCCATATCGCTAACCTGTTTCTTTTATCCGAAAGGTCCTTCGCAATGCCTCCAGATAATTTCTTATCTGGCCTCAGCCTTTCGGACTGAGGGTCTTAATTAAGTTTGACCTTAATTAAGTTACATCACGCGTTTTTTATTTAACCCTGACGTTGTTTATGACGTAGGTTTTCGCAGATCACCATAACGCGACCATTACGACGAATGACTTTGCACTTGTCGCAAATCTTTTTCACGCTAGGTTTGACCTTCACGATTACCTTTCAAACAACTTAGAGATTAAAAAATTATTTATTTGTAACGATAAATAATTCGACCTCTGGTGAGGTCATATGGACTAAGTTCTACAATCACTTTATCCTCTGGCAAAATGCGAATGTAGTTCTGTCGCATCTTTCCACTGATATGTGCTAAAACTTTGTGTCCATTTGTTAACTCAACTCGGAACATTGCATTTGGTAGTGCTTCAGCAACAGTGCCTTCGATCTCAATTGCACCGTCTTTCTTGGCCAAGCGATACCTACTTATCTGTTCTAAATTAGGTTTACCCCTTGCGAGGGCGGAGGGATAGTTTAGGCGGGGTGGGTAAAAAAGAAAAATCCGCTTTAAAGCCCTCAAATCTATGCGGGAAAATCTGTGCCCAGCTAGAGCAAATCTGAGACTTCAACACCTAATCTGGCTAGCTGCTCACGTCCACCATCTTCGGCGGTTAGAACAAAGATTTTGCCATCGGGAGTAATTGCGTAGGTGTGTTCAAAATGCGCACCCGTTGATGAATCATGGGAGACCACTGTCCAATCATCACTTAAAACTTTAGTACGTTCATGTCCCCTGGTAATCATTGGTTCAATCGCAAGTGCCATTCCAACTACTAACTCAGGTCCATTACCAGACGGTCCAAAATTTAAAATATGTGGCTCTTGATGCATCGCACTGCCAATGCCATGACCGCCATACTCACGCAAAATTCCATACTTACCTTGTGAATTAATATAACCTTCAATTGCAGCTGAAATATCAGTTAACTTGGCGCCTTTTTTACCTGCCGCGATGCCCCGCCACATTGACTCTTGGCAAACATCCATTAACTTTTGGTTTGCCGCTTCAACCTCACCTAATCCAAATGAGATCGCAGCATCGCCATGCCAGCCATCAACTATCGCGCCAAAATCTATAGATAAAACATCTCCAGATACTAATTTTCTTTTATTTGGAATTCCATGCACAACCTCCTCATTTACGGAAGCGCAGATAACCGCTGGAAATCCGTGATATCCCAAAAAAGATGATGTTGCCTCATGTTTTGCTAAATTGTTTACCGCAATTTCATCTAGCTCCAAAGTAGTCATCCCTATTTGGGCAGATTGCTTTAGTAATTTCAAAGTATCAGCAACTACTAATCCTGCTTTTCGCATTTACTTTAACTGCGTTAGGTCCTTAACCTCAATTGCCATGTTTACTAACCTAAGGTTGCGATTGCTTTTTTGG
>JBPCSS010000017.1:0-4435 GCA_051006855.1 Candidatus Nanopelagicus sp.
ACCATCAGGGGAGAAGTATCTGGCTAGTGATTTATTTTGTGAGTGTGCGGTGGCAAGACTTGATGCCAATGAAACAGCCAAAGTGGCATTTGCGCCAAGTGATGAATGATCTGCAGATGAATCTAACTCAGTAAGTTGAGCATCAACTAGATTTAAATCAATCTGTTCTTCAACTAGTTTTGGGGCAAATTTCTCATTTATATTTGTAACCGCTTGCTGGACTGATAAACCACCATAAAAGTTTTCAGCAAATTTACTTCCCGCATCACGAAGCTCTTTTGCTACATGTTTTCCAGTTGATGCCCCCGATGGCACACGGGCGGTGTGAACACTGCCATCAGTTAAAGAGATAGCAGCTGCAACTGTAGGTCTGCCTCTTGAATCTAGTACTTGAAACCCAAAAACCTTACTGATCTTCACTTTGCACTCATTTCAAAAAGCTGGGCAACGGCAAGGTTAGCGTTATTTCCCAAGATTGCTTTGGTGAAGCTTTGCAATTTGCGCTGTTGCTCAACTGAAAGGTAGTTAACTGGAGACTTTCCCTCCACCCTTGCCAGCGCGATTAAAGCGGCATGTTTTGCAACCGATGGTGAAATTGGACGTATTTTTTCATACTCCTTCACAAAGGTGGTTGCGGTATTAGCCAATAACTTTGCCTGCAATCTGTCATCAGTTCTAAAGAACTTACAAACTAAGTGTGCAATTAAGAAAGCAAGATCAAAGACCGGATTACCAACATGGGTCACTTCAAAATCTAAAATATAGATCTCATCATTCATCGCCACCATAATATTTTTAGGTGAAAAATCACCATGCACGATGGTGGTTTTATCTGCCTCTAATTCATTAATCAACTTTCTAATTGCCACCTCTATTTGTGGATTTTTTGCAGCCACAAATCGATAAAAGGGATCAATTCGAAGTTGATCAAATAAAGCATCCTCCATAAATTTAAGCTTTACTTGTGGATTCGCTTGACCATAGTTATGCCAAGTTGCCAAGGTTTTACCCAACTTTGCGCCTATATCTGGATTAATTACCCCTGCCAATAAATCAGATTTCCAAACGGTGCTGCCAACTGGAACCCGCTCTAATACCAAAATAAATCGAATTGGATCTAAAAATACTAATTTAGGAACCTGATCTGGGCTTAATTGGTTAAACAAGTTAAGCGCATCAGCCTCAACAATTGCTCTGCGTTGATCTGCCTCCCATTTTTCACTTACCGCAAGCTCAGCTAATGCCTGTTTCAAAACTAACTTTTGATTATTGGTAGTAATGGCAAGTACCACATTTGAAACCCCACCAGTTAGCACCTCAACTTGGGGATTATCATCTGGGTCTATTACTTTTTTATCAATTAAGTACTCAACCACTGTGTCTTGATTTAGTAACTCCACACTCACAAAAAACTATCCCTTAAAGAACTCGGGCGATAGCAAAGCCGTAATCAACAAATAAAGATTGTCCTGAGATTGCACTGTTATCTTCACAGCCAAGAAGGTAGGCAGCATTTGCCACATCTTGTGGAATTACCATCTTGTGTCCTGGGGTTTGGCTCTGCACATTTTCAATCTGCGCAGGTTTTAATAAGCCTCTAGCCATTGGTGAATCCACCACTCCTGGAAGTAGTCCATTTACTAAAATACCCTTGGCATTTCCTAAATCAACCGCCATTGATCTAACCAACCCACCAACTGCTGCCTTGGTAATTGTGTAAGACATCTTCTCTTGGCGAGTGATCTGCTCCCAAAATGAGCTCAAAATAACAATCTTTCCCTTTTGTTTAATTAGATTGTGCAGCATTAAAGCTTTGGTTGTATCGGTAATAAAAGAAACATTTGCTTGAAATAACCTAGTTAAATCATCAGGTGAGTGATTAATAACTGAGTCATTATTGTTAGCTCCTTGAGCAAATACCACTGCATCAAATAACTCACCCTTTAGTAGCTCAGGAACAGGTCCGTCGGTAATTGGTAGAAGGAATTGATCTACGGGGTTAGTAACAGTGCGAACACCATAGGTGACTTTGTAATTATGAGATTTAAACTTCTCTGCGATTGCTTCACCTAAAACACCGCTACCACCAAAGATTAAAAGCTTAAGTGGTGATGAGTTTGTCATTACTTTTTAAAACCATACCGATCTAATATCGCCTTACTTATTGCAGCTCTTCTAACGCGCTCACGAGCGGTGGATTCAACTAAACCTTGAATATGAGCACCTGAAGGATATAAACCAGGTGAGTTACGTAGTGTGAACTTTAAGTAGATAGGGGAGGCAACTCTTACTAAATCTGGTGTCTCATAGTGACGTACTGCGCCACCAAAATCATCTGGGCCTTCAACATAGATATCAACTGGCAAGTCAACCTGAGATCTAATGGCAGCAATCTGTTGTAATGACAGATCAGTTGCTAAATTCAAGGTTGAAGCGCCTAAATCTTCTAAGAGAGCAGCAGTTGCCGGATTATTACAAACCATCGCAACTGAGGTTTTAAGAATTAAATCTTTAGGTAAATCACCTTTACGCTTTGCATCGCCTAATACCTTTAGTAATCCTAGATCTCCCACCAAGATGCTACGAAGACCAAGATTTACACCGTTAATTACATCCTCTAATGCATATCTAAGTTGATCACCACCACGAAGAGTTGGCGAGGCAATCACTCCCGCACTAGCACTTACCTGCTTTCCAATATCCCAGGCAGCTCTTGGTCCAACAAATAAACAAACCTCGATTTTTTCTTTTTTGCCCAATGAAACCATCTGTTTAATCTCATCATCAGTTTGCAACATAATTCCTGAGCCTTGCGAGATTCGATGAATAATTAATTTATGTTTCTTAGCCTCATCAATTACCGTCTTAAATGCGGCTGGTCCTTCGACGGAGGGAATCTCTATTTTGTATCGGCTGCCATCAGCAAATCTTTTGCCTGACTCTGGTAAGCCATCTGCATCTTGAGATTGAATCTTTTGCTTATTTAATATGCCAATTGAGCGCTTCATTGGCCCTTTTGGATCTCTCGTGCTTGGCCAAGATGCCATGATGCTCCATCCAAATCACTTTTTATATTTAAGTACTAGGCAAGTATAATCGGATAATAATGAGTAACAACAGTGGATTTGAAGAGATCTCCTACGCAGGACAGGTAGTAATTGTTACCGGCGCAGCCAGTGGAATTGGTAAATCAGCAGCACAATTAATTGCAGCCCGTGGCGCAAAGGTTATTTGTCTTGATCTAAACCAGGCTGGTGTTGATCAAACTGTTGCCGAAATAACGGCATCTGGTGCAACGGCAGAGAGCGCAGTTTTAGATATTTCAAATCAATCTGGTGTGATGGAGCTAATTGCAACTGTTGCTAAGAAACATAATCAAATTGATGCGCTAGTTAATTGCGCCGGCTACCCAGGGCCAACTGGAAAATTTGTAGAAGATATCAATTGGAGTGATTATCAAAAGGTTATCGAGGTTAATTTATATGGTGCAATCTGGCTAACCCAGGCAGTGCTGCCAATTATGAAAAAACAAAAGTATGGCCGAATTGTTCAGGTGGCATCTATTGCTGGTAAAGAGGGTAATCCAAAAATGGCCCCCTATAACACCGCTAAAGCTGGCTTAATTGGTTTTGTAAAAGGTGTTGCTAAAGAGATTGCAGTTGATGGCATAACAATAAATGCACTTGCCCCTGCAGTAATTGCAACGCCAATTAATGTTAATACCGCTAAAGAAACCTTGGATTATATGATTTCAAAAATTCCAGCCGGCCGTCTTGGTGAGCCAAGTGAGGTTGCAGAAATAATTGCATTCATGGGATCAAAGGCTTGTTCATTCACAACTGGCTTTACCTTTGATATCTCAGGCGGGCGCGCAACCTACTAATTCTTCTTTAATAAGTGGCATACTTGCACTTATGGCCGATGTCGTCCGAGCGTTATCACTTGATCAATTACGTAAACGCAAAAGTGTTAAATGGCGACAATTTCCAAATGATGTTTTACCGCTGCCAGTTGCTGAGATGGATTTTGAATCAGCCCCGGCAATAAAAGCTGCCTTATTAGATATGGTCGAGCGATCAGATACTGGATATCTCGGGCCCTTCCCAGAATTATTTGATGCCTTTGCCAAATTCTCAATATCTCGCTGGGGTTGGCAAGTTGATACCAAACAAATGCGAATGGCAACAGATGTAGGCGTTGGCGTTGTGGAGATCATGCGCACCTTAATTAAGCCAGGTGAGAAGGTAATGCTTAACTCACCTGTTTATGAAAATATTTGGCGATGGATTACTGAGGTTAATGCCACCACAGTTGATACTCCACTTATTGAGAAGGAATTAAATTACAAATTAGATTTAGAAGCAATTGAAAAAGAGTATCAAAACGGTGTGAAAGTTCATATTTTATGCCACCCACATAATCCAGTTGGAGTTAT
>JBPCSS010000018.1:0-3002 GCA_051006855.1 Candidatus Nanopelagicus sp.
CTTTTACGCCCTTTTTAGCGGTAAGTGATGTTGCCCAAGAGGTTGGAATAATTATTACTAGCGCTAGCAAATCCTTTAACTTAGCTGGACTTAAGTGCGCCTTTATTATTACCCAATCAAGTGCGCTGCAGGAGCGAATCAATAAGATGCCACTTGCAGTAACTTGGCGGGCATCTTTATTTGGTGCAGTTGCGTCAACTGCTGCCTATTCTGAGTCGATAAATTGGTTAGATGGAGTATTAATAACATTAGATGAGAATAGGAAGTTACTTAGCAATTTACTGCAAAGTAAATTACCTGCAGTTAAGTATCGAATTCCAGATTTTGGCTATCTGGCTTGGCTGGATATGAGCGCACTTGGCTTGGGGGAGGATCCAGCAGCTCGAATATTAGAAAAAGGTAAGGTTGCATTAAATGGTGGCGTTTTATATGGACCAAAACATAAGAGCTTTGTTCGACTAAATTTTGGTACCAGCCCGCAGCTTATTACTGAAGGTGTTGAACGGATTGCAAAGTGTTTGTAGTACTACTTCTTTCTTCCGTGTAAACGCTTAATTAATGTTGTTAAGATTTTTTCTGAAAAACTAGTTCGCTTAAAGGTTGTAAATCTAAGTGGGATTTTAAATCTAGTCTTAACTACCGTGCGTGCGTAGGTGTACTCAAGCAATCCTTCAGCGCCATGAATGCGGCCATATCCAGAGTCTTTGACTCCGCCAAATGGCACAGAAGCTACTGCTGCAAATAAAAAGACTGAATTAATTGAGACCATGCCACAAGCAAGTTTTGCGGCAATTTTTTCACCATCTCGCTTGGAGAATACCGCTGCTGCAAGTCCATAAGAGCTGGCATTAGATAACTTAATTGCTTCATCAGTTGTTGACACCTTATTAATTGCAATAGTTGGTCCAAAGGTCTCCTGCGTCATCGCAGTTGAATCCTCTGGCACATCCAACATAATTACCGGTTCAACATAGGCACCTTTTACTGAATCAGCACCCCCAAGCAAAAACTTAGCTCCCTTTGCTTTGGCATCATCTAAGTGGGATTGAATTACATTTAATTGTGATGGCATAGTGGCTGGACCATAATCTTTACCAACCTCAATCTTTTTTGCCATCTTACCTATCGCTTCAATAAATTGATCAGCAACAGATTCGACCACATAAACTCTTTCTGCCCCAATACAAGATTGACCAGCATTGGCCATCGCAGACCAGAGGGTGTATTCAGCGGCAAGTTTTAGATCAGCATCTTTTGCCACAATTACTGGATCTTTGCCACCACATTCAAGCACCACTGGAATCATTGATTGCGCGCAACTTTCTGCCACCTTTTTGGCAGTTTTAGTAGATCCGGTAAAAGAGAGTTTATTAATCTTTGATTGAGTTAATGCTCTACCAGTATCAGGTAAGCCAGTTACCGTTGCAAAAATATTTTCAAATGGTGCAATCTCGGCAAATGAATCTGCCAGCCACTTACCAACACCGGGAGTGAACTCAGATGGTTTAAACACAACTGTATTCCCAGCAGCTAATGCATAAGCAATCGAGCCCATCGGAGTAAAGATTGGATAATTCCAAGGACCAATTACTCCAACCACACCAAGGGGTGATCTTTGAACCTGCGCCTTCATGTTAAACATCAATAAACCAGCTGGGCGATTTTGTTTTTGCATTATCTCTTCAGCATGCTTGGCTGCCCAAGCAAGGTGATCAATTGCGATGGAAACTTCAAGGGCCGCATCACTTAATGGTTTACCGCACTCAGATGCAACCAAGGTAGCAATCTCTTTTTGATTTTTGGTTATATAAGAAGCCCATTTAAGTAAGGTGCGCTTTCGGGCGGTGAATCCAAACTCTTGCCAGCGAATCGCTGATGCTTGAGCAAGATTTACTTGGTCAAATACCTCCTGCTGTGTAAAGTTTTTATACCGAGCAATTACCTCACCAGTTTTAGGATCAGATTTTTCAAAGGTTGCATCAAGATTCATAAGGTAAGAGTAAACTCTTTTTGTGCCAGAGTTGATCAGACCTTCAACAGTATTGCCAGCAAATCACAGGGCAATTACCATCAAAACCAGCGACGGGCTTAATTTAATTGGTGAGGTCACCACCCCACTTGGTGAGATTACCGGCTCACTTTTAATGCTTCATCCCAACCCAGCAGGCGGGGGGATGATGGACTCACACATTTATAAAAAGGCTGCCAATCGATTGCCCGCTATGGCTGGAATTCAAATAATTAGATTTAACACAAGGGGAAGTGAAAGTCAGGCAGGAAAAAGTGAGGGTGAGTATGACCATGGTAAAGGAGAAAAGCTAGATGTTTTAGCTGCCCTTGATTTCTGCTTTGAACAATTAAAGATTAAAGATTTATATGTAATTGGCTGGTCCTTTGGCACCGAACTTGCGTTGCAGTATGCCAGAGATAGCAGAATAAAGGAGTTAATTCTGCTTAGCCCACCAATGTTATCTACTACCGATGAAGATCTGGATTTTTGGCGTGAAGATGGCAGATTAATTACAGCTTTAATTCCTGAGTTAGATGATTATCTAAAACCAGAGGCAGCTAAAGCGAAGTTTTCTAGAGTGAAAAATATAAAGCAGATTGATGTGGCCGGGGCAAAACATCTTTGGGTGGGTGAACCGATGGTTTATTTGGTATTAACGGAAATTGTTAAAGTTATTGCACCTAATAGATTGCCCTTGCCGACTGAAGTGTAATTATAAAATTATTTTGGATTCAGTTAATTTTTTAGCCTTGACTTCAGAGATTCCAAGCATGGAAAGTGCAATTCGAAGTGATAAACCACCATCTAAAGCTGTGGCTTTCGGATTTAATGTTTGATTAACCAATTGAATTACGACAACTGACAACAAATTATGAATTGCCATCGGAGTGTTCTCAACATTTAGAACCTTTGACTTATTTAAAGCATTTACCTGGGCGGTGAAGGCACCAGTTAGCTCTGGCAGAATCTGTGAAACTACACCAAAATTCTT
>JBPCSS010000019.1:0-14391 GCA_051006855.1 Candidatus Nanopelagicus sp.
CGATGCCGCAGAGTTACTTGAGGTTCCATAGATAGAGCCGCCAGGTGCCATCGCATAGCTTTCAAGATCAAATGGTGTTCGAAACTTCATTACATCTAATCTGTTTGAAACATTTAAACCTAATTCATCTAATTTATTAACAATCAATTTTGCGTAATTATCACCACCACTTCGCCAATCCCACCCAGATTCAACATCATGACGAGGGGCATTTACTAAAACAAACCAAGCTTCTTTGTTGTTGGACTTGACCATGGATGAATCCTTTGGAGCGCAGATGTAAACTGTTGGATCACTTACTGGAACCCTTTTCGAAAAAATTTGGTCAAATTCAGCATCATAATCTTGGGGAAAGTACACATTATGGTGATCGATGTTTACTGGTTTACTTTTGCTGTTATCAAGTCCTAGTAGCAGAGAAAATCCGGCCAATGATTTTGTGGCAGCTTTCAGTTTACGCCGTTCACTCTTTCCTGCAGTTACATTTTTATCAATTAGTTGGTTAAAAACATATTCTGCATCTGCGTTTGCAACCACCAAATCGGAGTTAATAATTTCACCATTTTGGGTTTGAAGGCCGGTAACTGATTTACCTGAAGTAATAATTTTTGTAACTAAGGTGTTGAATTTAAACTCAACCCCAAGTTCTCGGCACCTTTGCTCTAACGCTACCGATAGTTGGCCGATGCCTCCCTTGATGTGCCATGCCCCGAATGTGCTTTCAACAAATGCGATAGTAAGTAGAACAGCCGGTGCACTCCTTGGATCACTGCCGGTATAAGTTGCATACCTATCGATGATCATCCTTAAATGTGGGTCTAAATCTAATTTATTGCTGAGCTTTCGAAGAGAGGTAAATGGTGCAATCTGTTTTACTTGAGAAAACAGATCTCTTCGTTTAAGTAAAGGCCAGATTGAACTTAACTCTGATTCAACAAAAGATTCACGAGAGGCCTCCCACATCCTCTCTGAACGAGCAATAATTTTTTCCCAGCCCTGACTTGCGATTTTTCCAAAAGATTTTTCAATCTCTAAATAAGTTTTAGGATTAGAAAGATTTGGAAATACAACAGATTTTCCATCCGCAAAGTGGTAATTAAATGCTGGATCTACAGGTGCGATATCTAAAATATGTTCAATTCGCTTTCCAGTTTTTAGAAATAAATCCCGATAAACTGCTGGAAGTGTTAAAAGTGAAGGACCGGTATCAAAACTGTAATCGCCAAACCATTCAGTTCTGCATTTACCGCCAGAGCGATCACTATTCTCATAGATGGTGACCTGATGGCCTTGTTTAGCTAATCGTGCAGCAGCACTCATACCGCCAACACCAGCACCTACTACCGATATTTTTGCCACCTAAATCACCGTTCTATCTCGCCAAGTGATTGTATTAGTTAACTTTCCAAACCAAGAGAACAGTATTAATCCAAGCAGAATTAAAATAGCAAGTGGATGAAAAATTGCAGTATTTGGAAGTGAGCCAGTTCGCAGTGATGAAATTATTCGACTTAATGTAATCAATCCAAATGCAATCAAACCAGTAGTTGAGGTTAGACTGGCAGATACAATTGGAAGTATTCCCGTCATCAGTAAAAGCGCAATTGCCACAATGGTTCCTGGAATAGAACCAAAAGCTTTCCATAAAGATTTCTGGTAACCCTTAAATAAATCCATTCTGTTTTTATACATATGACAGGTTGCAATATTGCTCGCTTCGGCTACGCCACCTTTATATCCATGCCTAAGTAAATTACGAGCCAACATAAGGTCATCCAATACTTCCGATTTAATACCCGCATGAGCGCCTGATTTAAAATATGCATCTCTTTTTATTATTAAAAACTGTCCATTAGCAATTGCCATGGATCGGATTGAATATTTCTGGGCAATTAGAAGAGGCACGGAGGCTAACCAAGACCATTGCAGTAGTGGCTGAAATATTTTTTGAATGAAGCCAGAGGTTAGTTGTCGAGGATAAGGGGATATGTAATCCCAATTACCCATTTTTGAAATTGAGTTCGCAATGGCGTAATCAGTCAATCGAACATCAGCATCTACAAAAACTAAATAATCACCAGAGCTCTTCTCGGCAAGTTGCTGACAGGCCCATAATTTTCCAAGCCACTTAGCTGGTAATTTCTCACCAGAAATTAATTTAACAGTAGGAAAAGCCCTTATTTCATTTGAGGTGTTATCTGTTGATCCATCATCTAGGGCTAGAATTTCAAGATTTTCTAAGCCTTTTTGCCGTGAAATGCTGTTCAGGCAATCCTTAACATTCTCTTCTTCATTTCGCATTGGAATTAAAACTGAAACACGGCCTGCGCTCTGGTTAGGTGAATTTTTAATTACACGAATTGTCAATGAATTAAAGATTACTAAAGCAAGTGCAAGCGAGGATAGGTAAAGTGAAATTTCCATTAATTATTAGCTGGCGGACCAAATCGCAGTAAAAATATGTAAGGCAGAAGGAATACTCCAAATATCAGCCCTCCGATAAATGCCACTCCAGTACGATCAAAAAAGAAGAGATTTCCAACGACACCTGCAAACCAAGTCCACATTAAAAAGAAGTCAGGAACTGCAGTGGAGGTAGAAACTCTTCGCCTATCAACTCTTAGTGCTGCGTTAAGAATTGCCATCAAACCCATCCCTGTTAATAGCCAACCAAAAGCATTTGATAGGGGTATTTCAGGTTGAAATGGCACATGCGAACCGGTGAAATCCCATGTCCATCTTTGAGCTGAAACCATTTGTGGATCTAGAAATAAATCCCAAGCCATCATGCCAAAACCGCCATATAGAAATACCCAATTTTTAGTAACTTTTCTGGCAGCAAGTAATACGGGGTGAGCCAACATCACCCAAGCAAATGGAACAACTAATGGCACACCATATATTTGATAACCCAATTCCGGCGAGTACTCATAACTTCCAAACGGCCAACCACTTCTGCTGCCGATTTGTTCGACAACAAGTGCGTAAGTGAATGTAATAAATAAAAATTGAAGTGAGTAAATAAATCCATAAGCCAGTGATGCATGAATAAACATTGCTGCCGCGGCCCAATATACTGTCGCAATAGTCACAACTCTTAAAGGTTCACCATCTATTAATGGGTAGGAGATTTGTAGGCCAATTGCAACTACCAAGGTTGAATACAAAATGAAAAGCTTCCAACTAGCAACCTGCCTGCGAAGATTTTTCCTTGGGTAAAACTGGCGCAATGACATGGGCTAATTGTGCCTTATTACTTGAGCACGCCCTGCTCTTCTATAACCGCAAACCGCGCAAATAGCTCCTCTGAATACCATTTATTACTTTCAGTTGCTGCGATTGCGGCAACATGAGCCCGTCCTTTATACGCAAAATCGCGAAGTGCACCAGCACTTTCCCAGAGCGAGAAGGTTCCTTGTAACCCAATAGGAGCCTCACCAATTCCTATCGCATTAATTAAACCAGGTGATTGGTGCAAACTTTTAGTAACAGGAGGCACGGCCTTCCAAAACTGAAAATTCTTTCGCCAAACAATCCGCGCCCTGGTGATTGCTGCTACCTTGCCGTTCCACTCAAATTTTTCAATCAGGAATGGATTTCGCCTAGACCATAATCCATGGGAGGAGATGGGTTTTAAAATCACTCGATATTGATTGTTTGATATTTTGCGCCAAAGTTTAAATGCAAATGAATTTTCTAGAGCCGTTAGATTCAACTCTTCAATTGTAAGTAAAATTCCCCAACGTAGTTGATCAGCATCTTTGGGTGTAAAGCTTTCACCTTTGCCAGTTCCAAGTAATTTGATAAACCCAATTCCTGAAACTCGCCTAAGAAGCAATTTATTAGTTGCCATATTTAGAATGGCGATTGGAATTGTTAGTGGTTTGATTCGCCAGAAATAAGCAACTGTTATCACTTTGAAACTCCAACAGTTTGCAGAATCTCAGAAACAACTTCATTTGGGCTGTCCCACATAGGTGCGTGTCCAGTTTGCGGCAGAATAATCCATTTCGCATGGGCTGGGGCAAGTGATCGTTCCTGACATGTTTTCGCAGGCAAAGTGTGGTCACTGTCGCCAAAAACAATAGTGATTGGAATTTGTGGATCTATTTGCTTATCAAATCTCTTCCCCAACAATGCATCCCAAGCTGGAAAGTAACCGGTGGATTGAGCCATCGCAGTGGTTGCATCCAAACAGATTTCATAACTAAGTTCTTTCCAACGTGGCGAAACTGTTTCAAAGCCAATTTTTTTAGCCCAGGTGTAATTTAAAAGTGACGGTGCAAGTTTTTCTACGCCGCTTGCCATGACGCGCAGTGCTAACTCTCCGGGGTATCTAGAGGTAAATGGCGTCAGCCACAAACCAGCTGGCGCTAATGCAGTTATAGATTTAACAGTTGTCGGATTTAGAGCTGCGATTTCAAGACTAACCCAACCACCTAAGGAGTTTCCAACCAAATGAAAATTTTCAATCCCAATATTTTTAAGGTTTTTCGTCACTAATTGGGCAAGTGAAGTTGGATCCATTTTTTGTATGGGTGAGTATGGGGTCCGGCCATGACCTGGTAAATCAACTGTTACCACCGAAAACTGTTTGGCTAGTGTTGGAATAATTGGTTGCCATGCTGTGGCAGCAGATCCCATGCCATGAATCAAAACAAGTGGCTGACCTGCGCCATGAGTTTCAATTGCAAGTTTCACAGAGATAAGATTACCTTCTGATGATAAATCTGGATGCAGCACAGTTTTCGGAAAAAATCACCGATCAGAAGGTTGTTATTCTTGACGTTAGAACTGCAGCTGAATATGCAGAAGGTCATATTCCTAATGCAATAAATATAGATATCTTCTCAGATTACTTCACCGCTGATATTTCTGCTTTAGATAAATCCTTTGAATATGCAATTTATTGTCGCTCAGGAAAGCGATCAGTGGATGCAGCCAATGCAATGGATGAAATTGGATTTTCCACCTCAAACTTAACTGGTGGAATTATTTCTTGGGCTGAGGCAAATAAAGAAATTACTTGCTAGTTAAGGTGGGAATCAACTCTTCAACTAGTTTTTTGATTTGATCGCGAATTGGTCGAACATCTGCAACGCCTTGGCCAGCTGGATCAGGCAGAACCCAATCTAAATATCTTTTACCTGGAAAGAATGGGCAAGCATCTCCACACCCCATTGTTATAACCACATCTGATTGTTCAACTGCTGAGGTAGTTAAGACTTTTGGTTGTTCATTTGAAATATCTATGCCTACCTCTAGTAAGGCTTCAACCACCGCTGGATTTACGGAGTTAGCAGGAGATGAACCAGCTGATCTAACCTCAACACGATCACCTGCCAAGTGAGTCAAAAATGCAGCTGCCATCTGTGATCGACCAGCATTGTGAACACAAACAAAAAGTACGGATGGTTTACTCATCTGATTTCTTACCTGCCATAGTTAAATTCTTTGCTGCGAGCAGACCAACAAGTGCGCCAATGAACTGGGCAACTACAAAAAGAAGTACCGAATCTAATGCAATGCCAGTGAAGGAGTTTGTAAAAACCCTGCCAACAGTGATCGCTGGATTAGCGAATGAGGTACTTGAGGTAAATAAAATTGCTCCAAAAATCCACAAGGGAACGTAAATTGCAATCAACTCATCCTTTTTACGAAAAGTTAGAATTATCAAGATTAAAACGGCAGTTGCAAATATCTCTGAGAAAAATAGGTTTGAACCATCGCGAATAATTGATGATTGGTTTAAAAAATTTTGGCTATAAATTAGGTTAGCAATTCCCACACCTAAAATCGCTCCCAGAACTTGTGCTGAAATATAGAGCGCTGCAACTTCATTTGAAATTTTCTTTAGAATCACCATTACCAAAGTAACAGCTGGATTAAAATGTGCGCCACTTGTCTTCATGCCCACTTTAATCACCACAGCTAGGCCTAAAGCAGTTGCTAAAGCATTGATCAATAACCTAACACCGCCATCTTGGGCAAGGCCGGCGGCCATATGTCCTGAACCCACAATGGCAATTGCCAAGATCATGGTTCCAAAAAACTCCATACCCGCAGCTCTTTTTTGTTTCATACCTGCCCCCCTGATCGTCAAGAATTAGATTTGCGACAAAATAGTAAATCCAGCCAGGCCAATTAATAAAAAGGCAAAGCCACGTTTTAGATGAACAGTTGGTGTCTTTGCTGCCAATCTGGAGGCATAACGTGAAGTTAATACTGCCGCAAGTGAAATCAAAACTGGATACCCCCAATCTATCTCTTGCCAAATTGAAAACTTGGCCAGGAATGCAGTTAAGCAGTTAAGGGCAATGATTAGTAGTGAGGTACCAGCAGCCTTGTTTTGGGGGATATGAAAAAACAAAACTAAAACTGGGATGGCTAAAAAGCCGCCGCCAATTCCAAATAAGCCAGTTAATGAACCAATCAAGAGTGAGAGCAGTACCAATGCCCAGACTGGGATCTTCTTTTCAGTCGAATCTTTGATTGGCCCCTTAAGCATTGAATAGGCTGCGCCCAGTAAAACAAGTGAGAATCCAATTAAAATTACTGAATCTGCAATCTTTTCGACAATCAATCCAAAGCCAATGTTGGTTAGCAGTCCAAGTGCCCAAATTGTTAGTGCTTCCTTAACTAATACATCTTTACTTTTAAATTTTGGACCAAGACCTGCAACTGCGGCCAAGAAAACAACTGCCAGGGCAGCAGTAGTGGCAGCGATCGGGGTGAAATCAAATAGGTAAAGCAGAATTGGAACTGAAACCATTGCCCCACCTGCGCCAATAAATCCAAGCACTGCGCCAATAAATCCACCACTAAGAAGTGCGGTAAGGATTAAGCCGATCTCCATAACCTGATACTCCCACATATTTACTATTTAACTGCAGAAAAAACCGCCCCCGTGGCTTAGCACCAAGAGGGCGGTTTTTACTTATTTAAGTTAGCTAAAAAACAGCAGTGTTCCTACGTTGCTGCCAAAATCTGCGCCACCACGAAGTAGTGCGAAAATAATCAATGCGGCACCGGCAAGGGATAGATCCTTGAAGAATGCGATTGTTTCATTTTGCTTAGCTGTGGCATCACTTTCTTTCCAGAATGCATGCATGATTAATGCAGTTGGAATTAAGAAGATGGCAATTAATAGCGCACCAAGATCAGCATAGAATCCAAGCACGATATAGATTCCACCAAGTATCATCATTAATCCACTTAGATAAACTGAGATCTTAGCCATTGGCACTTTCTTGTACTGGGCATAACCGATCATTGCTTGAGCTTTTGTGAAGTGATTTACACCTGAGCTAATGAAGAGCAATGCAAACAGCACTCTGCCTGCTATTAAAAGGATTTCTGTTATTGACATGTATTTCCTTACCGCTAGTTTTCGCCCAATTGGGCCTTGGCAATAAAGGTAAGGGCTACTGTCAGGTATTTAAACTAAACTGCGGGTGTGTTCAATGAAATTATCTATTTTTTTACTTTTGGCGCAGGTAACGCATGAGTAATACCGAGCAACTTGCGACTATTTTGCATGTCGATATGGATGCTTTTTACGCATCGGTGGCCGAGAAAGATAATCCAAAATTAAAAGGCAAAGCGGTGGTTGTTGGCGCAGGCAGACGAGGTGTGGTCTCTTCAGCAAATTATGAGGCGCGTAAGTTTGGCATAAGAGCTGCCATGCCAGTTTATAAAGCAAAAGCATTAGCACCACATGCAATCTTTATCTCACCCGATATGGCTCGCTATGAAGAGGTATCCATTGAGGTGATGAAAATATTTGAGGAGGTAACTCCATTAGTTGAACCAATCTCATTAGATGAGGCTTTTCTTGATGTGACTGGATCAAAAAGATTATTAGGTAGCGGTCGACAGATTGCAGATTTAATCCGCAGGCGAGTTGAAGATCAGGAGGGTATTACCTGTTCAGTTGGAATTGCACACAATAAATTTGTTGCAAAAATAGCATCCAATCACTGCAAGCCCAATGGAGTTTTAGAGATTGATCCGGAAAAAGTCCTAGATTTTCTTCATCCCCTTGCTGCTAAAGAGATTTGGGGAGTGGGGCCAAAGACTAATGAGCAGCTAATGAAGATGGGCTTATTAACAGTGGGTGATATTGCAAATACCCCACGCAGCACTTTAATTAGAGTGTTAGGTCAAGCAAGTGGCAGCTCTTTATATGAATTAGCTTGGGGTCGTGATTATCGAGATGTGGAACGTGAGCATATTGAAAAAAGCATTAGCGCCTCTGAAACCTTTGATTTTGATTTAGATTCGCAGGAGGAAATCTTGAAGGAGTTTTTAAGATTAACTGAGCGGGGTGTGGAGCGGATGCGGGAGAAGGGATTTGCCACCAACACTATTTCGATAAAGGTGAGATTTGCAGATTTTAAAACTATCTCAAGATCTAAAACAGTTGATTTACCAATTACTGGAACTCAGGAAATTTTTGAGGTTGTGAAAAATCTTTACCTCGCCTTAAATCTAGAACGAGTTTTGATTAGGTTAGTTGGCATCAGCCTTGATTCATTAGTTGAGGATGAGGATGTTAAACAGTTAACACTGGGCGAGCGCGCAACCGGCTGGCGCCAGGCAGATAAGGCGATTGATCGAATTAAGGGCAGATTTGGTGCAGGTAGTCTTCGGCCAGCCAGATTGGTTGAAGATCACCAGGAGGAGTAGCCAGTTAGGGTTTTCAAAATAACTCTAAGTACTCTATATTTCGAATATGGCCCTATCTGATCATGAACGCAAGCTATTAGCTGAGATGGAGGCTGCCTTAGAGCAGGAGGATCCAAGACTTCTCTCAACTCTGACTGGCAAAGCCCGCACCAGACAAAGCTCTCGAGCCCTGCTTGGCCTAAGCATTTTGGCAGTTGGCCTATTAGTTCTAATAAGTGGCTTAATCGCCCAAGCAACCTTGGTTGGCGTTGTTGCATTTCTAATCTGCTTAGCCGGAGTGCTCTTGATCATCACAAATATCACTGTTAAAACTGGTGGCAAAGCCATAAAAAAGCCGGGTTGGGGCTCAACTCTGCAGGAAAGATGGGATCGCCGAACCAACGATAATTAGTTAAAACAGCGCCGCACCAAAGGACCACCCTGCTGGGTGGTTTTTTATGCCCATTTTTTAAGGGGAGGGCGGGGGAGCGAAAGTGGGTGCGGGGGGTTGAAAGTGGGGAAAAAGGGAGTAAAGTGGTGACCTAAGGTCAATTCTTGAGCGTGGGGGGTCACAGCGATGTTTCTTGGCACCCATGAACCAAAACTTGATGAAAAGGGCAGATTAATTTTGCCAGCCAGATTTAGAGATGAATTATCTGAAGGTTTAGTAATCACCAAAGGTCAAGAGCACTGTCTTTATGTTTTCACCGCAAGTGAGTTTGGATTAATAACTGAAAGATTGCGACAAGCACCAGTAACGCAGAAAAATTCCCGTGATTATTTAAGAGTGATGTTTGCTGGCGCTCATGATGAGGTGCCAGATAACCAAGGTCGCGTAACAATTCCAGCTGGTCTTCGAACCTATGCCGGATTAGAAAAAAACTGTGTAGTAATTGGCGCAAACACCAGAGTTGAAATTTGGGATGCAACTGCGTGGAGTAAGTATTTAGCCGATCGTGAAAAAACCTTTGCTGATGTTTCAGAGGAGGTGCTACCTGGATTGTTTTAAATCCAATCAATTATCTATTTAGGCCACCGCCCCTCATAAAGATTCGCGGCGCCACTTCCCCGGTGCCGCGTGTTATTGAAGATGATCCGTCGAGCGGCGGTGACCTAAGTAGATAAGTGAGGTAGTAAGTGAGGCAAGAATAAAAGAAAAAGAAAAGAAAAAAATAGCAACGAGGGGGAGGAGAGAAAAATGAGTGCAGATCTGGCACACATTCCAGTAGCACTTGATCAGTGCATTGATTTGCTCTCGCCAGCATTTGCAAATAAAACAAAGCCTTATCTATTAGATGCCACCTTAGGACTTGGTGGACATGCCAAGGTATTTTTACAGCAATTTTCTAATTTACACTTGATTGGAATAGATCGAGATAAAGCTGCAATAAAGATTGCGCAAAGCAACTTAGCCGACTTCTCTGATCGAGTAAGCATTACTCATGCAACCTATGATCAGATTCAATTAGCCATAGATAATGCTGGAGCCTTGAAGGTTGATGGCATTCTCTTTGATCTAGGTGTGTCATCGATGCAGTTAGATATGGCAGAGCGGGGTTTTTCCTACTCCCAACCGGCACCACTTGATATGCGAATGGATCAAAGTGATCCACTTACCGCATCCCAAATTCTTAATACCTACTCACATGGTCAGTTAGCAAAAATCCTGCAAAATTATGGTGAAGAGAAGTTTGCGAGCAAGATCGCAGAAAACATTATCAAGGCACGAAATGCCGGCAACTTAAATACCACCACAGATTTAGCTCAGATTGTTAAGGATTCAATTCCAGCCCCTGCTCGTCGCACCGGTGGCAATCCAGCAAAGCGGACTTTTCAAGCACTTCGCATTGAGGTTAATCAAGAGTTAGCAATCCTAGAAAGAGCCATACCGGCTGCGTTAGCCGCCTTAGCGGTGGGGGGCCGGCTGGTGGTTATGAGTTATCAATCCCTGGAGGATCGAATTGTTAAAAACTTTTTCACACAAGCCGCTAAATCAAATACTCCACTTGGACTTCCAGTTGAGTTGCCAAACTCAGCTGCCGCATTTGAATTACTCCATAGTGGTAGCACTGCTGCAACGCAGGCAGAGCAGTTAAGTAATCCTCGTTCCCAATCTATGCGCTTGCGCGCTATTGAGCGAAGGAGTGCTTAATGGCGATATTTGAATTAGCCCCGGCAATTAGGATCTCCACCAAAATTGTTAAAGCGCAGACCAATAAAGCGGTTTTGCGATTGGCACCGGAAATCAAAAATGGTGAGGTTGCAAATGATCGTACCTTTGTAGTTTTCCTTGCAACTATATTTACAGCTGGTTTGCTGTCGCTACTGGTGGTAAATACCGCGCTCGCACGGGATGCTTTTGTTTTGCAAGAGCTAAAGCAGCAGGCACAACTTTTAACAGACCAACGCGAAGCTATCTTGCAAGAGGCAGCAGCTAAATCTTCGCCAGATAGATTGGCGCAAAGTGCAAGCGAACTAGGCATGGTGGCATCTAGTAATCCAAGATTCTTAGATATGTCGGTGGGTAAGTAATGAACCAACAAGAGCTGGTACAGGATCGAATTCGAAAAATTGTGGCGATTGCAATTGTCATCTTCTTACTCTTTGGTCTGCGCCTAATTGAAATTCAAGCCATTAGAGCAAATGGTTATGTAGAAAAAGCTGATACTGAATTGAGTAAGTCCGCCACCTTGCTTGCTCCCAGGGGAAATATTTATGACATTAATGGCGTGGAACTAGCTAGATCAATCTCGGCTATGAATATCGCAGTTGATCAAACTGTAGTTAATGACCCAATTGCAGCAGCGCAGGTTGTAGCACCTATTTTGGGAATGAGTCCAGCACAGCTAGCACCGCAATTAACTGGTGATCGAAGATATGTTTTGATTGCCAAAGATATTACGCCAGAAAAATGGCGACAGGTGTATGAAGCAGTGGGTGCATACAACAGCGAAGTAATGAAAACTAAGGAAGGCATAAGTAAGCGAATTGGTGGCTTTGTGCCAGAGCGGAGTTACATTCGGGATTATCCAAGTGGAAAGTTGACCTCCTCATTAGTTGGAATTATCAATGATCAAGGTTTTGGTGCATCTGGAATTGAAAGTAGTTTAAATGGCTTGCTATCTGGGGTAAATGGTAAGTATGTATATGCCAATGGTCGTGGAAATATAATTCCAGGTTCAGAGCGCGTAAGTGTTGAAGCAAAATCTGGCACCAGTGTTCGGTTAACCATTGATCGAGATGTTCAGTGGGTAGCTCAAAATGCAATCAGCCAGGCGGTATCAGCATCAAGAGCACAATCTGGAACTGTGATTGTGATGGATCCAAAAACTGGAGCCATCTTGGCCCAAGCTAGTGCGCCCACCTTTGACCCAAGTGTTTCCACCTCAATTACGTTAGAGCGGTTAAAGAACCCAGCGGTGCAAGAGGTGTATGAACCTGGCTCAACGGGAAAGGTAATTACTGTTGCAGCTGCTCTAGAAGAAGGTTTAGTTACGCCAGAATCAGTTTTCACAATCCCTTACAAAATGAAGGTGGCAGATCAATACTTTCACGATCATGAAAAACACCCAACCCAGCGATTAACTACCGCTGGCGTCTTAGCTGTCTCAAGTAATACCGGATCAATCCAGATCGGACAAAAATTAGGTAAAGATGCTTTATATGATTATCTTCGAAAGTTTGGTATTGGCCAGAGCACTAATTCAAAACTACCTGGCGAGTCCGCTGGAATTTTGCATCCAGTTAAAAACTGGTCCGGCACCTCACTTCCAACAATTGCATTTGGTCAAGGTTATTCATTAACAGCTATGCAAGCGACCTCTGTATTTGCAACAATTGCAAATGATGGTGTGCGAGTGTCACCATCAATCCTTGCTGGGGTTGTTGATGAAAGTGGTAAGTACACACCGGCAAAGCCAAATGATTCAGTTCGAGTTCTTAGCTCGCAAACAGCCACTGATATGCGTTCAATGATGGAGAGTGTTGTTTCAAGTAATGGAACTGCGCCAACTGCGGCTATTTCAGGCTATCGAATTGCTGGGAAGACTGGAACTGCAAATCGATTTAACTCCGCTTGTAAATGTTACAGCGGTTACACCGCATCATTTATCGGCTTTGCACCAGCAGATGCGCCCAAATATGTTATCAATGTGACTATCCAAGATCCAAAAGGTTTGCACTGGGGCGGGGCTTTAGCTGGTCCAGTATTTAAGAAGGTTATGAGTTTTGTTCTTCAAAGTGAGCGGGTACAGCCAACTACTACTCCTAAAACGACCTTTACATTAACTGAGGCAGCTCTTAAATCTTCAAAGAGTAATAATGAAATGACTGGTACCCAGTCATGAGAATCATTCCCAGCTCCAAGTTCGCAAAATCTTTGATGGAGTTTGATTCAAAGATATTTAATCAGCAAATAGTTATCAATGGAGTTTCAATTAATGCGCAAAAGGTAGTGCCTGGAGATCTATTTATTGCATTTGCTGGTGCCAAAACACATGGAATTTCCTATCTAGAGCAGGCCATAAGTAATGGCGCAGTTGCGGTTTTAAGTGATAAAAAGATTGCAGCTTCCATCCCATCCTTCACGCACCCAAAGCCACGTGAGCTTGTTGGCGCAATCTCTGCTTGGTTGTATGGACACCCATTCGAACGCATGAGCGCTATAGGAATTACTGGTACTAATGGGAAAACCACTACTGCAAATTTGGTAAAGCAAATCTGGGAACTAAATTCAATTAAGTCAGGATTAATTGGAACACTTGGTATTGAAATAGGGAATGAGAAATTAGAAAGTGCTCGCACTACACCTGAGGCTGATGATTTACAGGCAATTGCTGCGGCAATGGTTGAACATGGGTGCAAAAATCTTGCGATGGAGGTTAGTAGCCATGCGATTGATCAGGGTCGAATTAAAGGAGCAAAATATGAGGTCGTCGCTTTTTCTAACTTGACCCAGGATCACTTGGATTATCACCTGAATATGGAAAATTACTTTCAAGCAAAAGCCAATCTTTTCACAACTGAGTATGCAAAAGTTGCAGTAATCAATATTGATGATTCATATGGGAAAAAACTAATACAACAAGTTCAGATTCCATTTGTGACAGTTTCACGAAAAGACTCAACTGCCGATTGGTATCTAGCAAAAGCTGAGATTAGAAATGGGTATTACCGCATCGAGATTAAGAGTAAAACCGGTGAAAGCTTTAGTGAAAACTTTGCATTACTTGGAGATTACAATTTAGATAATCTTCTTCTAGCAGTAGCAATTGTTAATTCGACAGGTTTAACACTAGACAAAATCGCACCTACGATAAGCAAATTACAGAGTGTGCCTGGCAGGCTGGAGATAGTTAACGCTGGTCAGGAGTTCACCGCGCTGGTTGATTATGCCCATACGCCAGATGCAGTAGAACGTGTTATTGCAACTGTAAAATCTGTAACTAATGGAAAAATTATTGGGGTGCTGGGCTGTGGTGGAGATAGAGATGCAAGTAAGCGTTCAGTAATGGGCCACGCGCTATTTAACGGATGCGATCTTGCAATATTTACGAGCGATAATCCAAGGAGTGAATCTGCTGAGGCAATTTTAAAACAAATGACTGCTGGTATAGATCTTGGCAAAAAAGGTTTGGTTGAAATAGATCGAAAAAATGCGATTGATTTGGCTATAAACAATGCTCAAAGTGGTGATGTGGTTTTGTTGATGGGTAAAGGTCATGA
>JBPCSS010000020.1:0-2847 GCA_051006855.1 Candidatus Nanopelagicus sp.
AATAAACCAGGGTATGACACTTTTTTAGATGCGGTTGGTAAGAATGTAATTTCAGCAACACTTAATGGCGAGGCACTAGATACCACCAGCTACGACGGTGAGAGCTTTTTTGTTAAAAATCTTGCCTCTCAAAATGAGTTAGTAATACATATGAATGGTTTGTATTCAAAGACTGGTGAGGGGTTACAACGCTCGGTCGATCCAGTTGATAATGAGGTTTACCTTTACTCCCAAGGTGAGACAGCATTTATTAGAAAGATGTATCCATGTTTTGATCAACCAGATCTAAAAGCAACCTTCACTTTAACTGTTACCGCCCCAGATCACTGGCAGGTAATCTCAAATAATCCAGTAAAAGAAAAGGTTGATCTGGGTGAGAAAAAAAGTAAATGGAGCTTCACAACTACCCCAAGAATTTCTACCTATATCACCGCGCTAATTGCAGGTCCTTACTACAGCGTGCAGGATGAGTATGTTGGTAAGAAGAAGGTGCCGCTTGGGATTTACTGCCGAAAATCACTAGCTGAATTTTTAGATCCAGAGGATATTTTCTTAATCACTAAACAAGGCTTTGCCTACTTTGAAAAAGTATTTGGTCTTGAATACCCATTTGAAAAGTATGACCAAATTGCTGTGGTTGATTTCAACTGGGGCGCGATGGAAAATGCTGGCGCCGTTACTTTCTTAGAACGTCTCTTAGTATTTAGATCAAAAGTTACCGAGCGTATGTATAACGCCCGTGCCAACACAATCTTGCATGAGATGGCCCATATGTGGTTTGGCAACATGGTCACCATGAAGTGGTGGGATGATCTTTGGCTTAATGAATCATTTGCTGAGTGGTCTTCATACCTTGCCATGGTTGAGGGAACTAGATTTAAAAACTCTTGGACTGGCTTTAATCAGGAGCGAAAGAATTGGGCCTACCGCCAAGATCAACTGGTCTCAACGCATCCAATTGTCTCTGACATGAAAGATATTGACACGGTTGCTGGAAATTTTGATGGTATTTCATATGCTAAAGGAGCATCAGTACTTCAACAATTAGTTGCCCACGTTGGCCGAGAAAACTTCATCCTTGGATTACAAAAGTACTTCACTAAACATGCCTTTAAAAACACCACATTAGATGATCTGCTAAATGAATTAACCCAAACAAGTGGCCGTGATCTAAAGCCTTGGGTTTCAACTTGGCTGCAAACAGCAGGTGTTAATACTTTGCGGCCTGCCCTGGAGATTGAAAATGATTCCTATAAATCTGTGGCGGTTGTGCAAGAGGTGCCCACAATGCCAGCCGGATCTACCCAGCTTCGCCCCCATCGAATGGCGGTTGGTTTATATGATCTAGTCGGTAGCAAGATTGCACTTAGAAAAACAGTTGAGTTAGATGTGGCCGGAGCTAAAACTTTTGTTACTGAGTTAGCAGGACAAAAGGTGGCCGATTTATTGGTAATTAATGATCGGGATTTATCCTATGCAAAGGTGCGATTTGATGATCGATCAATTGCAACTCTTAAGGCGCATCTAGGAAAAATTGATGACTCTCTAACGCGAGCGCTTTGCTGGTCGGCAGCTTGGGATATGTTGCGCGATGCTGAAATTAGTGCAACAGATTTTATTGAAATTGCACTAGCTGGTCTGCCAGGTGAGGATGACATTGCAACAGTTACCATCATTGCAAATCAATTAATCACTGCAGTTGAGTTGTATTCAGCTCCAAGTAAGCGAGATTCATCCCGCCTTAAGGTTGGCAATGCTTACGAGCAAATGTTAAGAACAGCTAAGGCCGGCTCTGATCACCAATTGCAGTTTGCCAGAAACTTCACCTCATTTGCATCAAGTGCTGAGCACAATGATTTAATCAAAGAGTTACTGGCTGGCAAGTTACCTGGGCTTAAGGTTGATGCTGATTTAAGGTGGACATTTGTAATCGCATTAGCAGAGCGCGGTTTGATAGATAAGGCTGGCCTTGCTGCTGAATTATTAAAAGATAACACTTTGACTGGATCTCTCTCCCATGCAACTGCTTTAGCTGCACTTCCCACAGCAGATGCAAAGAGTGAAGTTTGGAAATCGATTACAACTGAGGAGCTATCTACCTCACAACGTGAGGCAAAGATTGCTGGCTTTATGCGAGCGCTCCACCGCCCACTACTTGCAGCCTATGTTGATCCCTACTTTGAGTTGCTGATGGAAACTTGGGGCAAGAAGTCATATGAGGTGGCAAGTAAGTTTGTAATGGGAATGTATCCAACATTTATAACCACTAAAGAGACGGTTGATAAAACTTCTAATTGGCTAAATACCACCGGCAAGGATGGTCAGGATGGACTTCGCAGATTAGTCTCTGAGGGCAAAGATGCTATGGAGCGAGCGCTAAGAGTTCAAGCTAAGGATAAATAAACTACTCAATTGAGGTAAGGGATACCGGCTTACTCTTTTTCTTGCTTCTAGTTTCCTTTGCGGTGATATATGCAAAAAATGAGATCACCACAAATAAAATTGTTGGCGCTGCCACAAAGTAGGTAAGTGTTTGCAAAATTGTTAAACCTTCACCAGCAAAGGTGCCATCTTCAATCATGCGCTTGCTGCTCCCATCGCTTCCACCCCAAATGGTTTTAGATATGGAATCCAAATCCGATGTGGTTTACCAGTTCCTAAGATTCGCCAAGCAGCACCTACTGGCTCTCGCGGTGTGTGGCGAAGACGCCAACCTAAATCCTTTAATGTCTTATCCGCCTTTAAGTGATTGCATTTGTGACAGGCAGAGACCACATTCTCCCAATTATGTCCGCCACCCCTTGATCTTGGAATCACATGATCAATTGAGGTTGCCGTCACTCCGCA
>JBPCSS010000021.1:0-58225 GCA_051006855.1 Candidatus Nanopelagicus sp.
GGGTCATTGGCAATTACTAAATCTGCATCATTTTCTCTGGCATATGCAAGTGCCATGTCGATGGCTCCGGCTTCCTCAGGATTAGGAAATACGGTAGTAGGAAAATCTGGATCTGGTTTTTCTTGTTCTTTAACAACTATTGGGGGATTAAATCCAGACTTTTCAAAAACTTTAATAAATGTTTCAGCTCCGACTCCATGCAAGGGGGTGTAAACGACCTTCAAGTTATTTGGCTTGATTGCCAACTTCGCAACCTCTAAAACATATTGATCAATTACATTTTCATTTATAATTTCATACTGGTTAGCTCTGGCAGGTTGTTTTTCAGCCTTTTCAATTAACTCAGATATTTGCGAGTCAATCGGGGAAATTATTTGCGAGCCCTGGTAATTAACGCCATTAAAAACTCCGCCTAAATAAACCTTGTATCCGTTGTCAGTTGCCGGATTGTGGCTTGCGGTAACCATAATCCCAACATCTGCCTTTATTTTGTTGAGTGCAAAGGCAAGAACTGGAGTGGGAAGAACTCTTGGCAAAACATAAGTTTTTACCCCGCCACCAGCAAATATTTCAGCACTGTCTTTAGCAAATGCCTCTGATCCGTGTCGAGCATCGCGGCCAATTACTACTGAACTTAAATTGTTTTTCTTCATAAATGCAAGAATTCCAGAAGCTGTTCTACTGACAACAGCTCGATTCATGCACGAAGGACCAGGTCCCATTGGCCCACGTAAACCTGCTGTGCCAAATTGCAAAAATCCAGCAAAGCATCGTTCTAACTCTGTTTTGTTTTCCTCTTTAAGCCACTGTGTTAATTGGTTAGCTGTCTTTGTATCTGGATCATTATCAATCCAATCTAAAACTTCATTTTTTAGCTGATCTGAGATCACAACTTAGGCAAAACCTTCGCTAGCAAATTTCCCATCCGATCAGCGGCGGCTTTACCAGCTGCTATAACCTCAGCATGATTTAGTTTTTCACCAGTCACACCGGCAGCAGCATTTGTTACTAATGAGATGGCAAGAATTTCGGCACCAAGTGCGTGTGCAGCAATTGCCTCTGGAACAGTAGACATTCCAACTAAATCCGCTCCCATACTTCTCATCATTTTAATTTCAGCAGGTGTTTCATAAGAAGGTCCTCGCCAGTGGACATAGACACCTTCCGCTAAAGATGGATCCTCCTCTTTAACGATCTGTCTTAATCTTTTGCTGTAAAGATCAGTAAGATCAACAAAATCTGCACCAATTAAAGGTGAAGCGGCAGTCAGTGAGATGTGGTCTCTGATTAATACTGGCTGTCCCACCTTGTAATCTGTATTAATGCCTCCACAGGCATTAGTTAAAACAATATTTTTACATCCTGCTTTAACTGCTGTTCTAACTGCATGCGCTACTGGCTCCATGCCTAATCCTTCATAAAAATGAGTGCGGCCTAAAAAAACTAATGCATTTGATCCATTTGATAATTTATAAGAACGTAACTTTCCACCATGACCGGTAACGGTTGGCGCTGGAAAGCCAGGCAATTCAGTCACTGGAAATTCATGAGTAGGCCTACCAAGTGCATCAGCAGCTGAAATCCAGCCTGATCCCATGACGAGTGCAACATCATGCTTGGTTTTTCCAGTTATTTTTGCAATTGCTTTGGCAGCTTTTTCAGCTGTACCTATTGGGTCTTTATACAACTTCTTCATTAGGCAAACTTATCCTAAATACTTACTTATTTTTTAAGTCAGGCCAGCTATACCCTAATGAGATAACCATCTTTCTTAATAAAGGTAGAGATAAGCCAATAATTCCGCTTGGGTCACCCTCAATATTTGTAATAAAAGGAGCACTTAAGCCATCTAACGTGAAGCCACCTGCAACATTTAATGGTTCACCTGAATCTACATAATCATTAATTTCGGCATCAGTCATTTGAGCAAATTGAACTTTAGCGGTTGATCGCTCACTTAACTCTATGCCATTTTTTAAATCGATCAAGCAATGTCCAGTGTGAAGATATCCAGACTTACCACTTAATTGTTTACATCGAGTGATTGCATTTGCTTTGCTCCCTGGTTTACCCAGTGATTTTCCATCAAATTCAAATGTTGAATCGCATCCAATAATTAATGAATCGGCAGGAGCCATCTCTTTAACGGTGTGCGCTTTAAGAATAGCTAATGCTATGACTAATTCCGAAGGAGTAAGTGAATCAAGTTCAGCACCCTCTTCTTGAACCCCGCTAACTAAAACCTTAGGAGTGATCCCAACACTTTCTAAAAGGCGAAGACGAGATGGTGATGCTGAGGCGAGGATTATCTGAACCATTATGCAGGTAACCTTATTACATGAAGCCACCATTTATTGGACTCATAGCTCATCAGTGGAGTCTTAGCGCCTACCAATTGCAGTCTATAAAATTGGGTCTTGGGATAAAAACTTCCAGTAAGAAATTGTCAGGCTCTGATTTAATTGATTTCGCTAAAGAGTGCGATTTACTTTATGTAGATCCGGCAATTATCTCAATTTCGGCAATTAAAACTGCAGAGAAATCTGGAATTCAAATTTATCCTTCATCTAAAACTATTGAAGAGCTGGCAAAAATAACATCCCATTCAGGTGAAGGTGATCAGCTATCTGTATTAGTAACTAGATCCGCTCATGCACAGGCTGCTAGCTGGCCAATTACCTTGTTAACAAATGAATTATGCATAACACCTCTTCCTGGAATTACTGATGAAATAGCGCAGGAAATCCAAATTTCAGTTCTAAAACTTGCCGCAGAGGTCGGTTTAGTTGGGGGATTTGAATTGATTGTTGACGCAGCCGAGTATAAAAAATTAATCGGAATCAACTGGATGACACCTATTGCAAATTACTGGAATCAAATTGGTTCCGTAACTAATTTTTATGAGCAAAACCTACGCGCAGTTCTAGATTTACCTTTAGGCAGTACGCAATTACTCTCGAAATATGTAGTTACGGGAACTTTAGAAACCGATCAGAACAGCGATGATTATCGTCCATATTTGCATTTAATGGCCAGGAATCCAAGGCTTAAGTTTGATCAAACAATTAAACAGGTTGGGGTAGCCGGGGATGATCTTGAAGTGTTGCTTACAGAAATTATTCATGCACAGCAGTATTACAGTGGAAAAATTGTTGAATAACTAAGATCTTTTTCCATATTCGATCGCAGGGCATCGATTCATGACTGCCACTAGCCCAGCATTTTCTGCTCTTTCGAAAGCACTCTGATCAATCACATCCAGCTGCAACCAAACTCCCTTTGCCTTAATCGCAATTGCACTATCTACCACCTCGCCTGCTAAATCTGAGTTAACAAAGATATCTACAACATCAATTGGAAAAGGAATATCAGATAATTTCTCGTAACCTTTTTGTCCATGAACAGTTTCTGCCTTTGGGTGAACTGGAATTACTTGGTGTCCTTTTTCAATTAGCAACTTTGCAACTCTGAAAGCTGCTCGTTCAGAATTATTACTTAAGCCAACAACAGCCCAAGTTTTTAAGGCTAATAACTTATCTATTGAGTCATTCATTGTGGCTGCGGCCAAGAGCTCTAAATTTCCAGCCAGCAGATTGCCACAACTGACGATCTAATGCATTTCTGCCATCAATAACTATTGGATTTTTAACAATGGATTTGAGCTTGACCGGATCAATTTCTCGATAAATTTTCCACTCAGTTAGGTGAAGAACTATTTCAGCATCTTTTAGGGTTGTGTTCACATCATCTGCAAAATTCAGAGCAGGAAAACGCTTTTGAGCATTAGCAATTGCTTTAGGGTCATGGACGGTGACATTTGCTCCAGCTGCTTGAATCTGTGCTGCGATATCTAGTGCTGGAGAGTCGCGAACATCATCGCTATCAGGTTTAAATGCCGCACCAAGAATTGCAACCTTCTTACCTTGTAGATCATCTGATAAATCTTTACGAACTAACTCAATAATTCGTTGGCGGGCACGTAAGTTGATTGCATCAATTTCCTTAAGAAATTCAACTGCTTGGCTAGCTCCGAGCTCCTCTGCCCTTGCCATAAAGGCACGAATATCTTTTGGTAAACAACCGCCACCAAAGCCAATGCCAGCTTGCAAGAATCGACTTCCAATTCTTGGATCGTAACCAATAGCTTTTGCAAGCACAGTTACATCGCCACCGGCAGCTTCACATATTTCAGCCATGGCGTTAATGAAGGAAATTTTTGTTGCTAAGAAGGAATTCGCAGCGACCTTCACTAATTCTGAAGTTGGTAGATCAGCTTTTACCCAGGGAGTTTTCTCCTTAAGATTAGTTGCATAAACTTCCTTTAATATCAGCTCAGCACTCTCGTTTACTACACCAACCACCAATCGATTTGGTCTAAGAGTGTCTTCAACTGCAAATCCTTCACGTAAGAACTCAGGATTCCAGGCAAGGTCAGCTTTCGGATTTAGCTCCAATAATCTATTTCTTAATTTTGTTGCGGTACCAACTGGAACTGTTGATTTACCCACCACTAAGCCGCCTGGCTTTACATATTTTGCAATCGACTCTAAAGCTGAATTTACGTAGGTTAAATCAGCCGCATTTCCATTTTTAATTTGAGGAGTTCCCACGCAAATGAAGTGAACATCTGCATCTGCCAGATCTGCAACATTATTTGTAAAGGTTAGACGAGAAGATTTAATCTGTTCAGATAACAATTCCTCTAATTCAGGTTCATAAAATGGCACTTTACCTTTGCTCAATAAATCGATTTTGCTTACTTCAGTATCAAAGCCAATTACTTCAAACCCCAAGCTGGCCATGCAGGCAGCATGCGTTGCGCCCAAATATCCAGTACCTATCACGGAGAGCTTTAATGCCATGGATAGAGCCTATCTAAGAGGTCGATGGTTAACGGCAGATATTATCGTCAGCTGTGCGGGATTTAAATTTATCAACTATTTCAACCTTGGCGGCTTTTGTTGATGATGGTGAAGGCGAAGCAGTTACTTCATCAACAACTGCACGATCCTCACGCAAACGATCCCATAATTCTGGCGCTAGAACTGGATCCCACAAGACCGCTGCTGTTACACCATTTGAATAGTAATTTAAATCAGAAAGGGGAACTGTCAATGTTCGAACATTTGAAGTGGCAAGTGATTTCATCTGTTTGGCAAGAGTTATCAAATCAGAGTTTTTTAATCCTTCATCAGTCGTAACAGCTGAAAGGGATGAATTTATAAAACTTGTCATTGTTACTGGATTAAGCAAAACACCGGCACTAGTGGCTTTTTTCAAGACCGAAGACATGAAAGCTTGCTGACGTTGCATTCGGCCAAGATCCCCCATGCCATCAAACTCCCGGGTTCGAACATATTTGAGAGCTTCAATTCCATTTAGGGTGTGAACTCCAGCAGGTAAAACTAAGTGACTCTTTGGATCATCAATATCTTTTTTAGTACAAACTTCAATTCCACCAAGTGAATCAATTACGCTGGCAAATCCAGCAAAATTTACTTCAACATAATGATCAATTTTAAGTTGGGTCATCTCTTCAATTGTTTGAATTAATAAAGGTGCTCCACCCCAGTTAAAAGCTGAATTTATTTTCGAGTGAATGGCTGGAATAGTTTTTCCTGCTTTATTTACATGTGCTGGAATGAGCGCAAAAGTATCGCGAGGGATAGAAACTAGAACAGCTTTATCCCTTGCCTTTGAGATGTGTACCAGCAGCATTGTGTCTGATCTTTTACCTGCGGCGGTGGCAACCGAGCCAACACGTAGCTCTTTAAGTTCAGCCTTAGTTAATCCCTCTCGAGTATCAGAGCCAACTAATAGGTAATTTATTGCCGATGATTTTTTATCTGGTCGCTTATCAATACCTGCAAATGCATCAATCTTGGTAATTGAAGCAGAGACTGTGCCAAAGGCCAATGCGCTAATTGCCGATATGGCTAGAGTTGCTATCGAAATACCAGTAAAGATCCTGACACTTCGAGCAGATTTCATCTTCTTATCCTAGATTATGGGCAGGGAATTACTGAGCACAAATTATGATCGGAGTGGTTATGAATGATTTAACATCACCTGCGGTCACAGTTATTTTGCCAATTCTCAATGAAGAAGCAGATTTACATAATTGCATCTCAGCAATCCTTCAGCAAAATTACCCAGGTGAAATAGAAGTAATTTTGGCATTGGGTCCTTCAAAAGATAATACAAATCAAATTGCTCGCGATTTAGCTGCTGCGGATAAACGAATCAAAATAGTTGATAATCCAACCGGGCAAACTGCTAAAGGATTGAATCTAGCAATAGCACAAAGCTCTTTTGAGATTATTTGTAGAATTGATGGGCATTCAGAAATTTCAAACTCTTACCTAAAAACTGCAATATCAATCATGCAAGAAAGTGGCGCAGTAAATGTAGGGGGACTAATGCATGCCGATAGCCAATCTGGTTTACAGCGCACGATTGCACAAGCTATGCGATCTAAATTAGGAGTAGGGGCTTCTAAGTTTCATACCGGCGGCAAAGCTGGTCCTTCCGACACTGTTTACCTTGGCACTTTCAAAAAATCTGCCATTTTGGCAGCAGGTGGTTTTGATGAAAGATATATCAGAGCTCAAGATTGGGAGTTAAACCATCGCATGCGTGCGCAGGGAGGTTTAATTTGGTTTGACCCAAGACTTGTAGTCACATATCGCCCTAGAAAATCTCTGGGTAAATTAGCAAAACAGTATTTTCAATATGGCAGGTGGCGACGAGTAATTTCTAGACAACACCCGAAAACTACTAATTTTCGTTACTTAGCACCGCCAGTGGCATTGGTAATTAATCTTTTATCAATTGTTTTTGGAGTATTACTTGCTAAAATTTTTTTCCTTCCAACTCTGATTTATTTGATGACATTAGTGATCGGGGGCTTAATTATTGGTAGAAAAATTGCGGATAAATTATTGATGCCAATCGTATTTGCAACTATGCATTTATCTTGGGGCGCTGGATTTATAACATCGCCGAAAAAACTATTTAAAAACTAATTCTTATGCAAGGCTGAGTTCAGGCCACTCCAGTTACCGGTTTTTGGCAGTACTTCTAAGCTGCCACTTTGCGAATTACGTCTAAACAAAAGATTATTGGCACCGCTTAACTCTAAGGCTTTCACTATTTTTCCATCCGGTAAAGTAATTTTTGACCCAGCGGTGATATAGATTCCAGCTTCAACTACGCAATCATCACCTAGGCTGATTCCAATTCCAGAGTTTGCACCCAAAAGAGTTCGCTGACCGATTGAGATAACTTCTTTACCGCCACCACTAAGAGTGCCCATAATTGAAGCTCCACCACCAATGTCACTGCCATCTCCTACAACAACACCGGCGCTAATTCTGCCCTCAACCATTGATTTGCCTAACGTGCCGGCGATGAAATTTACAAAGCCTTCATGCATAACAGTTGTGCCCGATGCCAGATAAGCGCCTAAGCGCACTCGATCACCATCTGCGATTCGAACACCTTCAGGAATTACATAATCAACCATCCGTGGAAACTTATCCACACCATAGACCACTAAGTTTGAATATTTGCTTATTAATTGGGCTCTAACCTTTTCAAAACCAGCAATTTCACAAGCACCAGCTGAGGTCCAAACAACATTTGTTAGCAGTGAAAAAATGCCTTCCAAATTAATTGTGTGAGGTTTTAATACTCTATGTGAAAGTAAGTGAAGTCTTAGATAAACATCAGCAGCATCTTTTGGTTTTTCATCGATCTGGATAATAATTTCAACTGCAACCTTTTTAACTTTTCGAATTGGATCTTCACCAATTAAGGATTGAAAAGTTGCATCTATCTTATTTTCTGGAGCCTTACCTAATCCAAGGGCATAAAAAGAGCACTCAAGAGTTTGGCCAGATTGATTTTGGGTGGCAATACCAAATCCATATGCCGTACTTTGAGTAGTGCTCATTAGCCAACGGTATCAAAGTGCTTGGAAGGTAATAGACTAATTTCATGCGCGTATCAGTTTTCTGCTCATCTGCTCCAGAAATTCCAAACACTTCACTGGAATTGGCATTTAATGTTGGAAAAGCAATTGGTGAGCAAGGTTGGGATCTTGTGTGGGGTGGTGGTAAAGCTTCAATGATGGGTGAGGTGGCAAAAGGGGCAAGATCATCAGGTGCGGCAACTATTGGAGTAATTCCCGAGCCACTGAAAAAAATAGAGTTTGAAGATTCGCAAGCCTCACAAATGCATGTAGTGACAAATATGCGAACTAGAAAAGCAAAAATAGAGGATTTAGCGGATGCATTTATTATTTTGCCTGGTGGCATTGGTACTTTAGAGGAGTTCTTTGAAATCTGGGTTGGCCGATATCTTAAATTTCACGGTAAGCCAATAGCAGTATGTGATCCAACTGGAGTTTATGGGCCACTTCAATCTGCACTTGAACATTTAGCAACTCAAAATTTTATGAAGCCTGGGCAAAAAGAACTCGTTTCTTGGTGTTCGGATATTCCTAGTGCGATTGAGGCGATCCGAATCAAATGAAGAAATTGTCTAATTTAACTTTGACGATCAAGATAAATAAGCCAGTAGATGAGGTTTGGCGATCTTTAGTTGACTGGAAGAGCCAAAGCAAATGGATGCTGCAAACTAAAGTTTGGTCAGAGTTGGATCAAGATCGAACAGTGAAAAATGGCAAGGGTGTACTTATTTTTGCATTTACTGGAATTTTTCCAAAGCTTTATCCCAAATTGAAATTAGGCGTTCTTGACACAATGGAGGTTACAAATTGGAAACCACCACACCTATGCGAAGTGATGCATATCGGGCGAATAATTCGTGGTACTGGAAAATTTGAACTCAAAAAAGTTCGCGGTGGCACAATTTTTTATTGGCAGGAGGAAATCTTTGCTCCAAGATTGATTTTACTCTTTGCAAAACCAGCGTTACTTATCGGAGTTTGGCTCTCGTTACGTCGGTTTGCTCGGCAAGTTAGCGCATAACTCGAAAGTATCGACTTAGCCCAGTAACCTTTATGCCATGGCACCTGATAGCAGTGCGAAGACAATCGCAGAATTAATTGCTACTTTGCCTGAAGAAGAACGACTAATTTTGACTTTGCATTTGGTAAACATGATTAGCGCCACTGAAATTGCAGAAAAATTGGGAGTCCCAGAACGGGCAGTCTCATCAGTTATTGCATCGGGTAGATCCCGCCTAATTGGCTTGATTTCTTAAGGGGATTTAATGGATTTCCCACCCGTAGCCATATAGGGGATAATTACGCCTCTAGTACGGCGAAGAATTAATTTGGCAGGGGAGTGTTAAATGGCAGCGATGAAACCAAGAACTGGTGATGGTCCAATGGAGGTCACTAAAGAAGCTCGCTCTATGGTCATGCGAATCCCACTAGAAGGCGGCGGCCGTTTAGTTGTTGAACTAAATGTCGAAGAGGCTACAAACCTTGGAAACGTACTTCAAGCAGCAGTTGCGTTAGTAAAAAAGTAAATCGACTGATCTAGGCTCACAAGTTTATGATTCATAAACTCCTAGATTTGTATCCAAAACTCTCATTTCTTCCTGAGGATGAATTAGATTTTTCAGAGTTTACCGCAGTAGCCATACCTGTATCACCTGGTGAAAAACCTCAAATAAACAAAAGTAGATTTCTTTCTGCATTAAATAAATTCACAAACCTAGATTTAAATATTGAACTAGCCAATTGGCCAGATTTCACCGCAAAAGCTGGAGAATTAATTGAAATCCCATTATCAGCCGGCACTCTCACTCGTATTTTTTTGATTGGCATAGGTGAGCAAAGCACTGAGGACATTCGCAAAGCGGCGACTGCTCTAGGTCGTAAAGTTAAATCAAGCGATAGCAAAGTGCTTTCTGCGTTAACTGAGGATAAAAACCTAGTTACTACCCAAGCGGTCGCATTTGCACTTTCAAACTACCAATTTTCACTTAAGAGTGAACAAAAGAGCAATAAACCAGAGCTGACTATTTATGGAGATTTTGAAAATGAAATTGAGCGTGCTGACGTATTGGCCACTGCAGTCTGGCAAACTAGAAATCTAATTCATACTCCTTCAAATATTAAAAATCCTGAATGGCTTGCCAAACAGGCAAGTGCGATGGTTTCAGCCACAAAGAACTCCGGTTTATCAATCTCAGTTAAATCTGGTCGAGCGTTAAAGGAATTTGGTGGACTAACTGCGGTTGGAAACTCATCTCCAACTCCTGGTCCACGATTAATTGAAATAACTTATGCGCCAAAAGGATCGACTCACTGGCCACATGTTGTACTGGTGGGAAAGGGAATTACTTTTGACACCGGGGGTGTTTCTTTAAAACGTCCTTATGACACGATGGTTGGAATGAAAAGTGATATGGCTGGTGCTGCTGCAGTTTTATGTGCAACGGTTGCTTTGGCAAGAACTAAACCAAAAGTTAGAGTTACAACTTTATTAATGGCTGCTGAAAATGCATTATCTGGAACATCACAACGACCATCAGATGTGATAAAACATTTTGGCGGTACAACTGTTGAGGTAATAAACACAGATGCAGAAGGCAGATTAGTTTTAGCTGATGGACTTGCATACGCAGATTTAGAGCTAGATCCTGATTATGTAGTTGATGTTGCAACCCTTACAGGAGCGGCAACCCTTGGTTTAGGCCGGCAGTACGCAGCGATGTATACCCGCCAAACAACTCTAGCTAAGAAGTTTTCTGAGGTAGGAAATAAAGTTGGTGAAAAAGTTTGGCACATGCCACTTGTAGATGATTACACAAAGGCACTAGCTAGTGATGTTGCAGATTTTAATCACACAGCAGATAAATATGATTTCTCGGCTGGTTCTGTAACCGCAGCTCTATTTTTAGAAAAATTTGTTGGGGACCGTTCTTGGGTGCATCTAGATATTGCTGGCACAGGCAGGTCTGAAGTTGATGCAGGTGAAAACATAAAGGGTGGAACTGGATTTGGTGCCAGACTTTTAATTGAGTGGCTGGATACATTTTGAACCTACCAAATTCACCTCGCGGAGATATGAGCTCATATGCAGAGTCATTTGCGCATGAAGATTATTTTATGCAGCAAGCTAGAAGCAATGGACAAGAAATAGGCGCTGCTGATCCATCTGCTGCAGTTGGAAATTTTCTAAAATTTGCAGTTAATTTAGTAAATGCTAAATCTGTAGTGGAAATTGGAACAGGCTCTGGTGTTGGCGGGCTTTGGATATTAAGTGGTATGCCAGCTGATTCTGTTTTAACAACAATTGATTCAGAGAGAGAACACTCAAAAATTGCTCGCACAATTTTTGAAGATGCTGATATTGCACCAACAAAATACCGAATTATCACCGGAAAATTAATTGAGGTGATCGGCAAACTTGCTGACAATGCTTATGATCTAATAATCATTAGACCAGCACTTGATCTATTCGAAATGGTGCAAGAGTCTTATCGTCTATTGAAACCAGGTGGATTGCTGATCATTGATCAGGCGTTAAGCGGTGGAAAAGTTGCTGATCCCACTCAGCGTGATCCTGAGAGTATTGCGAGAAGAGATGCAATAAAGGTTGTTAAAGAGGATGAAAGATGGGCAGCATCACTACTTCCTATTGGCGAAGGTCTATTGCTTGCCAATAAACTTATCTAAATGAGACAACCATCAGATACTCCGTGGTGGCAAGCAAGTGCTGAAACCAAACCAGTTCGTGTAGTTTCTAGTCGCAGTACTTCAAACTTTTTTGTAGTCGCAGTTGTGATTGCACTAATTGCGGGTGGGTTTGGCGCCGCAATTGGTCGCGGCAGTGCAACAAATTTGGGAGCTAATTTAGTTCAAACCACAAACTCAATCGAGCGGGCACCAGATTCGATTGCAGGAGTTGCTGCCCGTGTAATACCTGCAGTGGTATCGATAGCGGTAAAAGGGTTTAGCGGTTCAGGAACCGGTTCTGGTTTTTTCCTAGATAGTAATGGTTTTATTTTGACCAACAACCATGTGGTTGAGGGTGCGGCAAGGAGTGGGACGATCACCGTCGAGTTATCTGATGGAAAAAAATATAGAGCTAAGTTAATTGGTAGAGATAGCTCATATGATCTTGCCGTACTTAAGATTGATGTAGTTGGTGCGCCAACCTTGCAACTTGGCAATAGTGAACAAGTGCAAGTTGGTGACGCTGTGATTGCAATCGGCTCCCCACTTGGACTTTCAGGAACTGTGACCTCTGGAATTATCAGTTCAAAGAATCGTGCTGTTACAACTGGTAATGGCAATGGCGAAAGCTCATTTATCAACGCATTGCAAACAGATGCAGCAATTAATCCAGGAAACTCTGGCGGTCCCTTAGTTGATGCAACTGGTGCTGTAATTGGAGTTAACTCTGCTATTGCCACCTTAGGTTTTAGTTCTCAAGCAGGTTCAATTGGTTTGGGATTTGCAATTCCAATTAATCAAGCAAAAAAGACTGCCGAGCAGTTGATAAAGACTGGATCTGCTACATATCCAATTATGGGCATTTCAGTTGACACAAGATTTACTGGCAGCGGTGCATTAATCACCAGCGAGGGCGTAGGAATTACCCCAGGTGGGCCGGCCGATAAAGTTGGCCTAAAGGCAGGAGATGTCATTATTGAATTTGATGGCGCAGAGGTTGATAACTCAGATGAATTGATTGTGATGATTAGAAGTAAAAGTGTTGGTGATAAGGTGAAGATTAAATATAAGCGCAACAATCTGACCAAAGAAGCAACTGTAACCCTTACAGCTTCGAAGGAGTAGAGATTATGTTTAATATTGGTGGCGGTGAAATCCTTGCCCTGCTAGTACTTGGCATGATTTTGATTGGCCCAGACCGCCTGCCAAATGTGGCAGCAGATGCTGCCAAGTTACTAATTAAATTAAAAAATATGGCCCAAACTGTGACCAATGAAATAAAAGATAATTTGGGACCTGGTTATGAAGATTTGCAGGTAAAGGACCTACATCCAAAGGCATTAATTAAGAAACATATCGGAGATGTAATCGATAAATCTGATCTTGAGATGAAACCAAAACCAAAAATTGATCCAGAGATTCTATGAGTACTGTTGAAGCAATAAATAAAGCGCTAGAAAAAGTCATCGACCCCGAGCTTCATAAACCGCTTCCGGAGTTGGGGATGGTTGAATCGGTGGCATTCACCGAAGGAAAAGCAATTATTGGGATATTACTAACCATTGTTGGTTGCCCCATGAAAGATCGATTAAAAAGTGATATCTCAAATGCCTTAAGTGATATTTCAGAAATTAAATCAATAGAGATAAATTTTGGAGTAATGAGTGAAGTGCAGCGAAATAATGTAAAGAAAATCATTCGCGGAGGTCGGGAAAAATTCATTCCCTTTGCTCAGCCTGAGTCTCTAACGAGAGTATTAGGAATTGCATCTGGAAAAGGTGGAGTAGGTAAATCTTCAATCACAGTAAATTTAGCTGTTGCAGCAGCAGCCCGTGGTTTAAAAGTAGGAATTTTAGATGCAGATGTTTACGGACATTCAATTCCACGTTTGATGGGAATTTTAGATAAGCGGCCAACCGCAATAGATCAAACCTTTATCCCAGTAGAAAATTATGGAGTCAAGGTTGTTTCAATGGAGATGTTCAAGCCGGAAAGATCAGATCCAGTTGCTTATCGTGGTCCACTTTTGCACCGCGTACTTGAGCAACTGTTAAGCGATGCATTCTGGGGAGATCTTGATCTTCTTTTATTGGATCTACCACCAGGAACAGGTGATATTGCAATTTCACTCGGTCAACTGATTCCTGGTTCAGAGATAGTTGTTGTGACAACTCCACAAATTGCAGCTGCAGAGGTGGCAGAACGGGCTGGACGAATTGCACACCAAATTAAGCAACCAGTTATTGGTGTAATTGAAAATATGTCTGAGACAACTTCTCCTACCACCGGAGAAAAGATTTCAATATTTGGAAGCGGTGGTGGTGAAGAGACTGCCAGACGACTTAGCGAATTAGTTGGCGCGGATGTGCCCCTACTTGCAAAGGTAGCTTTTGATACAAATATTCGAGTAGGAGGGGATGCTGGTAATCCACTTGTATTAACTGATCAAAAATTTATGGATGTATTTGATGGCATCCTTGATCAAATAATTGTTAGACCAAAATCCTTAGTTGGTGTAAGGCTGAACGTAAATACCTAAGACTTTTTGTTTAACTTCTTAACTATCTCTTCAATTGCCTCAGTGACCTCATTATGTAGGTAATCTCTAGTGGTTAATTCACCAATTGCACTACGTAAGCTAGCTAACTCGCGCGTTAGATACTCAGTATCGGCCATATTCCTCTCATCACGATCTCGATCTTCATTACCCTGAATGCGATCTCGATCTGCTTGCCTATTTTGTGCTAACAAAATTAATGGCGCAGCGTATGAAGCCTGCAGAGAAAGCAAAAGAGTTAGGAAGATAAATGGATAGTGGTCAAATCGCAAATCATTTGGTGCAAGACTGTTCCAAACCACCCAAATAAATACAAAAGCTGTCATGAATACCAGAAAGCGCGCAGTACCAAGAAATCTTGCAAAACGCTCTGACCATCTGCCAAATGATTCTGGGTCATATGAAGGCTTTAAAGTTCTACGTGCTTCGCGTGGAAACTCAAGAGAATTTCTATTAATTTTCTTTTTTGCCATTTTAGTTTGTCTCACTTTCTCGCTTCAACGATTCCACTTGGCGCCAATTCTCAGGTAGTAAATGATCAAGTACGTCATCCACAGTGACAGCACCTAATAAACGCTCATTTGAGTCAACAATTGGAACTGCCAACAAGTTATAACTAGCCAAATATAAAGCGACTTCATTTAAAGTTGAGTCTGGTGATAACGGAGCAATATCTGAATCCAATATTCCACCCAATAATGTTGCAGGCGGTTCACGTAATAATCTTTGGATATGGACCACACCTAAAAGTCTGCCGGTAGGAGTTTCAAGTGGTTGGCGACAGACAAAAATTTGTGATGCAAGCCCTGGTGCGACCTCTGAAGATCTAACTCTAGAGAGCGCTTCAGCAACAGTTGAGTCAGCAGTTAAAACAATTGGTTCTGTTGTCATCATTCCACCGGCTGAATAATCCTCATAATCCATCAACCTTTGAACATCTTCAGCATCTTCTGGTGCCATCAATGCCAGCAGAGCTTCAGCTTTTTCTTTTCCAACCTCGCGAAGTAAGTCAGCGGCATCATCTGGATCCATCTCTTCCAAAACATCAGCGGCTCTCTCGCCCTCAAGTTCTGCAAGTAATTCAACGCGAGAAGCCTCATCCATTTCTTCAATTAAATCGGCTAGACGTTCATCATCGAGTGCACGAGCAACCTCAACTTTTCGCTTAATATTTAAATCTTGTAAAACAGCAGCTAAGTCTGCTGCGCGAAGATTTGCCAATGTGCCAAGCAAATGACTTACTGCCTGATTAGTTTCAGGTATATGTATTCCTGATATTTCAGACCAGGCAACCGTTGATGATGAGCCTCGCTTTCTAAAACCTGAGCCTCGTTTCATTACATGCACGCGTTCGATAAACCAATCGCCAGTCTTTGATCGATCCATGGCAACATCTTCAATAGTGACTTTCTCATCTGTTTCAATCAAAGTTACGGATCGGTCTAACATTTCAGTTAGAACTGTAATTTCATTAGTTCTTGGTTCAAATCGACGCATGTTAAGCAATCCAGTGATAATTACATGACCATTATCAATAGAAGTTACTCGCGTGATAGGTATAAAAATTCTTTTTCTTGGTGGAACTTCAATGATGAAGCCAAGAATTCTTGGTGGTTGATTGTTAGCACGCAGGGTTGCTACCGCATCCCTAACCTTGCCAAGTTGATCACCATTTGGGTCAAAGACCGCAGTACCAGCTAATCGGGCTAGGAATACGCGATTAAGGATTGCACCTTTACTTGTATTCATAGGCTAAGGGTATCGGCTCACTATGGATTCATAACAATAATTAATTTATCGGTAGGTTTTACCCATGAAAGATCAAGACCACACAAAATTACCAACGGGTCGGGATATTCCATTCCTAATTCTGGGGGTGCTGGGCATCGGTTCTTCTGGTCCAATTATTGCCAAAGCGATTATGCCCATACCTACCATGATTTTCTGGCGCAATTTAGTTGGCGCATTGATGATGATGCCTTTTGCAATTGGCCGCGGTGAATGGAAAACCAAGGAACAATTAAATGCAATTAAGTGGTCGGTACTGGCTGGGAGCTTATTAGCAACCCATTTTATTTGTTTCTTTTGGGCAATGAAACTGACAAGTGTTGCAACGGGAGTAGCACTAACCGCAACTCAACCAATTTTTGCCGCATTATTTATTAAATTAGCAGGAGGTCACATACCAAAAAAATCTCTTGGTGGGATGTTGATCGCATTTTTATCTGTGGTGGCAATTACTGGAATTGATTTGAACATTTCTATTAGAGCTTTTCAAGGTGACTTACTAGCAGTCTTTGGCGGAGCAGTAGGTGCTGGATACATGATCATTGGCGCCAATGCTCAAAAGGTTATTTCTACTTCAACATTTACAACTGTTTGCTATTCAACATGTGCAGTTTTAATTTTCCCAGTAGTCCTGTTAACTAACTCAAACTTAGCTGGATACTCTGGAAATCAATGGCTACTACTTGCTGGTTTGATTATTGGCGCCCAATTTCTTGGCCATACCTTATTTAACTTCACATTAAAGCGGGTATCTCCTGCGGTTGTTTCCCTAGTTGTATTTTTCGAAGTTCCAGTAAGTGCGCTTTTGGCATTTGCTTGGCTAGGACAACAGCCACCTGCAGGCACCATTCCAGGAATTATTGGTTTGTTGTTTGGCTGCACATTAATTGTATAGCGCTCAAATCAACCTGAGGGCAAAATCAATGATTGATTTACACACCCACACAAATTTCAGTGATGGCACAGATTCACCTTCACAATTAATTAATAAGGCACTTGCTGCTGGCATTTCAGTAATTGGTCTAACTGATCATGATTCTGTTAGCGGTTGGCAAGAAGCAACTGAGGCCTTAAGACCAGGAATTTCACTAGTTCCAGGCGCTGAAATATCTTGTCAAACTTTAGATGGAATTAGCGTGCATATTTTAGGATTGCTATTTGATTCTCAAAATATTGAATTAATGAAGACCATGGAAGAAACTCGAGAAAATAGGCATGGCCGAATGGCGAAAATTATTGCTCGAATTAATGAAGCTGGCATTGAGATAACAATGGATGAAGTTTTAGAACAACTATCAGAAGGTGCGACTTTAGGCAGGCCACATTTGGCCGATGCACTTGTTAAAAAAGGAGTTGTTGCAAGTCGAGATGAGGCATTTACGCAAATGCTCCATAACAAATCGAAGTATTATGTTTCGCATTATTCGCCGACGCCTGAAGTAGCAATAAAATTAATCAAAGATGCAGGCGGGGTTTCTGTAATTGCACATCCGATGGCATCACATAGAGGTAGAACAATCTCAATTGAAACCTTTGGCTCATTAATTAGTGCTGGGTTAGATGGAATTGAGGTCGACCATCGGGATCATTCACCGGAGGAGAAAAATCAACTTATTGAGTTAGCTAGAGAGAACAACTTAGTCATGACGGGTGCCAGTGATTACCACGGCAATGGAAAGCTTAATGTGTTAGGTGAGTACACAACCTTGCCAGAACAGTGGGAAAGATTAGAGGCTAGGGCAAATAAAAGAAGAGTGGTAAAAGTTTAATTATTGATTTGCAAAACCAACACGTCGATCAGCAGATTCGCCAACTTCAACATAACTAATTTTATTGTGTGGCACTAAAATTTCTCGTCCTTTTGTATCACTGAGCGCTAAAACTGAGGATGTTTTGATCGCATCATTTACTTTTGCAACTACTTCCGATTGAGAGTTTGAGCATTCAATAAAGATTTCATGAGTGCTATCTGAAATACCGATCTTTACCTCAGTCTTACTTGAGCCTTTACCTGCTGATTTTGAAGTTGCCATACTCTAACTCTATCTACTAGCTGAATGGTTTGCGAATTTAAGATTGTGATTTAGGAAACCCAGAAATACCCCGCCAAATTAAATTCATTACCAATTCAGTCGCCCGCTGACGATCAATCTTTCCATCACGATCTAACCAATGCCGAGCGGTTGTTTGAACGGTTCCAATAATTCCAACTGCCAGCATCATCGACTCTTCCTTGCCTAAACCTGTATCGATGGAAATAACTGCACTAACTGCAGCAGCACAGTCATATGTCATGCGATTTAAACGTTCTCGAACCTGTGGCTCTAAATTCATATCGCTTTCAAAAAGTAGTCTGAACGCTTCTCCTTCGGAATCAATAAATCCAAAGTAAGCCTCAACCGTGGCTGCAACTCTGGATGAGTTTTCTCGGTTTGATGCGATGGCTTTTTGAATTGCAAATACAAGTGAATCAATATGCAGATCTAGTACCGCAAGATACAACTCAAGTTTGGAAGGAAAATGCTGATATAAAACTGGCTTGCTAACATTTGCCCGGTCTGCAATTTCATCCATGGCAGCCGAGTGATATCCAGCTGCTGTGAAAACTTCTAGCGCTGCAACGAGAAGTTGAGCGCGACGTTCATCACGAGGTAATCGTGCTGACTTATCATCGACCATTCATTAATTCTAATCCGTAAGTTGATAGATTGTCAGTTTTTATAAGATTTATAGTTATATTGTGCGGGTGAATTCATCAAAAAGAATGTTATTAGTTCATGCCCATCCAGATGATGAGACCATCAACAATGGTGCAACGATGGCTAAATATGCTGCATCTGGCGTGGATGTCACATTGGTTACCTGCACAAGAGGTGAAGAAGGTGAAGTTTTAGTTGAGGAGTTAGCTAATTTAGCAAGCAGCAAAGATGACAAATTAGGCGAACATCGTGAAATTGAATTAAAAAATGCAATGGATGAGTTAGGAATTTCCGATTTTAGATTTCTAGGTGCGCCCAGTAAGAAGTGGCGAGACAGTGGAATGATGGGCACCGCCCAAAATGAACGCAAGGATGTCTTTTGGCAGTCAAATTTAGATGAAGCAGCTAATGAGTTAGTAAAAATTATCTTAGAAATAAAGCCACAGGTTTTGATCACATATGATGAATTTGGTGGATACGGACATCCAGATCACATAAAAGCAAATCAAGTAGCAATGAGAGCTTCCGAAATTTCTAGCACTCAGGGTTGGGATATTGAAAAAATTTATTGGAACACTATGCCAAAATCTGTTATTCAGATGGGGATAGACAAAATGAAAGAGGTTGGTTCAGATTTCTTTGGCGCAGAGAGCGCGGAGGATTTACCTTTTGCAAAACCTGATGAATTAGTAACCTCGGTGGTTAAAGCCCCTGAGTATGTCCAGCAAAAATTAGCTGCAATGAAGGCTCATGCCACTCAAATCTCTGTTGATGGCCCATTTTTTGCACTCTCAAATAACCTAGGACTTTCAGTGTGGGGAGATGAGTACTACACCTTAGTAAAGGGTCAGGTGGCTTCACCATTGGATGAGAATGGGCGAGAGTTAGATTTATTTGCTGGAATTAAATAATGAATATTCTTAAGTCTTTATTTTTTGGCTCACTTATTGGATTTTGTGGCGTATTACTCCACAACTTCACTCCACCATTTGGCTTTATTGCATCTTTGATCCTAACCTTTTTGGGCGTAAGAGTTGTTGGACAACGGTTTTTTTATTTACGCTACCAAATTTATGCTTCCGCTGCCTGGTTAGCAGTCGTTGTAAGAGCAGGCACACCGGGAAATGGTGATGAGATCTTGATCTATGGAAACACTTATGGAAATCTTTTTCTGCTAGGTGGCTTTATTGCAATTGTTACAGCCTTAGTTACAAGACGATCAAAAAGTTTTTAAATCAGCCAATCCCAACTTTGTCCATCTTTACCATCCCTGACAACAACACCTAACTGCGCAAGTTCATCACGTAGACGATCACTCTCAGCAAAATCTCCCAGACCTCTAGCAAGTGCGCGCTTTTCTAGTAATACTTTCTCAAGTTGGCCTAACACCTTTTGCCCATTTTGCACCAATAGATTTAATCCAAATAGGTTATCCAAGCTTGAGAAAACCTGGAATTTAGTTGAATCCTTAATTTCTTCAGATTTTTCTATAGTTCGCAATTTTTGCAAGGCCCGTGGCGTATCAAGATCCTGCCTGAAATCTGCAATAACTTCAGCGATGAGCTCACTTGCATTTACTTGATCAACTGATTTGTCACTTTGCCAAAGTTTAATTTTCTCTCGCCATCTTTGAATTAGTAAATGAGCCGCCTTTAAACTTTCCCAACTCAAATCCATCTGACTGCGATATCTATTCTCCAAAAAGCATAAGCGAAGTGCGAGTGGATCAATATGTTTAGAAATCAAATCAGATACCAGCACAACATTGCCAGTGCTTTTTGCCATATTTCTGCCCTCAAAAAGCAAGTGTTCACCGTGCACCCAGAGCGCAACAGATTCTTTGTCGATTGCTGAATTTGATTGAGCCCGTTCATCTTCATGGTGGGGAAACCGTAAATCAATGCCACCAAGGTGAAGATCAACATATTCATCTAAATAGTGCAATGACATTGCAGAGCACTCAACATGCCAACCTGGAAATCCTGGACCCCATGGTGAATCCCAAATCATTTCCTTACGTTCACCAGCTGCCTTCCATAGCGCCCAATCTGCATGAAATCTTTTGGCGCCGTCTTCGGTATATTCAAAACGATGGCCCGGCTTTAGTGAATCTAATCTGTTGCCACTGATAGCACCGTAAGTATCAAATGATTGCGCCGCAAAATAAACGCAATTATCACTACCAACATATGCATGATTTTTTGAGATTAATAAAGTAATTAACTTTTGCATTAAATCAATGCACTCACTTGCCCTTGGATACTTATCAGCAGGTTTTATATTCAAATGGCCTAAATCTTTATGAAATCGATCTTCATATATTCTTGCTATCTCAAAAGGATCCTTAGATTCAGCTTTTGCTTGAGCCAGGATTTTATCTTCGACAAAATCCTCAGACATGTGTCCAACATCTGTGATGTTTTGGATGAATTCAACTTTATGTCCAAGATGCTTGGCTAATCTGGTGATTAAATCACCCAAAAGAAATGTCCGCATATTGCCAACATGGGCATCTCGGTAAACAGTTGGGCCACAACTATAAATTCTTAATCTTTTTCCATCACTACTTTTTAGTGATTGCAACTGCCTACTTTTAGTGTCAAAAAGCAATATCTCTTCATTACTCATTTGTTCGGCACAACCTTCCAGAGTGCAATCTTTGCTGGATCGAAGGTAACGACGGTGCCATCCTTTTTTCGAACTGTGTTTTCACTCTCTAAAACACCGAGAATATCCCGATAACCACCAGCAGGATCATGCAGGCGAATACTGACTCGCTGACCTACCTGTGCCGCAGATGGCTGCACTTGACCCCCTCGATTAAACTCAGCCCACGAAAGACCAATAGTTAATGGCAGTATTGTCTACCTATTCGGCGGATATAACTGTAAGGAGAAGCGTGACCTACATAATTGCTCAACCATGTGTTGATGTTAAAGATAAATCTTGCATTGAAGAGTGCCCCGTTGATTGCATCTATGAGGGTGATCGAATGCTTTATATCCAACCTGATGAATGTGTTGATTGCGGAGCATGTGAACCGGTCTGCCCAGTAGAAGCTATTTACTATGAAGATGATGTTCCTTCGCAGTGGAAGGAATACAGCGAGGTTAATACTAAATTTTTTGTTGAGATTGGATCCCCTGGCGGTGCTGCAAAGTTAGGTCCGATTGGAAAAGATCACCAAACGGTGGCAGCTCTTCCACCACAAGAAAAGTAGGCCGCACCTGAAACTGCCAGATTTCCCCTGGGATCTTTTGGCGCCCTACGGTGAAAAAGCAAAAAAATACGCAGGCGGCTTTATTGATCTTTCCCAAGGAACTCCAGTTGATCCAACTCCAAAATTTATTCAAGATGCACTAACTGCTGCAAGTAATTCGCCAAGTTATCCAGTTGTTGCTGGCACTAAAGAATTACAAGAAGCAATTCGAACCTGGTCGATTAAACATTTAGGTGTGACGGGCGAGTTTGATGTTTTGCCCTCAATTGGTTCAAAGGAATTTATTGCCTTACTTCCAACCTTCCTACAAAGCAAAAAAGTTTTATATCCAAAGGTGGCATATCCAACCTATCTAGTAAGTGCCATGATGGCCTCAGCCCAAGCAATTCCAGTAGAAATTGATGCCAACACCTGGCCAGCGGCAGATTTAGCTTGGCTCAACTCACCTTCAAATCCAACAGGCCAGGTGCAAAGTGATGAGCAGTTAAAGGCTTGTATAAATTGGGTGCGTAAAAATAATTCAATTATCGCAAGTGATGAGTGTTATTTAAGTTTTGCTAACAATGCTAAATCAATTTTGGCTCTAGCTAATAAAGATAACACCGGCTTGCTTGCCGTACTTTCCCTTTCAAAACGATCCAACTTAGCCGGCTACCGCGCAGGCTTTGTAGTGGGAGATAGCAAGTTAATTGATCAAATTAGGCAGGTAAGAAAACATGCCGGTTTGATGGTGCCATTACCTGTTCAGCAGGCAATGATCACAGCATTATCAGATGAAGATCATGTAATAGCGCAGGCAGCCCGATACCGCGCTCGCCGGGAAACTTTAAAATCAGCATTGCTTGGCCAAGGTTTTAAAATTGAATATAGCGAGGCTGGTTTATACATCTGGTGCACCAGAGGCGAAGATGGGTACAAAACTGTTGATTACTTTGCTCAACTTGGAATTTTAGTAACCCCAGGTGCTTTTTATGGCAGTGATAATTTTGTAAGAATTGCGTTAACTGCAACCGATGAAAATATTGATAAAGCAGCAGCACGGATTAATTCATGAGTACTAGTGCAATTTTGTTAGTAGGCGGAATGGGCACAAGGTTGCTTCCACTTACCCTAAAAACCCCAAAACCAATGTTGCAGGTTGCCGGAGTTCCATTTACAGAACACCAAATTAGGAAAGCAGCAGATGCTGGTATTGCTGAGATCGTTTTAGCTACCTCTTATAAATCTGAGCTATTTGAGCCTTACTTTGGCAATGGTGAAAGATTTGGTATCAAAATTAAATATGCAGTTGAAAAGAGTGCACTAGGCACAGGCGGGGGAATAAGAAATGCGGCAAATTTATTAGCAGATTGTGATCAGGTCGTGATCTTCAACGGCGATGTATTAAGTGGCCATGATTTAAAAGCGCAATTAGAGTTCCATAAGAAAAACCAAGCTGATATCACTTTGTATTTAACACAGGTAGAAGATGCCAGAGCATTTGGTTGTGTTGAACTATTGGAAAATAAGCAGGTTAAATCATTCCTTGAAAAGATGGAAAATCCGATCAGCAATCTCATCAATGCCGGTTGTTATATTTTTAATAGGCAAATAATTGATCAAATTCCGCAGGATAAAGTTGTAAGTGTGGAGCGGGATACATTTCCAAATCTTCTAGCAAATAATGCAAAGGTATTTGGTTACCTAGACAACTCATATTGGTTAGATATTGGTACACCTGCCGCCCTTGTTAAGGCTTCAGCTGATTTAATTACCGGAGCGATCACATCCTCTGCCACACCTAAACACAAAGGTGATAATTTAATTTCACCATCAGCGCAGATTGGCACAGGTTGTGTGATTAACAATGGCTCAGTAATTGAATCTGAAGTTGTAGTTGAGAGTAATTGCCAAATTACTGGTTCAATTATTGGCAGTGGGGCGAAAATTGGTGGCAATTGCAAAATAATTGACTCAATAATCGCACCAGGGGCCCAAATTGAGGCTGGAATGGTGGTTTTGACCAATTATTTAGGCTTTTAATTTTGCCCAATTTGCACAATCTCAACTTGACTTAATCGAGTTACAAGCGTGTAATTCTCCTATTAGTGGGCACACCCTGGCCCTTAGGTACTCCAGTTAAATTGGATGAGTAAATAGGAGAGATATGTCAGATCAGCGTGCAGAGCTTGCAGCCCTTGTGGTTTCCTCAGAACAACTTTCATGGCAGGAGCGTGCATTGTGCGCTCAAACCGATCCAGAAGCATTCTTTCCTGAGAAGGGTGGCTCAACCCGTGAGGCCAAGCGCGTCTGCCTTTCCTGTGAGGTTCGTGCTGAGTGTTTGGAATACGCCCTAGCTCATGATGAGCGGTTTGGAATTTGGGGTGGATTATCTGAACGTGAGCGTCGACGCTTAAAGCGCCGTAGCGCATAAAATTACGGGTGGCTGAAAAGCAAAGCACCGGGACGCAACTCCAACTTAAAGATCAATTTGTAACAGCAATTGTTGTTACCCATGATGGTGTCACCTGGCTAAGTGAGGTTGTTGCCTCCCTTTCTTCGCAAAAACATAAAGTTGATCAAATTATTGCAGTTGATAATGGCTCTATTGATGGCTCAGTTAAGTTATTAACTAACGCCGGTATTGAGGTAATAAAAAAATCTAGGCGAAATGGTTTTGGAGCAGCGGTTGCAGCAGCGGTGGCAAAACTTCCGCCTGCAGATTATGAAAGCAATCAACAAGAGTGGTTATGGATTTTGCATGATGATTGCGCACCAGATCGATATGCCTTAGCAAAATTGTTAGAGGCGGTAGTTGCAAGACCGCAAGTTGGTATCGCCGGTCCAAAAATTCTTGGCTGGTATGACCGTAAACATATTTTAGAAGCTGGTATCAGCATTACTGAAAATGGCACTCGCTGGACAGCTCTAGAAGATAGAGAACATGACCAAGGGCAACATGATGAAATTAAAGATGTGTTGGCGGTAAGCACAGCTGGCATGTTGATTAAGCGATCACTATTTGAAGAGTTAGGTGGGTTTGATCCCAGCCTTGAGCTGTTTCGTGATGATATTGATTTAGGTTGGCGGGCACACATAGCTGGCCACTCAGTAGTTTGTGTTGGTGAGGCAATTCTCTACCACGCAGAGGCTGCATCTTCAGAACGAAGGTCTGTCGATGTTAGAGATGCAATCTTGCGCAGACCGTTGCTGTTAGATCGACGAAATGCAGCTTTTGTTTTACTTGCAAACTCAAGTTGGTGGATTTTGCCTTGGGTGGCTATTCAACTGCTTTTCACTTCAATTGGTCGATCAATTATTTACTTGCTGGCAAAGTTACCAGGCTATGCAGCGGATGAGATTGCAGCGGTTGCACTTTTAATTTTTAAGCCAGCGGATTTAATTAAATCTAGGCGATATCGAAAATCTAGCAAAGTATTAACTGCCAGAGTTATTACACCATTCATCCCAAGTCGTGGTCTGCAATTACGGTCAATCGTAGAGAGAATTTCATCCTCATTAGGAAATGCCTTTAAGCCAAACCGGGCTGATGGTGAAATAACTAGAGCAAAGAATTATTCAGATATTGGCGTAATTGATGAAAGCTTTGATGAGATTGAATATGCCCCAAGCAAGAGCTTTAGCAAAATCCAATCTCTAGTTAAGCAACCTTTGTTATTAGGAATATTGCTCACATTATTTATATCAATCCTTTACTCTCGAAATCGCTTTGGATCTTTATCTGGGGGAGCATTAGCGGTTGCTCCAGCAAGTGCTTTTGAGTTAATTACATCTTACGTAAACTCATGGCACGTGGTGGGACTAGGTAGCAGTGCTGCTGCACCAGCTTGGATTCCTATCATTGGAGTTGCATCATTTGTAACAGCAGCTAATCCGCAAAGTTTTATTGCAGCCCTTTTCTTTTTGACTCCGACCTTATTATTTATACTTAGCTATCGAACAGCCAGACGCTACTCACTTACCAAATACTCCAGTGTTTTTGTGGCCTTTATCTATGCATTTTCACCGGTAACACTTTCGGCAATTAACCAAGGTCGCATTGGCACCATTGTGATTGCACTATTGCTACCGGGGTTATTTACATTACTTGAGAAAAATCGAGGTCTGCAGAATTTAACCTGGCGAAAGATTTTTTCAATCACATTAGTAGCAACTGTGGCTGGTGCATTTTCGCTGCTATTTCTACTGGCTTGGACCCTCTTCCATCTATCGGTATTTATCTATACCTATTTCACCTCAGCAAAATGGCGCACTGATAATCTGCAACAAATCCTAAAAAATCTTGATACCGATGAGTTTAAAAAACGTGCCGCCTTAATCTTTACTCCAATAGTGACCAATGTTCCAATCTCAATAAATTTATTGTTAAATCCTGTTTCGGCGATTCGCGAGCCAGGACTTTCGATTGAATCAGCCAACCCCCTTTCAATACTTTTCTTTAATCCAGGCGGGCCAAGTGCGCCAACTCTATTTATTTTGGCGCCATTTGTTCTTTTCCTATTAATCGGAGTAATTTCAAAAGATCAGCGTAAATCTGCAACTGTTGCTTTATTTGCAATCGTATTGGCAGCAACTATTAGCTCTTACTACATGGAGGTGAATGGCAGCAGTGCGCAACGAATTTATAGTGGGCCGTTAATTGTTTTTGCTCAACTCTTAACTTTGCTCTCAATATTTGCGATTGCTGAGCGAATTCTGCCGCAACTAAAGCGCAGCAACTTTGGGTTCAGGCACATCGCTTCAGTTTTAACTTCTTTGGTGACAGTGGTTTCCATGCTTTCAATCTCAATCTGGAGTGTCACGCTTGGCGCTGATTCTTTAGTTCGATCAAATCAAGAGCAAGTCATCCCTGCCTTTATTACTGATCTTGCCAGCACAAGTGAGCGTCCTAAAACTTTAGTGATAAGAAAAAGTCCAGAACGGTTGCAGTACTTTGTAACAAGGGGGAGTGATCTGCAAATTGGGCAAGCCGACGTTGCAAGTAAAACCCCAGAACAATTTCACAAAGCGATTGTTGATTTAGTAAATGGCGTCGGTGGTAGTAGCAGTCAGGTTCTTGGACACTATGGGATCCAATATGTGTATATGAAAAATCCAGCCGATGCAGGTTTAGTTCGAATAATCGATGGAATTGGCGGATTCACCCGAAGCTCTGCAACTAAAGATGGTGTTGTTTGGAAAGTCGAAAAATCTCATGCGCGTGTTACTTATCAAAACCCACAGGGAAAGTTTTTTCCAATTAGTTCAACTGACAAAGCATCAACCTCTTATGTTTCAGGTCAGGGATATATTTTATTGGCTGAAAAATATGACAAAGCTTGGCATTTATTACTAAATGGAAAAGTAGTTCCAATTGAACAACATCCATTTGGTATACCTATGTTTAAAATTTCAGAGCCTGGTGAATTCTCATTAACTCATGATGGTACAAACCGAAGAGCTTGGATCTCAATTCAATTAATAGCGTTAATTTCTGCGATTGTTCTTGCGTTACCTGCTGGACGAAGAAAACGAGAAGTTCCGCTCAAGGAGCTGGTATGAGACAAAAACTCACATCTTTTTACAATAAAAATATAGTTAAATTAAATTTTAAGGTTGTAGCGCTTTGTTTAGCCCTGCTGATTTTGGCTGGTTTTTCATATTTCGCCCCCGAGCGCAGTGAGCAGGTTAAGTTAACCAGTTCTTATCCCGCCACGGTTTGTCCTGCGATTGGCAATAAAGTGTCTTCAATTGCTGCACTGACAAAATCAATAATTAATAGAAGATCCATTGACGGCAGCAGCAAACGATTAAATCCTGGAAAAAGTTCGGCAATTGCATTGAAAGATAATGCAATATTGGTTGAAGGTAACCCTGGCACATCACTGACCTTTGCAAATAATGGCTGGAAAGCAGTAGTGCCTTGCTCAATCAGTAATGGGGAGCAGTGGTTTATTGGTGGTTCAGGTGCGCTAACAAGTAAGTCTTATCTTTTTATTATTAATAGTGGCTTTAGTGAGTCCTCGGTTGATATTGAAATTTTTACACCCAATGGCCCATTAGAGCCAAGAACTGTTTCGATTCCACAAAATTCAACCAAGAAAATTTCAATTGACTCCTTAGTTCCTGGCGAAGAATCAATTGCGATTGCGGTTAAAACTAGATCGGGTCGGGTTAGCTCATATCTGTTTGATGAACGAAAAAAAGGACTTAAATCCCTGGGTGCTGATTTTGTTTCACCAGTTACGATCGCGCGTAAGTTTGTGACAATTCCAGCCATTACTGGTTTGTCTGGAAAGGTAGCAAGCAGTACTAATTCAGTCACCCACACGCTTAGGTTATTAGTTCCATCATCCATTGACGCAAATGTTGATGTAACGATCAATTCCAATGATGGTAATTTTATTCCGGTTGGACTTTCACAATTAGATGTTAAAAGCCAGAAAGTTTTAGATATTCCATTAACTTTTGCAAGGATTGATCAACCGTTTTCTGTAATTGTTAACTCAGACCAGCCAATTTTTGCTTCGGTACTAAGTAGCTTTAATTACGGCAAAAATCCTGAAATAGCCTGGGCAACGGGTGCTGATGAGCTTAAGAAGTGGAGTGTTAACTTAACTGGCTCAAGACCAACTCTTAATTTTGTTGGCGATCGGATAAATGTTCAGATTTCTGCAACTGGCACAAATGGTAAGAAAATTGTAAAGAAACTTTCTGCTTCAAACTTTATTACTTGGCGAGCGCCAGTTGGCTTGAATCGACTTGAGGTTACCGCTAGCCGGGATGGAATACGTGGGGGAGTAATCTTTTTACCGGAGGTTGGAGGTATTGGCAGTAGCTACATTCCTATGAATAATGGCGCTAATTTAGAAACTGCTGCCGAGCCAATCTCCGATGCCAAAGTCATTAGTAGAGGCTAAATCCCAACTTTTACACCTTAGTCGTATTAACCTGTTGGCATGCGAAAATCTGTAAGTCGCCGATGCTCAAGAGCAAGCTGCACTAGTGCTGCAATAAAAACTCTTACCTATATTTACTCTGACTCAACTGCGGTATTGGGACCACTTTCAACTTATGCAGAGCCACATAATTACGATCTCTGTGCCGCACATAGCGAGCGATTAACTGTCCCAGTTGGTTGGAATGTGATTAAAGAAGAGGTTGTTGATCACAATACTGGTCCATCAGATGAAGACTTAATGGCAATTGCTAATGCAGTACGAGAAGTGGCAAATACAGATATGGGTAATAAGAGTATGCAGCCAGAGCTTGGTCGCAGAGGCCATCTGCGAGTATTGCCTTCAAATTAATTTTTAATTTCACAATTCAACCCCTAAATTAAGGGCATTATGTTAGAGAAAATTATCAAGGCCTATGACATAAGAGGCTTGGTAAAAGATGAGATCACTCCTGATTTTTCATTTTCGCTAGGTGTTGCATATGCCAAATTTTTAGAACTCGAGCGAGAGCCAGCAACAATCGTGGTTGGTGAGGATATGCGACCTTCATCTTCACCATTAGCAGATGCCTTTTCAGATGGTGCTACAAGTCAAGGCATGGATGTTATTCGAATTGGATTGGCGTCAACTGACATGCTTTATTTTGCTTCCGGAAAATTAAATCTGCCGGGCATAATGTTCACCGCCAGTCATAATCCTGCCAAATACAATGGCATGAAACTTTGCAAAAGTGGTGCGCGGCCAATTGGTCAAGAGTCTGGCTTAGTAAAAATTCGTCAACTGATCGAAGATGGCGTACCAATTTCTAATCGCCCGGTTGGAACAGTGCGAAAGCAGGATTTACTCACCGAATATGTAGATTATTTATTGGCAAGATTTCCAGATAAAACTTTTAATAAGCGCAAATTAAAGGTGGTAATTGATGCTGGAAATGGAATGGCTGGATATACCGCGCCTGCGGTAATGGAAAAATTAAATATTGATCTAGTACCAATGTATTTTGAACTAGATGGAAATTTTCCAAACCATGAGGCCAATCCAATTGAACCTGAGAATTTGAAGGCTCTTCAAAAGCGGGTTAAAAAGGAAAAAGCAGATATTGGACTGGCATTTGATGGCGATGCCGATCGCTGCTTCTTAATTGATGAAAATGGTAATTTGGTAAATCCATCTGCGTTAACTGCATTAATTGCAGTTCGGGAGCTAAAGGCTAATCCTGGGGCAACCATTATTTACAACTTAATCTCCTCCAAAGCAGTTCCAGAAGTTATCGCAGAAAATGGTGGTACCGCACTGCGCAGCCGCGTTGGGCATTCATACATAAAAAGTTTAATGGCGGAATCTGGGGCAATTTTTGGCGGTGAGCACTCCGGACATTTTTACTTTGGTGATTTTTGGCGCGCAGATTCAGGAATGTTGGCAGCGTTATATGCATTGGCTGAGTTAATGGCTACCTCTAAACCTTTATCAAATTTGCTTAAACCTTATAACAGGTACTTTTCAAGTGGCGAGATCAATAGCAAAGTTAAAGATGCTAAGAAATCCATAAATCTGATACGTGAAAAGTATCAAGGCAGTTATCAGGTGGATGAGTTAGATGGATTAACAATTACTGCAGATACCTGGTGGTTTAATCTTCGCCCTTCAAATACAGAGCCATTACTTAGACTAAATGTTGAAGCAAATACCGAAAAACAGATGGCCGAGATTAGGGACACAGTCTTAGCCCTTATTTAGAGGTGATAAATCATTTAGGACAGGGTATCTTTGCCCTCTAGCTCGAATCAGATCAACCACAATTTAGAAGTCGAACTTAATAGGAGAATAAATGAGCACCACAACCGCGATTAAAAATGACATAGCAAATCCGGCATTAGCAAGTGAAGGAAAAAAGCGGATTGAATGGGCAGCTCGTAATATGCCAGTACTGGCACAAATTAAGGATCGTTTTGCAAAGGAAAAGCCGTTTGCTGGAGTTCGAATTGCAGCTTGCATGCATGTGACCACTGAGACAGCAAATTTAATGTTGGCATTAAAAGCTGGCGGAGCAGATTTAGCACTTTGTGCTTCAAATCCACTTTCAACCCAAGATGACACTGCAGCGGCATTGGTGCATGAGTATGGGATTTCAGTTTTCGCACGGAATGCAGTTGATCGCGATGGATATTACGGACATTTGAATTCAGCATTAGATATAAAGCCACAACTTGTATTTGATGATGGTTGTGACTTGGTAAATGTTCTACACACCACTCGCACAGAGTTAATTGATGGTGTAATGGCTGGTTGTGAAGAGACAACAACTGGTGTGATTCGTCTTAGCCAAATGGCTAAAGATGGTGCGCTTAAGTTCCCGATGATTGCGGTAAATGACACTGATACCAAGCACATGTTTGATAATCGATATGGAACTGGTCAATCCACATTTGATGCCATATTCCGTGCTACAAATACATTAGTTGCAGGAAAGATCGTGGTGGTTGCTGGTTTTGGTTACTGCGGTAAAGGTGTCGCTGAGCGGGCTAAGGGTATGGGCGCTGAGGTAGTAGTTACCGAAATTGATCCAACAAAAGCACTAGATGCTTTGATGCAAGGTTTCAGAGTTATGCCAATGACAAAAGCTGCAGCAATTGGTGATGTATTTATTACTGTTACAGGTAACCGAGATGTTTTGCGAGATGAGCATTTCAAACAAATGAAGGATGGCGCTATTTTGGCCAACTCTGGACACTTTGATATTGAAATTGATGTAGCCTGGCTAGAAAAGAATTCAAAGCAGAAGAATTCGAAGATGCGTCATCAAACTGATGAGTATGTAATGGCAGATGGCCGCAGAATTTTGCTAATTGCAGAGGGACGTCTTGCAAATCTAGGTGCTGCCGAAGGACATCCAGCATCTGTAATGGATATGTCTTTCTCAGATCAAGCGCTAACTGCAGAGTGGCTATTAAAGTCTGGCAAAGATTTAGCAGCCGGACTTCACAATGTTCCGGTTTCAATTGATAAGGATGTTGCTCGTTTGAAACTTGAGAGCATGGGATCAGCATTAGATGTTTTGACTCCAGCTCAGGAGCTTTACTTGAACTCCTGGGAACACGGCTCCTAAATGCCATTAGTCATGGTTGTTGATGACGACCAAGACTTAGCAGAGATGCTTAGCATCGTTTTAACTGGTGCTGGCATGGAGGTTGATTTAGTAAATCGTGGAGATCAGGTCATGGATCTCTTTAACACTCATACACCTGATTTAATTTTATTAGATGTCATGTTGCCTGGAATTGATGGCATAGAGGTTTGTAAATTAATTAGGGAAAAATCTATGGTGCCAATTGTGATGTTAACCGCCAAAGGCGATACCCATGATGTGGTTTTGGGACTAGAAGCAGGTGCTGATGATTACATGGTTAAACCCTTTAAACCGCAGGAATTAGTAGCAAGAATCAATACACGATTAAGAAGAGTTGCAAAGGTCGGAACTCTTGGTATCTGCGATTTAGTTATTGATCAAATGGAACATAAAGTGATTAAGAATGGAAAAGAAGTAGCGCTAACTCGCTTAGAGTTTGATCTTCTTGCAGCACTTGCAAAAGAACCTGGAAGAGTTTTCACCCGAGAAGCACTGTTAAGTGAGGTGTGGGGATACCAACATGCAGCTGATACTCGACTAGTAAATGTGCATGTCCAAAGATTGCGCTCAAAAATAGAGAGTGATGCAGATAATCCTGAATATGTATTAACTGTAAGAGGTGTTGGCTATAAGGCGGGGGCGGCTAAGGTTTAGCCATGTTGCTTAGCAAAATTAAGATTAGACAATCTCTAAGTCTTAAAGTTCTGCTAACTAGTCTTGCATTTTCAATAATTATTGCGGCAATTATCGGTATTTCTGTTCATAATCGGGTGGCAACCACCATCATTAATGAAAAAATAGCAATATATAAAGTTGAAACGGCAAATGCCCTTTACCTAGCCCAAGGACACTTTAATATTGCAAGATTTCAAGATGATGCTGGCCTAAACAAGGTGGTGCAGGAGTTCATCACTTCTAGTCGAGAAGATGGCTCCTTATCTGGTCGGGAGACTGTTATTTTGCCGTTCGCCAAAAGTGGCTATGAGCAAAGTGTTTATCAAACTGTTCCAACATTATTAGTTCTAGATTCAATCCCGAAAAGCTTTCGTGAACAAGTAAGAAAAGCCGATGAAGTATTAGATAAGCGAGTAACAATTCGATACTCAGATGGTAAGGAGTTTCCTGGCTTCCTAATTGGCGGTAAATTAAATATTCCTCGTACTGGTGCTTATGAAATTTACTACCTTTTTAAATTAGATGCGCAGTATCAAAGTATTTCAGTAATCACCTGGACTCTATTTGCAGCTGGATTATTGTTGGTTTTATTAATTGGTTTGAGTACCCAATTTGTTATTAGACAGGTTGTTTCACCCGTTCAACAAGCCGCAGCTGTAGCTGAGAAATTTACCCAAGGTGATCTAACCAGTCGAATGTCGGTATCTAGTGAGGATGAATTGGCAAGCCTAGGTAAATCGTTTAATGAAATGGCTGTGTCAATTCAGCAGCAAATTGCGCGCCTTGAAAATCTATCTATGTTGCAACAGCGATTTGTTTCCGATGTTTCCCATGAACTAAGAACTCCATTAACCACTTTGCGGATGGCAGCTGAAGTTATTTATGAGCAAAAAGGAAATTTTGATACAAATATTGCCCGAAGCAGTGAACTATTAATAAATCAAATTGATCGATTTGAACTACTGCTATCTGATTTGCTTGAGGTAAGTAGATTTGATGCTGAGGCAGCTGCGCTGGGAGTGGTCAACTTTGATATTTGTAATTTAGTAAAGAAAACTGTTGATTATTTACACCCTAGTAAATCAACACTATTTGAAGTTTTAATACCTGCAGAACCTATTGAAATTGAGGCAGATCCAAGAAGAATTGAACGAATACTTCGGAATTTGATTTCAAATGCAGTAGATCACGGTGAAGGCAAGAAGGTTCAAGTTAAGATTAAAACGAGTGAAAATGAAGTTGCAATTGGTGTTAGAGATTATGGATTAGGTTTTAATGAAGAGGATGCCCCATATCTATTTGATCGCTTCTGGAGGGCAGACCCATCAAGAGCTAGGACAAGTGGTGGAACCGGGCTTGGACTTTCTATCGCATTAGAGGATGCAAAACTTCATCAGGGGCAATTACTAGCTTGGGGTAAACCACATCAAGGTGCTCACTTTGTGTTAACTCTGCCAAAGCTTCATGGTCACTCAGTGCAATCATTTCCGATTGCTCTTGAACCAGATGACCTAATCTCAACAGGAAATAAAATCTAAAAAAATTTACTTTTCGTTCTGATATAAAGATTAGGTGTTTAATTCCCTAAAATCTTTGAAAGATTTGGTTTTCACCAAAGTTTGCATTAGCTGCGCATCCCCTGGATTTTGGCTCTGCCTGGCATGCCAATCAGATTGGAATACCAGTGTAAAGAAAAGTACTTTTGATGGTAAGCCCATTTATTTCAAGAGTGATTACACCAGCAAGACCGCTTCAGTAATCTTGGCAGCTAAAGAAGGTAATAACTCAAACGCCATTGCACTCCTAGCTTCGGCTATATCTTATTCAATCGCTTTCTCAATTTCAGATCTGAACTTAAGTGGGGTAGTCACTCTCGTAACAATTCCCTCAGCAACTTCTGCAATTAGGCGACGGGGCCGAGATCACATAAATACTCTTGCTAAGTACGTTCAAAAAGATTTACAACAAAAATCTATCGATGCATATTACGCACCCATACTTTTCCAAAAAAAGAGTATTAAAGATCAGTCTCAATTGAGTAGCCAACAAAGAATGGAAAATACAAAAGGAAAGTTTGCAGTTAAATCCTGTGAAATTCCTCAGGGAGCTGTTTATTTGATTGATGATCTAATAACTACCGGCGCATCAATGCTGGAGGGGGTTAGAGCCCTATCTGAAGCCAAAATCACCATTACTGCAGGTGTTACTGCGTGTGCGGTGGGGCGCAATTCTCTAATACCATAAGCCACTAAGCATTTTTCAGATAATTTTTTTAGAGGCCAGCGGAGGATCTTTGTGGGTTTATTAGACAAGGTGTTGCGCGCTGGTGAAGGAAAAGCTGTAAAGCAATTAGTAAAGATTTCCCAAGAGATTAATAAATTTGAAAATGAAATAACATCACTTGACGATAATGCGCTACGAAATAAAACAACTGTATTTAAAGAGCGATATACAAAAGGTGAGTCTTTAGATTCAATTCTGCCTGAAGCCTTCGCTGTTGTTCGAGAAGCTGCTAAACGAACTTTAGGACAACGACATTACGATGTTCAGTTAATGGGTGGAGCTGCGCTACACCGTGGAAATATCGCAGAAATGAAAACTGGTGAAGGTAAAACTTTAGTTTCAACACTTCCTGCTTATTTAAACGCAATTACTGGCAAGGGTGTTCACATAGTTACAGTAAATGATTATTTGGCTGAACGTGATAGTGAGTGGATGGGTCGAGTACACAGATTCCTAGGATTAAAAGTTGGTGTAATTCTTGCCAGTATGACCCCGGCTGAACGCCGTGAAGCATATGCAGCAGATATTACTTATGGAACAAATAATGAATTCGGCTTTGATTACCTGCGCGACAATATGGCTTGGGGTTTGGCAGATTGCGTGCAGCGGGGTCATAACTTTGCAATTGTTGACGAAGTTGACTCAATTTTGATTGACGAAGCAAGAACTCCACTGATTATTTCTGGACCAGCAGATAAGGCAACAAAGTGGTATTTAGAGTTTGCTAATTTAGTTGGAAAATTAACTCTAGGTCAGCATTATGAAGTAGATGTAAAAAAGCGAACAGTAGGAATTTTAGAAGAGGGCGTATCTAGGGTAGAAGAATCCCTTGGCATCGAAAATCTATATGAAGCTGCAAATACGCCAATGATTGGTTACTTAAACAACGCTATTCGAGCTAAAGAATTATTTAAGCGAGATAAAGATTATGTAGTGATGGATGGCGAACTATTAATTGTTGATGAGCACACTGGCCGTATGCTGGCTGGCCGTCGGTATAGCGATGGTTTACACCAAGCATTAGAGGCAAAAGAGCGAATTGATATCAAGGATGAGAATCAAACGCTGGCCACAATCACCCTTCAAAATTACTTCAGACTTTATGAGAAGTTAAGTGGAATGACTGGAACTGCCATGACAGAGGCATCAGAATTTATGCAGATTTACAAATTAGGCGTTATTCCAATCCCAACAAATAAGAAAATGCAAAGAATTGATCAATCAGATCTAATCTATAAATCTGAAGGTGGCAAATTTATTGCAGTTGCCAACGATATTGTTGAGCGACATAAAAAAGGCCAGCCAGTTCTAGTCGGTACCGTAAGTGTTGAAAAATCTGAGGAGCTTTCTTCAATATTGAAAAAACGCGGCGTGGCGCATGAAGTTTTAAATGCCAAGCAGCATGAACGTGAAGCAGCAATCATTGCCCGTGCCGGAACTATTGGCGCTGTAACTGTTGCTACAAATATGGCAGGTCGAGGAACTGACATTATGCTGGGCGGAAACCCAGAGTTTATGGCTGATTTTGAATTACAACGCAAAGGCTTAAATCCAGCAGAGTCACCAGAAGAGTATGAAAAAGCTTGGCCTGATGAAATTGCAAAGCAAAAAGCTGCAGTCGAAAAAGAACATGAAACTGTAGTTTCACTTGGTGGCTTATATGTGCTTGGAACAGAGCGCCATGAATCTAGACGTATTGATAATCAGCTTCGTGGCCGATCTGGTCGACAAGGTGATCCAGGTGAATCAAGATTTTATTTATCTTTGCAGGATGACCTAATGCGCAGATTTAATTCTGGCTTAGTTGAAAGATTTTTGGGCGCAGCTGGTATGCCAGAAGAGACTCCTTTGGAATCGAAGATTGTTAGTAATGCAATTAAGTCTGCTCAGACTCAAGTTGAATCCTTAAACTTTGAAATGCGTAAAAATGTATTGAAGTATGACGATGTTATGAATAAGCAGCGCGAGGTTGTCTACTCTGAACGACGTGAGGTTTTAGAGGGTGTAGATATAAAGGAATTAGTGGAGGTCTCACTTGAGGAAACCATCACAGCTTATGTGGATTCGGCAACAGCAACAGGAGTGGCAGAAGATTGGGATCTAAAGACTTTATGGAATGCATTAAAAGTCCTTTATCCAATCTCATTTACAGATGAACAGATGCTTGCTGAAATTGGCGGTGCAACTGCACTTGATAGTGAGTATCTACTTGAGAAGATATTGCAGGATTCACGAGCTGCCTATGACAAACGAGAATCAGAGTTAACTCCAACTGTAATGCGCGAGCTAGAAAGAAAGATTTTACTTTCAGTCTTAGATCGCAAATGGCGAGAGCATCTTTATGAAATGGATTACTTGCAAGAGGGAATTGGTTTACGCGCCATGGCACAACGTGATCCTTTGGTTGAGTACCAACGTGAGGGATTTGATTTATTCACAGCGATGATGGATGCTGTAAAAGAAGAGTTAGTAAGTTTTGTATTCCATGTTGAGGTACAAGTAGAGGGTGATCAAGTTGGGGCTAAAGGCTTAACACCTGCACCAGCCCCAGTAACTGAACTTAAATACTCAGCGGCAGATATCGAGCCAAGTGCAGCTGGCGGTACATCTAAAAATGCTCCATGTCCATGCGGATCAGGTAAAAAATATAAGAGATGTCACGGACAGTCTTAAAGCAAAGTTAATTCAGTACAAATCCATCTCTTATCAACCCCTTCAAATCTTAATATTAAAGATCTAACTCGATCGATAACCCGTAGGGTTACTGTTACCTCAACAACTCCTTCAATCGGCTGGTGAAAATAAAATTTTCTAATCTGGCATTTTTGCGTCAACGAACTCATCTGTTCATTAATTTTTTTCAATACCGATCTATGGCAATTTCTTGATAACTGGGATAAGGCTCTTCGGCCAGACCAAACCTCCAAAACTTTAATTACAAAAGATTCACTCCATTGATGAAGCTCAGGTAAATCAACTAAGGCTGAGGGCACTGGTGAAAACTTGGGGTGAAACCACTCTGATCCAAACTCTTTATCAACAGATGGAACGAGGTAGAGCTTGGTTTGATTGCTTACTTTCTCACTTTTTATTGGCTGGATAATTGTCATGAGCTCATACTCAGTAATGCTAAAGACATATTCATCATCCGTTCGGATGATCTTTTCCTAAGCCGGGCAGAGTAAAAACTTGATATGAATATTTCAAAATTAGATATCTTAAAAAACTCCAGACTAGCGATGGGGTTAGCTTTATTTATAATCGCCTTAACTGCTGCCAGTTTGATATCAAAAGAGGCAAATCGAACAGTATTGGTTTGGGCCAGCACTGGCGAGCTAGCCCCAGGCCAAATAATTGAGCAATCAGATTTAACTGCAGCCTCTGTTTTATTAGCACAATCGTCGAAAAATTATCTTTCAACCTCTGCCCAAATTGTTGGCACCACAGTTTTAACTAAAATTTCTGCAGGTGACTTAATTCCAGTTGCAGCAGTTGCAAATGAAGTAGCTGCCAACAATCAACGATTATTTCCACTCACTATTGAGATTTCAGATCTTCCGATCGGGTTATCTAGGGGAGATGTCATTGACATCTATGCGATTGCTAAGACAAATGCTAAAGAAACAATCGCTCCAACCTTACTTGTTAGCGCAGTTAGCGTTGAGCAGGTTTTAGAACGCAGCAATTCAGGTGTTGTTAGCGTTTTAGTAATCTTAGAAAGCGATCAGGTGATTTCCACATTAAATTACCTCACTGATAGCAGAATAATAATTGTTAGAAATAGGTGAACCTAGGCTGAATCTGATCACAGCAATTAGTAACAGTGATCAGGAAGAAAAAATTGCCGCCTTGTTGCACTCACAAGGATGCAACATTATTTATCGAGCTCTCAACATGGACTCACTTACTACATTCTTAGCTAGCAATAATTCAAAGGTAAATGTCATCTATACGCAAGATTTCATCTCTTTGGCCAGATTAAAAGAGTTATCAGCATCCTATGCAGGGCTTAAATTGATTCAAATAACACAGGATTTAAACAGTCAGGAACTTCTAAAACAATTAGCCCAAACTACCCGGCCGCCTTTGCTTCACCAGTTAAGTAGAGCAAATAATTTGGTCGCCGTACTTGGAACACCTGGCTCACCTGGCATATCAACAATTACAAATCACCTAGCCATTATCAAATCTGCTCAGGTAATTGCTGCCCAACATCATAACTTGCGTCCGCAAAGTAGCGCTAAAGTTGAAACAATTTCAGCCTTAGAGTTAGATAAAAAACTTGCAACACTTGCCAGCGGTTTGGCAATTATTGATGCAGGTACATCACTTGCATTGACCAAAACTATCTCGGATCGAAGAATGAATGCTCTTTGGCTGAGTCATTCACTGGCATGTGCAGCAAATCTAATTTATGTGCTTAACGCTAACGATAATGGAATCTCTTATTTGACTGAATTTGTCTCAGATTTTAAAAATATTCTTAACCCACCGCCGATTTTCTTTGTCTTAAATCAGCAAAGGTTTGATCGCAGGGGTCAAAAAATTCAAAGTAAGTTTCTTGAAGTTGTGGGAAATTATCCCTCCTTTCAAATACCGCAAGACCTGCAAGCTGTTCGCTTTCAGGCAGATGGGCCAAATCATTTCTGGCGTAGCACTACCTTTAATAAGCAGATACAAAAAATTGGTAACCAGCTGACCTATTAGGGGCTCTACCATTAAGCCATGGCCACACTTGCAGAGTTGATTACGGAAAACTCTTCACTCACCGCAAATGAGGTTGAGCACCTGGCAGAGTTGGTAGCAGAGTGGCGGTTACTCGCGGATCTTTCATTTGCAGACCTACTTTTATGGTTACCAATCCGCCGTGATGAAAAATCATGGCCACAGGGACATTTAGTTATCGCTCAGATTAGACCGACAACAGCTGCAACAGTTTTTGGCGATGATTTGGTTGGATCCCAAGTTAATTGGGGAGAGCGGCCCTTAGTAGATCAAGCATTATCTGATGGTGAAATTATTAGAGATGCTAAACCAGAATTAGTTGGTCATCTTATGATTAAAGAAGAGAGTATTCCGGTCATATTGAATGGAAAAACTTTGGCAGTTATTTCAAGACACCGTAACTCTGAGTTAATGCGCCAGCCATCAAAGCTTGAGCTAAATTATCGAGAAATTGCCCACAAAATTTATAAAATGGTTGCCGAGGGAACCTTTCCAATTAGAAATAGTTTGTATAGCTCAGAATCAGCTCCCAGAGTCGGCGATGGCTTAATTAGATTGGATGTTAATGGCACAATCTTTTTTGCCTCCCCTAATGCACGTTCTGCGCTAAGCAGAGTTGGATTTCAAAAAGAGTTGGAGGGTGAGAATCTAGGATCGGTTTTTGCAAGTTTGCATAAAGGTGAAAATTTACCTACCGATGAATCCTGGCAAACATTATTAAGTGGAAAATCATTGCGCCGGACAGAGTATGAAAGTCCGGCCGCTGTAATAGATATTTTGGTAATTCCACTAACTGAAGGCAATGATCGAATTGGTGCGATCGTGTTATTACACAACATAACTGAATTACGAAATAGAGATCGAGCCTTAATTACAAAAGATGCCACTATTAAAGAGATTCACCATCGGGTTAAGAACAATCTACAAACAGTATCCGCCCTACTTCGCCTGCAATCTCGGCGAGTAACTGATCCAACCGCCAGCGAGGCATTATCTGAAGCGGTTAGAAGAGTTGCCTCCATTGCCCTAGTCCATGAAACTTTATCTAATCAATCCTCTGAGTTTGTTGAATTTGATCAAGTATTTGAGCAGATTGTGAAAAATGCTTTGGATTTAAACACTAGGAAAATTGAATTTAAAAAGGTAGGCGAATTTGGAGCTTTTGATTCAAAGACTGCCACCGCTCTTTCATTAGTCATAACTGAGTTGATTCATAATGCGCTCGAGCATGGTTTAGACAAAAGCGGTGATCAGTTAATAGTTGAGGTGATTAAGAAGCAAAATAATTACCAAGTAAGTGTTTGTGATAATGGTTCTGGGCTTCCTACTGAGTTTAATATTGAAAAGTCAGCTAATTTAGGATTGCAAATTGCCAATACCTTAACTAAAAATGAGTTAAATGGAAGTTTGAAACTATTTCGAGTTGGGGATCTAACTAAGGGAGAAATTTCCTTTAGCTGTAATTAAAAGGAGTTTTGATTTTCCATCTGACGGGCACGATTTCTAGCAGCACGTCGTTTCATGGCACGTCTTTCATCCTCAGATAATCCACCCCATACACCAGCATCTTGGCCACTTTCTAACGCCCAAGCTAGACATGGCTCTTTCACAGAACATCTTTCACAAATCTTTTTTGCCTCTTCAATTTGGGCCAAGGCTGGGCCAGTATTTCCTACCGGGAAGAAAACCTCTGGATCCTCTTCGCGACAAGCTGCTTCATGTCGCCAATCCATAGGGCAGCAACTCCTTCGATGAGTAGGTGTTAATTAGTAGTCAAAAAATCAACTGGCTTATTCTCTCCTTAATTTAATTAATAAACAAGGATATTTCGCTGAGAATTTAAAATATTTAGATAAATTCCATTTTTCATACCAAGATTTCGCTCACGGATGAATAAATCCTGCGCATTGGCCAGTGGCCAGAAAGTGCGATCCCTAGAGCTTCTCCGGGTGAATATCTAGGTAAAGGCCAAGATTTAGCGCAAAAAAAGCACAGAATAATTTGCCAATAATTTGAGATTGCACACCAGTAATCAATAGGAGAGAATTAGCCAATGAGCCAGACCGCATATTTTGCAACCGGATGTTTTTGGGGAGCAGAGCGAAGATTTTGGAATTTAGCTGGCGTAATACAAACCTCAGTTGGATATATGGGAGGAAATAAACCAGATCCAACTTACAAAGAGGTTTGCGCTGGTACTACAAATCATGCTGAAATGGTTGAGGTCATTTTTGATCCAGAGATTATTTCATACCAGCGATTGTTGGCAGAATTTTGGGTTATGCATGATCCAACATCTTTAAATCAACAAGGTGGAGATATCGGAACTCAATATCGATCCTCAATTTTTACAACCTCACCAGAGCAGATGCAGCAGGCCCTTGCAAGTAAAGAGATTTACCAAAATGAATTGACTAAAAATGGTATGGATAAAATTGTCACTGAGATTTTGCCAGCTAGTGGCGTTACTTACTGGCTTGCTGAGGAATACCACCAGCGATATCTAGAAAAGAATCCAAATGGTTACGACTGCCACTCCTCAACTGGCGTAGCTTTTCCAACTGCATTAGCGAGTAATAATGGATGAGATAACTGGAATTAACTCCAAAGGAGAACCTTATAAAGTTAAGATTGATGAAGCTGAGTTAAAAAGTAAGGTAGATCCTCTTTCATTTGATGTTTTACGTAAATCAGCAACTGAAACTGCATTTACTGGTGAATACACAGATAGTGAAACTATTGGTGTTTATAAATGTAAAGCCTGCAGCGCTGAATTATTTAGGTCTGACACAAAATTTCATTCTGGCTGTGGTTGGCCTTCATTTTATGCACCAACTGCAGATGATGCTGTTGAGTTAATTGAAGATCGATCACTTTTTCCAAGGGTGCGTACAGAGGTTAGATGTTCAGCCTGTGGCTCTCATTTGGGCCATGTCTTTTCTGGTGAGGGGTATGCCGTTCCAACTGACCAACGTTGGTGCATTAACTCAGTGGCACTTGTGCTTGAACCGAAGAATTGAGTTTTTAGCAAAACTACTCTGAATTTAATGGGTTAGGCTTTAGATATGAGTGAGCCGGTTGATTTGGACAAATTAGCAACAGAATCCAAAGTTGTTGCAGCTGGCCGACCTGCAAAACAACCAGATGGCGCTCTTAATCCACCAATCGCACTTAACTCAACATTTCATGAAGGTGGGCCAGTTGGCTATGGCCGTTATGGCAATGAAACCTGGAGTGCATTAGAGGAGGCGATCTGCGCTTTAGAAGGTGGCAAAACATTACTTTTCTCCTCCGGCATGGCTGCAATTAGTGCAGTCTTTTCACTTTTGCCAGAAGGTGCAGTAATTGTTGCAGCACATAATGGTTATCAAGGAACAACAACTTTATTAAAAAAATTAAATGAAAGTGAAAAGCTAAAAGTTCGATTTGTGAACTTGGCAAATACTGATGAATGTATGGCGGCCATTCCAGGTGCACAGATGCTTTATTTGGAATCTCCGATTAACCCACTACTTGAGGTGGTCGATCTACCGAAAATTATTTCAGCAGGAAAGGCTGCAGGTTGCGGGGTAGCAGTCGATAACACCCTAGCCACACCACTTCTGCAAAATCCGCTAGCAATGGGTGCTGATATCTCAATTCATTCAGTTACCAAGTACTTATCCGGGCATAGTGATTTAATACTTGGCTCGTTAAGTACAAATGATCCAGCACTCTACAGTCGACTTGAGCAATCTAGAAGGTATGGCGGAGCGATCGCTGGGCCATTTGAGGCTTGGATTGCATTACGTGGCCTTCGAACATTTGCACTTCGAATGCAACGATCCCAAGAGAATGCCATGGAATTAGCTTCTCGCTTATCACAAGATTCACGCATATCTAGAGTTAGATATCCAGGCTTAGCCACCGATTCTTATCATTCATTAGCTAAATCCTTTATGAAGGGCTTTGGCGCCATGATCTCATTTGATGTGAATGCAACTGTTGAACAGGTTGATTTAATGTGTAATAGTTCAAAATTAATTACCAATGCCACCTCACTTGGTGGAGTGGAATCTATTTGGGAGCGACGTCGCCGGTGGGCAACTGAGAGTGAAACTGTGCCAGAAAATTTAATCAGATTTTCAGTCGGCATTGAAAATGTGGATGATCTATGGGCAGATATTCAGCAGGCATTAACTGCTGCAAAGATTAAATAGTGTCAGTAAAAATCAGATCAGCGGTTCAGGCTGACCTACCTGTAATTTTGCAATTTATTCATGATCTAGCAGTATATGAAAAAGCACCTGATGAGGTAGAGCTTTCATTGGATGATTTAAAGGACTCTCTCTTTGGACCAAACCCTCAAGTTTTTTGCCTGATCTCAGAGGAAGATAGTCAAACCACTGGATTTGCAGTTTGGCACTTAAATTATTCAACTTGGTTAGGTAAGCATGGAATTTACCTAGAAGATCTATATGTGGACCCAAAGTTTCGAGGGCAGGGCCATGGCAAAGCTTTACTTAGAAAGTTAGCTCAAATTTGTATTGAAAATGGGTATAAAAGATTGCAGTGGTGGGTTTTAGATTGGAATGAGAGCGCAATTGATTTCTATAACTCCATAGGTGCGCAGCCAATGGATCAGTGGACGGTCTTTAGAGTATCTGGGAGTTCACTAAGAAAACTCGCCACCGAGGGAAATTAGTAAGGGTGGCAGATTAAAAGATAGTAGATTTGCCCCATGATCAAAGCATTCAAAAGACTCTTTGCACTCCTTGCTGGAGTATTAGTCATCTTTGGTGCGATCAAATCTGTATTTAACTGGTTGGCTCGCTCTGAAAATGATGAGTATGAAGTATGGAGCGATGATGAACAACGAGAAGATGCATAAGTGAGTAGCGAATATATTGCAGGTGCTTGCAACATCGGCAAAGGTGAAATTCGCCGTCGACAATTGGTAGCGTTAATTGGTATTTTTCTAACTATATCTACCGCCACTACTTTGCTAGCAACAGATCAAGCAAGATCTGCTCGATTTTCAATATTTCTGCCAGCAATGATTTTTTCAGTGGGATTCATTCAATCTCGTAAGAAATTTTGTTTAGCTTATGGTTTGGCTGGCACTTTTAATTTTGGAAAACTTGGAAGTATTACAAAGGTTCAAAGCGCAGAGGATCGAAGAGCAGACCGTAAGACTGCGGTAAGTATTCTTGCCCAAGCTGTATTTCTAGCAGTAGCAATTACGGCAGTATTTTTTGCCTTACCTTTATAAATCTTCGTAGCTAGAGGGTAATTCACCAACATTTAAGAACTTCAAGTACTGCTCCGTAATATTTTCTGGTTCACCAGAGGCCAACATTTTTCCTTTATGCATCCAAATTGCATGATCACACAGTTCATTGATGGAAGATAATGCGTGAGAGACAATCAAAATAGTTCGAGCCTCTTCACATAACTCTCGCATCCGGTTAAAAGACTTTTCCTTAAAAGCCGCATCTCCGGCAGAGAGCGCCTCATCTAATAGCAAAATATCTGGAGTCATATTCACAGCAACTGCGAAAGCCACCCTGCTATACATGCCATTGCTATAAGTTCTAACCGGCATATCAATAAATCCTTCCGGCAAGTCTGCAAATTGCGCGATGGCATCAGTTTGGCTTTCAATTTCAGCTTTACTCATACCGGCTGCAAGCCCACCTAAAATGATGTTATCTCGGCCAGATAATGCTTTATTAAATCCAACCCCAAGTGCTAATAAAGTTGAGATTCTGCCATTAACAGTTATCTGTCCAGTTGTTGGTGGCAAGATTCCAGCAATAGATCTCATTAAAGTAGATTTACCAGCGCCATTGGCGCCAACAATTCCAACTACTGAGCCATGGGGAATATCTAAATTCAGATTTTTAACCGCCTCAACAGTTCTAGTTCTTACTCGCTCGCCTTTACTGGCGCGCATGATCGCATTTTTCAAAGTTTTCTTGGATTCAACATTGATTTTATAACTAATAGAAAGATCCTGGATCCGGATCGCTAAATTATCCGGCAAGCTCACTTTAGATGCGGACGGCAAAATCGCGCTCCCTTGATATAAAGAAATAACTGCCTAGCAAAAATGAAAAGAGTGCCCAAAATAGACAGCCAATTAGTTGGTTTGCAGTTGGCATTAAGCCATCGATCCAAATTCTTGAATTTGCAGAAAGTATCGGCCCAAGTGGATTTAAATAAAGTATTACTCGATACCAGCCATTTAACATATCTGGTTGCCATAAAACCGGGGATGCGTATAGCCAAATTCTCATAATATATGAAAGCAATTTAGTAGTGTCTCGGAAGTAAACATTCATAGTTGCAAATAGAAGTGAAAGACCAAAACTAGTAACAGCAAGTAATACAAACAAAATTGGAAGAAGTAGGTAATTTGCACTAAGCCCTGGCAAGGTAGAGTCATCTAAAAATAGCTTGCCACCGAAAACAATTAAAATATAAATAGGAATTGTTGGGAAAAACTGCCTTGCTGCACTTATTGCACTAGATAGAGGCAAAAGCGCCCGGGGAAAGGCTTGATTTAAAATCAAACTCCCGCCAGATGTAATTGATGAGGCGCCTAGCAAAATTGTATTTTGAGCAAAATAGAAGGTGAACAAACCAATTAAAATATGAGCCAAAGTTGTGAAGCCACCGCCTTGACCTCGACCACCTTGAATAACTGTTACAAGTAAAAAGTAAATTACCGCTAGAAATAAAGGATTTAAAACTAACCAAACTTTGCCCAGCTTTGATTCTAAATACTCAGCCTTATCGGAGAATTTAGAAAGTTCAGTGGCAAACTCTCTTCTGCGCCAGAAATCCCTAAAGTAAGGAGGCAGTGGCGGAAGAGATGAGCTGTGCGGCTCAAATACTTGAATCTTGTTAGCACCCTCAATCATGAGGGCTATTCTGCCACCTTTGATTTAGAACTTACGATCAGACTTGCAATCGTGGTGGTAAGCAAGGTTCCAACAATCACAGTTAGCGAGAATTGTGTTGAAATCTCTGGAATCTCTACACCAAGGATTTTATGGATGTCATTTCCATGGATTGCCTCAATAATTAGTTTTACGCCAATAAATCCTAGGATTATGGCTAAACCTTTGGTTAAATAAATAAGTTTGGTCATTAAGCCACCGAGCAAAAAGTAAAGTTGGCGCAAGCCCATTAATGCAAAGGCATTTGCAGTGAAGACAATGTATGGATCCTTAGTTAATCCAAAAATTGCAGGGATTGAATCAAGTGCGAAAACTAAATCGGTAAAAGCAATTGCCACTAAAACGATAGTCAGGGGAGATGCACCACGGTTTTTAAACCAGGTAATAACCTTGCCCTCTTTCCACTCTTTTTCACCAGATTCACTAATTAATTTGTATGCGGTGTAAAGCAGGAAAGCGCCAAAAATATAAAATACCCAGGTATATCTTGAGATAGCAGCGCTACCTATGGCGATAAAGATGCCACGCAGTACTAGTGCCATAATAATTCCAATTAGTAAAACTAATTGCTGCTTAGTCTTATCTATTTTAAATCTTGCCAAAATTAAAATGAAAATAAATAAGTTATCAACTGATAACGAGTACTCAGTAATCCAACCTGCAAAAAACTCACCACGAGCCTGGGTAGTGTTCCATTCACCGAGTGAGTATCCAAAAATAATTGCAGCGCTGACATAGAAAATTGTCCAAGCAGCTGCCTCTTTCATCGAAGTCTCTTTGTTTCTGCGGATTATTGCTAAAGTTAAGTCAAAGGCAAGTACAGCCAGTAATCCTGCAATTGTTACTTCCCATACCGTCAGACTCATTTAGTTAAATACCTTTCCAGGATTTAAAATATTGTTTGGATCTAAAGTTTTCTTGATTGAGCGCATAATACTAACCGCAGGTGCACCTGTTTCAGCCTCTAAGGCCTGAATTTTTCCTGAGCCTATTCCATGTTCGCCGGTACAGGTGCCGCCCATTTCAATCATTTTCATAGTTATCTCATGAGTTATGTGACGTACATCCTCTAACTCAGCTGGTTTAGCTGGATCAGTAACAATAAAACAATGAAAGTTTGCATCTGCAACATGGCCAAGTATTGAAAATGGATAAGGATGTTTACTAAGTATTTCCTCCGCCACCGTTACCGCTTGCGCAAGTTTTGAAAGTGGTACGGCTGCATCAGTGCTAACTGCCCGCTTTCCTGGGTTTGCGGCAATTCCTGCCCAGTAAGCATTGTGTCTTGCTTGCCATAATTTTCTTCGGGCACCTTCATCAGTTGTCCATTCAAAATCAGATCCACCAAACTCTTCTACAATCTCTTTTACCGAGGCTGCATCTTCGGCAACTCCTTGCGGTGAGCCATGGAATTCGAAAAATAAGGTTGGAACTTCAGCCAAACTCAACCCATCATGGGCATTTACATTCTTAATGCACTTTGCATCCAAAAACTCACATCTTGCAATTGAGATACCAGATCTAACAATTGCAGTAGCAGCTGTTACGCCATCAGATAAGTTTTTAAATCTAACAATGGCCGCTGCCATCTTCTCTGGAATTCCAAAGACCCGAAGTGTTAACTCGGTGATCACCGCCAATGTGCCCTCTGAGCCAACTAGCAATCTGGTTAAGTCATAACCGGCAGATAGCTTTCTTGTCTCACGCCCGGTCTTGATTACTGTGCCATCTGCCATAACAGCAGTGAGTGCTAAAACATTGTCTCGCATTGAGCCGTACCGAACCGTAGTGGTGCCAGCAGCGCCAGTTGCCGCCATGCCACCTAAAGTGGCATCCGCGCCTGGATCTACTGAGAAAAATAATCCTGAGCTGGCCAATTTCTCATTTAATGCAACTCGATGCACGCCAGGTTGGACTCGAACAATTAAATCATCACCTCTAACCTCAAGCACCTTATTCATTTGAGTTAAATCAAGTGAAATTCCACCAAATAAAGGCAATACATGCCCTTCAAGTGATGAACCAGCACCAAAGGCAACTACTGGAATTTTCTGGCTATTGCAGTAAGCCAAAACTTTTGAAACTTCATCAGTACTTTGCGGCATAACAACCGCTGATGGGCGTACTGGTGGAATGGCAGATTCATCTTTACCGTGTTGATCTAATACAGTTTCATTAGTTGAAACTTGACCGGTAACTAAAGTTTTTAAATGCTCAATTTGCGCAGCAGTTAAATCAACTCGCTTATTTACCATGCATAGATAATACCTGCTTTTAAATGTAATGATTTAAATGGGAAAAGCATTATTTATTGTTAATTTTTTGTTATTAAATAAATAATCATAAATTTACGCATGAAATTATCACAGTTGCTAATAAATTTAACTCTGCTAAACTACCTATGTAAGATAACGTTTGACTAGGAGAGTGCACGCCAAACTTTGGTCTATTTGGACCCTTTGACAGTACAAACCCGCATGAAAACACAAACGCATCACAACCAAACCTTCCGTTCGGTACCAACACATTCAAAACCATTTGATACCGCTCGTCTTGAAAAATTATTTCAACAACAACTAGATTTGTATAAATCAAATCTTAAGAGTTCAAGTGATGAGTATTTAACTGCGCTAAAAACCATTCCATTGGGTGCGCACTCAACATTCCAATCCTTTGATCCATATCCAATCTCAATCAAGTCAGCTAAAGGTGCCTGGATGGTCGATGTTGATGGCCGCAAAATGCTTGATCTATCCATGGGCTTTGGTTCAATGTTGGTCGGTCACTTAAATCCGCTAGTAATGGCCGAGCTAAAGAGCACATTAGATATCGGAACCCTTTACACCGCACCATCACCAGATTCTCGAGATGCAGCAGAGCGCTTATGTCGTCGATTTGGAATTGATCAAATTAGATTTACTAACTCAGGCACTGAATCAACTATGTATGCAGTTAGAACAGCTCGTGCTTATACCGGCAAAGAGGGCGTAGTTAAGGTTGAAGGTGGCTACCACGGAAGTGGGGATGCATTATTGGTTTCAACCAAGCCATCCTTAGAAAAGGCTGGCCCTGAAGATGCTCCAAACTCAGTAATTGGCAACGCAGCTGTTCCAGGTTTGTCTTATGTTGTTCCATACAACAACTCTGAAGCACTTGAGCGGATTTTTGAAAAACACTCTTCAACTATCGCCTGCTTTATTGTTGAACCAGTTTTAGAAAATATTGGAATTGTTTTGCCGGATGAGGGATACCTTGAGAAGGTCCGCGAGCTATGCGATCAATACAAAATTGTTTTAATTTTTGATGAAGTTAAGACTGGATTAACCGCCGGCCCACAAGGTGCTGCGCAAAGATTGGGTGTAATTCCAGATTTAATCTGCTTAGCAAAATCAATTGGTGGCGGAATTCCACTTGCAGCATTTGGTGGAAAATCAGAATTTATGAAGCCAGTAACTGATGGGCGAATGCCACACCTTGGAACTTTTAATGGTCATATCTTGGCTATGGCTGCAGTTAGAGCGGTAGATAAACTTTGTACTCCAGAGGCATTAGGTAAGGCAGAATCTTTAAATATCCAAGCATTAACAAAAATTCGCGAAATTATTGATCAGTATGAATTACCTGCTCACACCGTAGGTTTTGGTGTGAAAGGTTGCATAACTTGGTCTGATCGACCAGTGCGAAATTACCGTGATTACAAATCAACTGATTTCCAAGTTGCCGAGCTTTCATTCCTTTGGTCGTTAAACCATGGCATTATGACGCCGCCAGGATTAGATGAGCAGTGGTTAATCTCCTTGGCCCATGATCAAGCCGAGATAGATTTTATGGTTAATGACTTTAAGGAATTAGCAAAAACTCTTCGCGGCTAATTTAGGTATTTTGTGGGAAACCTAAATTAATTCCACCATGGCTTGGATCTAACCACCTACTGGTAACCACCTTGCCACGAGTAAAGAAATGAACACCCTCTGTGCCATGCGCATGTGAGTCGCCAAATAATGAGTTCTTCCAACCGCCAAATGAGAAGTAAGCCATTGGTACTGGAATCGGAACGTTAATACCAACCATGCCAACCTCAACCTCATTTTGAAAACGTCGGGCAGCACCACCATCATTGGTAAAGATCGCAGTTCCATTTCCATATTGGTGATCATTTACTAACTTAAGCGCCTGGTCATAACTCTGCACGCGAATAACGCTAAGCACTGGGCCAAATATCTCCTCTTGGTAGATACTCATACTTGGTTTAACCTGATCAAACAAGGTTGGTCCAAGCCAAAATCCTTCGCCATCGACAACAACTTTTCTGCCATCAAAAACAATCTTGGCGCCCTCTTTTTCACCAGCTTCAATATATGAAGCAACTTTGTCGCGGTGCACCTTGGTAACAAGTGGACCCATGTCAGCACCCTTTGTGCCATCACCAGTTTTAATCTTGGTTGCGCGCTCGGTAATCTTTTCAATCAACTTATCGGCAATTGGTTCAACTGCAACAATTGCAGAGATCGCCATGCACCGCTCACCTGCTGAGCCAAAGCCTGCGTTAATTGCCGCATCGGCTGCTAAATCTAAATCTGCATCAGGCAAAACGATCATGTGGTTTTTAGCTCCACCTAAGGCCTGCACTCGCTTGCCAGCCTTTGTGCCATTTTCATAAACATATTTTGCAATTGGAGTTGATCCAACAAATGAAACTGACTTAATTCCAGGGTGGGTTAAAAGTGCATCGACTGCAACCTTGTCGCCATGCACCACATTAAATACACCCTCTGGCAGACCGGCCTCTTTTAATAATTGGGCAACCAACATAATTGCACTTGGATCCTTCTCAGATGGTTTAACAATTACAGTATTTCCACAAGCGATTGCAATTGGGAAAAACCACATTGGCACCATGGCTGGGAAATTAAATGGTGAAATTACTGCAACTGGTCCTAATGGTTGGCGAATTGAGTAAACATCCACGCCAGTTGAAACCTCTTCAGAAAATCCACCCTTTAGTAAATGGGGAATACCGCAAGCAAACTCCACAACCTCAAGGCCACGGGTGACTTCACCGAAGGCATCACTTAGTACTTTGCCATGCTCTTGCGTAATTAAAGCTGCTAATTTTTCTTTGTTTTGATTTACTAATTCCCGAAAGGCAAACAACACCTGGGTGCGCTTTGTTAATGAACTGTGTCGCCAAGTCTCAAATGCTTTAGTGGCAACATTGACAGCCAAATCCACAGTTTGCGGTGTTGCAAAATTTACCTTTGCGCAAATCTGACCGGTAGCTGGGTTATATACATCACCAGTTCGCTCTGATTTCTCATTTGATAATGCGCCATTAATCCAGTGTGAAATAGTTTCCATATCGCAACCATACCTCAAAGGTTTTACCGCCATGAAATTACCCCTTTCTACCAAAATAATGGGATAAGTGATTAGATTGGACTACATAATTAGGCCAGCCAAAAGGGAGCAATGTGAGTACCCCAGAAAATAACCCAGATAAAGCAGCAAAGGTTTTTGCTGATGACCGTGCCAATGTTTTTCACTCATGGTCAGCGCAAGGGCAAATTTCACCAATGACGGTGGCCGGTGGCGCCGGTTCTTACTTTTGGGATTTTAATGGCAAGAAGTATTTAGATTTTTCCTGTCAATTAGTTTTCACAAATATTGGCCATCAACATCCAAAAGTCATTTCAGCAATAAAAGAGCAGGCAGATATTTTGGCAACAGTTGCACCGCAACATGCTAATGAGGCGCGAAATGAAGCAGCAAAGCGAATTACTTCAGTTGCCGGAGATAGTTTTAAGAAAGTTTTCTTCACAAATGGTGGCGCAGATGGAATTGAAAATGCGATTCGAATGGCCAGACTACACACCAATAAACACAAAGTTTTATCAACCTATCGTTCTTATCACGGCAATACTGGCTCTGCGATAAATGCAACTGGTGATCCACGAAGATTTCCAAATGAGTTTGGCTTTGGACATGTTCACTTCTGGGGTCCTTATCTATATCGCACCGCTTTTTGGGCAAGTAATCAAGAGGAGGAGTGCCAGCGAGCACTTGAACATTTAGAGCAAACAATTATTTTTGAAGGTCCAAAAACAATTGCTGCAATTTTAATTGAATCAGTGCCCGGAACAGCTGGCGTGCTGGTGCCACCTGCTGGTTACTTAGATGGTCTGCGGGCGCTCTGCGATAAGTATGAAATTGTTTGGATTGCCGATGAGGTTATGTCTGGCTTTGGTCGAACTGGTAAATGGTTTGGCTTCCAACACTCAAAATCTACTCCAGATTTAATTGTTTTTGCCAAGGGTGTGACTTCAGGTTACATCCCACTTGGTGGAGTAATAATTCCAGAGAAAATTGCAAAAACATTTGATGAAAGAGTATTTCCTGGTGGACTTACCTACTCAGGTCATCCAATTGCCTGCGCAACTGCAGTTGCAACAATTGATGTAATGAAGAGTGAGAAGATGGTTGAAAATGCTGCCAGCATTGGCGAGAAGATTCTTGGTCCTGGTTTAAATGAATTAGCTAAAAAACATCAAGTAATTGGTGATATTAGAGGAGCTGGTGTTTTCTGGGGCGTTGATATGGTTACCGATAGAAAAACACGTGAACCACTAGCGCCATATGGTGCATCTAGTCCAAAGATGAATGAGATTGTGGCAACTTGTAAGAAGAATGGTTTGATGCCATTTAACAACTTCAATCGCATTCATATGGTGCCACCTTGTAACATCTCTGAAAGTGATGCCAAGTTGGGCTTAGAGCTACTATCTAAATCACTAACTGAGGTTGGTCTATAGCATCTTGTAGTTTTAACTAAGGTAATCCACAGTTTTTTTATTTGCGATTACTTTACTTATTCAAACTCTTTATAGTTTCCAAACACAAACATTTTTGGAGCTATATGAACCCTTCACTACAAATTATTAAGATCACTCTGTTCTTAAAATCAAAGGCAGCGGCAGTTATAAAAAAAGAGAGCCGGGGAGATGTCCCGGGCTGGGTATTAGTTGTTTTAATGACCACCGCATTAGTAACTGGAATTTGGTCAATTGCTGCGCCCAAACTAACCACGATCTTGCGCAACTCATTGGATGCAATGGGCGGTATCAGGTAGTTGCGCAAGCTATTACTTGCCCACAGCCGAGGATCAGTTGAATCATTTCTAACCATACTTCCGCAGGTTTTTGTATTTTTAGTTATGTTTCAACTGGTCTTTATGCAATTTAATGTGATGACAGATACCAATCTTTATCAAGGTGAGCTAGCCAAGATTGCGATCAATGGTGAATCTGGTAATTACCAAAGGTATCCATTAATTGGTGGTGGCTCACTACTACTTGTAAATCGAGAAGAAAATATAAAAAAGTTTATAGATTTTGGCAATATATCAAGACGCAAAGTATTAGCGATTGCAGTTGATGAGGATGAGAGTAATTAAATATATAAATAAGTCAGATCCAGGCTCTGCAATTGCAGAGTTTGTAATCTTTACCCTGCCATTTTTCACGGCATTTCTTATTCTCATCACCGCCATACAAAATCGATCAATGGCTATTTCAGAAAGTAAGAATCTGGCAAGACAAAGCGTGCGAGCCTTTGTAAGTAGCCCTAATGAGGAGTTAGCAATGGCGCGGGCCTTTCAAGTACTTGAGATCTATAAATCCAAACAATCTAGAGCTACTAAAAGAGAGCGTGAGATTGAACTTAATCTCACCTGCGCTTTTTATCCCTGTTTTATGCCAGGTAATTTAGTAACTGCCACGATTAAAGTAGGAAATGATCAGACCGCATCTGCATCAGAGTATGTAGATCTATGGCGATAAAAAAGTGGCTAAACCATCAAAGCCGCGGTTCTTTGATTCCACTCTCATTTGGCTTCTTCCTGCTAGCGATGAGTTTGTCATTTATCTCAATCAATATTGCATCTGCTTATTCGATAAAGAAAGAGCTAACTAATGTGGCAGAGAGTGCGATAAATAAATCAGCTCAATCAATTAACTCATTGGCCTACTACGCGCAGCTAAATAGATTTAGCAATAACAAGCGAGTACCACTTGATTGTTTAGCAGCAAATATAAAATTTCATTCACTCATAAAACAGGTGCAGATCTCTGGAAAAAGTATCCAAGTAAGCTCATTTAATTGCCAACTTTATGAACTCTCTGCCGAAGTTTCGATTGTTGGAGATCTACCAATCCAGATTCCATTTATAGATAGTAATCAGTTAAACAATCTAACAATCACCACTAAAGTTGGCGCAAGTTCGGTATACATCCCTAATTAGATTACCCTTACCCCATGGCCGCCCGTGATTATCAAGATGAGATAGGTAAGGTTGATTTAACTCTTAAATCAATTGAGCAAGTCTTAAACCTACCCAAATTGATTGAAACTGCTGCCGATTTAGAAAAACAGGCGAGTGTGCCAAATCTTTGGGATGACCCACAAGCAGCCCAAGTAATTACCAGTAAATTATCTAGAGCCCAATCAACAATAAATAAGATCAACTCAATTAGATCTAGATTAAATGATCTACCAGTAATGGTTGAGTTATCTGCGGCCGAGAGTGATAAGGCAGCTGCCTTTAAAGATGTTGATAAAGAGTTAGATGAGCTAACAAAGGTAATTAACGATCTTGAGGTGCAGACGCTACTAAGTGGTGAGTATGACGAACGTGATGCATTAATGACTATTCGCTCAGAGGCTGGTGGAGTTGAGGCAGCAGATTGGGCACAGATGTTGATGCGTATGTATCTTCGATACTGCGAGCGACATAATTACAAAGTAGAGGTTTTAGAAACCTCCTACGCCGAAGAGGCAGGAATTAAATCAACTACATTTAGAATTTCATCTCCATATGCTTATGGCCGGCTTTCAGTCGAACAAGGAACACATCGCTTAGTTCGTATTTCACCCTTTGATTCCCAATCTCGTCGTCACACCTCCTTTGCTGGTGTTGAGGTTGTGCCAGTTGTAGAACAAAGTGATCACATTGAGATTGAAGAAAAAGATTTAAGAGTTGATGTTTACCGCTCCTCTGGTCCTGGTGGACAAGGTGTAAATACCACTGACTCTGCAGTGCGCATTACCCACCTTCCATCTGGGATTGTCGTCTCCTGTCAAAATGAAAGATCTCAAATTCAAAACCGGGCAACAGCTATGGCAGTTTTGCAATCTAAATTATTAGAACGTCGCAGATTAGAAGAGCGTGCAAAGATGGATGCATTAAAGGGAGATAACTCAGGATCCTGGGGAAATCAAATGCGATCTTATGTTCTTGCTCCATATCAAATGGTTAAGGATTTGCGAACTGATTTTGAAGTTGGAAATCCATCTGGTGTATTAGATGGAGATCTTGATGGATTTATTGAGGCTGGTATTAAATGGCGCAAGGGGCGCGAGTAATCTCACATTTTGCGTTAATTCTCAGCTTTTAATTGCGAAAAGTAGTGGTAAATCACCAGATTAATCTGATTACTTATCTAAACTACTCGTAGTTGATCTACACACCTGATTGAAGGGTTTTAAATTGATTCGCTTTGAGAATGTAACCAAGTTATATCCAAGACAGGATAAAGCTGCCCTAGATGGCGTGAATCTGGAAATATCAAAGGGCGAGTTTGTTTTCCTAGTTGGATTATCTGGCTCAGGTAAATCAACCTTTTTAAGATTAGTTTTGCGCGAAGAGCGACCAAGTGCGGGTGTAATTCATGTGGCGGGTAAAGATTTAAATGCGCTGGCAAACCAGAAGGTGCCTGAGCTGCGCCGGCAGGTAGGAACTGTTTTCCAAGATTTTAGATTGCTACCAAATAAAACTGTCTCTGAAAATGTTGCCTTCACATTGCATGTGCTTGGCTACTCAAATAAACAAATCAGCCGAGATGTGCCCGAGGTTTTAGAGCTTGTTGGTTTAGAGGAAAAAGGGGATCGAAAGCCAAGTGAGCTATCTGGCGGTGAGCAACAAAGAGTTGCAATTGCCAGAGCTTATGTCTCTCGCCCAACGATTTTGATTGCCGATGAGCCAACTGGAAATCTAGATCCAGCCACCTCGGTGGGAATTATGAAATTACTAGATCGCATCAACCGAGAGGGCACCACAGTGGTGATGGCAACCCATGATGCCGGAATTGTCGATCAGATGCGCAAGCGAGTTATTGAATTAGAAGGTGGTCATGTCATCCGAGATCAGGCTCGTGGTGTCTATGGCTATACCGGCTAAAGCGAAGATAAGAAAAGATAGGGTTACCAAATGCGCGCTAAATTTGTAATGAGTGAGGTGGGCATTGGCCTGCGCCGAAATTTAACTATGACATTTGCGGTGGTAATTACAGTTGCAATTTCACTATCCCTGCTTGGCATCGGCTTACTTGCTAATTCTCAGGTGCGCGTAATGAAAGATTATTGGTATGACAAGATCGAGGTATCAATATTTCTCTGTGGCTCACTCTCGGAAGGTCAATCTTGTTCTAATGGTGTTATCACACAGGATCAAAAAATTGGTATTCAACGAGATCTCCAAGCACTTCCAGTTGTGCAAGAGGTTTACTACGAATCACAGAGTGAAGCATTTAAGCGTTTCCAAGAGAGATTTAAAGGCTCAGCAATTGCTCAAAATGTCACACCAGATCAACTTCCAGAGTCATTTCGGGTAAAGCTTAAGGATCCAACTAAGTTTGCGGTAATTGAAAGTGCCTTTGCTGGCCGACCTGGTGTTGATATTGTGCAAGATCAACAGGCAATTTTAGAGAAGTTCTTTAGATTACTGGGCGTATTGCGAAATGGCGCATTAGTTATTGGCGCAGCTTCGGTACTAACTGCAGCTTTATTAATCAGCAACACTTTGCGAATTGCCGCCTTTAATCGAAGACGTGAAACTGGGGTTATGAAGTTAGTTGGCGCTTCTAGTTTTTCAATTCAACTGCCTTTCTTGCTTGAAGGTGTATTTGCAGCCCTCTTTGGTTGGTTAGTTTCAACTGGCTTTTTGGCTGGCTTTAAATCGATTGTGGATTCCAAAGTGGCGCCACTTTTGACCTTTACGCAATTTTTTACCTGGAAAGATGTGTGGGTAGCAAGTGCTTGGTTACTTCTAACTGGATTACTAGTCTCCGGAATTGCATCAGTACTAACCCTTCGTAAATACCTAAAGGTTTAACCACCACCAAACAATTTAGATTGGGGGTTGCTTGTGGTCAAAGAGTTAGGCAAGAAAGTAATTGCCCAAAATAAAAGCGCCCGTCATGATTACTTTATTGAAGAGGTATATGAGTGCGGCTTGGTATTAACTGGAACCGAGGTTAAATCTCTAAGAGCAGGTAGAGCCTCATTAACTGATGGTTATGCGATGGCTAAAGATGGTGAGATCTGGGTAAGTGGCATCCATATCCCTGAATACAACCAAGGCTCATGGACAAATCATCCACCACGGCGTGATCGTAAATTACTTTTGCATAAGCGCGAGATTGCGCAAATTTCAGGTGTAATAAAACAAGGTGGCTTAACCTTAATTCCACTCTCACTTTATTTTAAAGATGGAAAAGCAAAGGTTGAGATCGCAGTAGCTAAGGGCAAGAAAGCACATGACAAACGAAATACTTTGATGGA